>NZ_AONB01000001.1:0-528048 GCF_000585235.1 Nitrincola nitratireducens | reverse complement strand
TGAACAGGCCGAGCAGGTTCAAACCTAAAGGCATCCTCACGTAAATGCGTCACCTGGCCAGTTTCCATCAGCGTTTCATTCATGGGGCCGTTATCAACCGCGGTGACAAACATGCCCTTTTGAACCAACTGCCACGTCCAACCACCCGGTGCAGCGCCCAAATCCACAGCCGTCAACCCACCACCGAGTGCCTCATCAAACGCTGACTTAGGTATAAACCAGTGCCAGGCCTCTTCAAGCTTCAACGTTGAACGACTGGGTGCATGACTTGGAAACTTAAGGCGCTGAATGCCCATTGGGTGAGAGGAACTGTTTTTTACAGGACTGACGCCGAGGAACATTTCGCGTCCAGATAAAGCAAATAGATGCAAACGCCATAAAGAAGCCTGCTTACGTGACAGCATCAATCCATTTTTACGCAAACTTTGCGAAAAAGCAGACGCAAACTTAGTGACAAACCCTTGCAGTTCGCGCCCCTCCGTTGTGTCTGGAGTTTCGGCCACCAACTCTGCCGTCTGCGGCAATTGTTGAACGAGCTCAGAAAGAGGTGTGATCCGATCCTGAGTTGGCAGCTCCGAACAAACAGGCAAGCACGCCACCCACTGACGAATATAGATTAACGAGCGGAACTTTATCTGAGACATCAACTCCAATGCATCACCAAAAAGATGATACTCGACGTATCCTTGATCTTTCGTGAACACAGGATAACCCGCTGCTCCAACTTCCGTGGCACGATTGGATATTTCAGCTGCACATTCGGCCTCAAATCCAGCTCGGCAGTAAAGTAAGAGAAGTTTTAACGGTAACATGGAGTAAAACCTATAGATATCAAATGAATCAGAATGCAATTAGCCACTATCTTAACAGGATTTTCGACAATCGATTACTTTTTACCGAGTTCCCCGGCTGAATGGACACCTCGTGAATTGACTTACATCAATTAAAATGAAAATATTCTGTCATTAGTCTTAGTCCAAAGTTGCAGTAACGACCTATAAAAGTACACTTTCTGCCGTAGGACGTACTCTTAACGAGCCACAACAGAATAAAAATAATCTTTAATATTCAAAAAGATACATAAAAAAATTACAAACTTCCAACCCAAAACACTTTAGGTGTTTTCTTCTTTTCACTGCGACATCATGTCACAGCGTGCTTGAGCATTACGTTGAAATGATGGGGTAATTCCCTGATAATCCGCGGTGGAACTCTTCTTACTACTAACAGCTTGTTGATGAGAGCCTGATATGAGCATTGCAACTGATCACCCGACGTACAACTATAAAGTAATACGTCAATTCGCCATCATGACAGTCGTCTGGGGTATTGTAGGTATGGCCGTAGGCGTACTTATAGCAGCCCAACTCGTCTGGCCGGCGCTTAACTTTGATATACCTTACTTGACCTATGGACGTTTACGTCCGTTACACACCAATGCGGTTATTTTTGCATTTGGTGGATGTGCTCTTTTCGCGACGTCTTACTATGTTGTGCAACGTACCTGTCAAACACGTCTGATCTCTGATGGATTAGCTGCGTTTACCTTCTGGGGATGGCAGGCAGTGATCGTGCTGGCCGCAATCACATTGCCGCTTGGAATCACGTCTGCAAAAGAGTATGCCGAACTTGAGTGGCCTATCGATATCCTGATCACTTTGGTCTGGGTTGTGTATGCCATTGTTTTCATAGGTACGGTATTCAAGCGTAAGACTGCACACATCTATGTTGCAAACTGGTTCTATATGGCTTTCATCTTGGTTATTGCGGTACTGCACGTTGTTAACAGCGCGGCAATGCCTGTCTCCATGTGGAAATCCTATTCTGCCTACTCTGGCACCATCGATGCGATGGTTCAGTGGTGGTATGGACACAACGCTGTAGGCTTCTTCTTGACCGCTGGCTTCCTGGGTATGATGTACTACTTCGTTCCTAAGCAAGCGAACCGTCCAGTTTACTCCTACCGTCTTTCAATTGTTCACTTCTGGGCATTGATTGCGACTTACATGTGGGCGGGCGGACATCACTTACATTACTCTGCTCTGCCTGACTGGACACAGTCTGTCGGCATGGTGATGTCGTTAATCCTACTGGCTCCCTCTTGGGGCGGTATGATCAACGGTATGATGACGCTGTCTGGCGCGTGGCATAAGCTTCGTACCGACCCAATCTTGCGCTTTTTGGTTGTTTCTCTGTCGTTCTACGGCATGTCAACCTTTGAAGGCCCAATGATGTCAATCAAGACTGTTAACGCCCTGTCGCATAACACAGACTGGACAGTAGGCCACGTTCACTCAGGTGCGCTAGGCTGGGTTGCCATGATCTCGATTGGTGCCGTTTATCACATGCTGCCAAAACTGTTTGGCAAAGCGCAGGTGTACAGCACTAACTTGATTAATGTCCATTTCTGGCTTGCTACCGTAGGTACGGTTCTTTACATCGTTTCGATGTGGGTTAACGGTATTTTACAAGGCTTGATGTGGCGCGCTGTCAACCAAGATGGAACCCTGACTTACAGCTTCGTTGAAGCAATGGAAGCCAGCCATCACGGTTACTTCGTTCGCGTTTTAGGTGGAGCACTCTTCCTGACAGGTATGCTCGTGATGGCATACAACGTATGGCAGACTGTGCGCAGTGGCAGCTCCGTAAAAGCGGCAGATCCTGAAGCTGAAGTTCAGACTGCGTGAGTCAGACGAGGAGCATTAAGACATGATTAAACATGAAACGATTGAAAAAAATGTTGGGTTAATGGCTGTCCTGATCATACTTGTGATCAGTGGCGGTGGTCTTGCTGAGATCGTCCCATTGTTTTTTAAAGACTCAACCACTAAGCCGATTGAAGGTATGCGGACTTACACAGCTCTCGAGCTTGAAGGTCGCGATATCTACATCCGTGAAGGCTGTCACGTGTGCCACACGCAAATGGTTCGCCCTTTCCGTGCAGAAACCGAGCGCTATGGCCACTTCTCTACCGCAAACGAGCATGTATGGGAACATCCGTTCTTGTGGGGCTCTAAGCGTACAGGACCTGACTTAGCTCGTGTCGGTGGTCGCTACTCTGATGACTGGCAACGCGCTCACTTGTATAACCCAAGAGACGTGGTACCAACATCAAAAATGCCATCCTATCCTTGGTTGTTTGAGCGTCAGTTAAGTGGTGCTCAAACTGGCCAAAAAATGGAAACACTTAGAACCTTAGGTGTTCCGTTTACGGACGAGCAAATAGCGAATGCACGCTCAGATGTGCAGGGTAAATACGAGATTGATGCATTGGTGGCCTACCTGCAAGCACTCGGAAAGACCCACTCTAACTATAGTACACGGTGATCCGCTGTGAGTTATGAAGTGTATGGCCCGTTTATTCCTGTGATTATGTTGATCACGTTTATCGGCTTGTTTGTTTGGGTCTTGTTACCGCAAAACAAAAAACGATTCGATGACGCCGCCAACCTACCCTTCGCCGATGATGAGAACGATGAAGGGCACGAAAATCAGGATAAATTGGCCCATAACGGGAGAGATAAAAAATGAGTGCTTTCTGGAGCGCGTGGATTAGCATTATCACCCTCGGTGTAATCTTTGGCTGTACTTGGTTGCTCTTTGCAACTCGTAAAGGTCAAAAGTACAACGAAACGACGGAAGAAACCGTTGGTCATGCGTTTGATGGTATAGAAGAGTTGGACAATCCATTACCCAAATGGTGGTTCCAAATGTTCGTGGCCACTGTTATTTTCGGCTTGGTTTACCTGTTACTTTACCCGGGTCTTGGCAACTTCAAAGGCCTTTTGGGCTGGACGTCGACAGGGCAATGGGAAGAAGAAATGCAGTATGCTGAGAAGCATTACGCACCTGTCTTTGAGCGTTTTGCGCAGCTGAGCATTGAAGAATTGCACCAGCCTGCGAATGCTGAAGGCTTGCGCATTGGTCAGCGTCTGTTTGCTAACAACTGCTCTGTATGCCATGGCGTTGGAGGTGTTGGTGCTTACGGCTTCCCGAACCTAACCAACAATGACTGGTTGTACGGTGGCACGGAAGAAAACATCAAAACCACTCTGGTACAAGGCCGTAACGGCGCAATGCCAGCATGGGGTGATGTTTTAGGTGAAGACGGTATTCGTGACATGTCCCATTATGTCCTGAGCCTTGCTAACCGTGAGCATGACGCAGAATCAGCTTCAAGAGCACAACCTCAGTTCGCAGCTCTTTGTGCGGCGTGCCACATGCCTGATGGCACAGGCATGCATGCTTTGGGTGCTCCCAATCTGACCAATGACATTTGGTTGTACGGCGGCAGCTTTGAGCAAATTGCACACACCTTACGTCATGGACGCTTTGGTGTCATGCCGGCTTTCGGCGGTCAATTGTCAGATGATCAAATTCACTTGATTACGGCATATGTAAAAAGCTTAAGCAAGTAAAATACCTGTCCTAAGCGAAGGGAGATGAGTTGCTCATCTCCCTTTTTTTAAGTATTTTTTTAAATAAAGATATGACTTACGTCATATCGCTCATTTTTTTGGCATAATATTATAACGATTAGAAAACTGGCCTTACTAACTTGTAGCAACTCACAGGCACGACCATGAATCAGATTCCGGTTAAAGACGTCACGCCCAAAAGCAGCAAAGACAATGTACAAACATTTGATATGTATGCGAAACGTGAACATATCTATGTGAAGTACTACAAAGGCTTTTTTAAAAACCTTCGCACCTTTACAGGCTTTGTACTTTTAGCCCTGTTTTTTGGCGTTTCCTGGCTGCAATGGGATGGCCGACAGGCTGTCTTGTTCGATTTACCCAATCGACAGTTTCATGTTTTCGGCATGACATTTTGGCCACAAGACTTCATGCTTCTATCTTGCTATTGATTATTCTTGCCTTTATTTTATTTTTTGTGACTGTTTTTGCAGGACGACTTTGGTGTGGCTATTCTTGTCCACAATTTGTATGGACGTGGTTTTACATGTGGGCGGAGCGCATCACGGAGGGTGATCGTAATAAGCGCATGCGTCGTGACAAAGGCCCAATGACAAGCGAAAAGTTCGTTCGAAAAGCAGCAAAACATAGCCTATGGATGCTACTGGCAATCGTCACCGCGATCGCCTTTGTCGGCTACTTCTCCCCCATTCGTGAACTCATCCCGAACATTACCAGTGGAAACTTAGGCACTTGGGAGCTTTGGTGGCTGGGCTTCTTTACTTTAGCTACCTACGGCAATGCAGGCTGGCTTCGCGAGCAAGTCTGTATTTACATGTGCCCGTATGCGCGTTTCCAAAGTGTTATGTTCGACCAAGACACACTGGTTATCTCGTACGATGAAAAACGGGGTGAAGCGCGTGGAAAACGCAAAAAAGACAGCGACCCTAAAGCGGAAGGCTTAGGTGACTGTATTGACTGTCATGCCTGCGTTCATGTCTGCCCTGTGGGTATAGATATCCGTGACGGCTTGCAATATGAGTGTGTCGCCTGTGGTGCCTGTATTGATGCCTGTGATGAAATCATGGATAAAATGGGATACGACAGAGGACTGGTTCGCTACACCACTGAGCACTCTTTAGAAGGCAAACAGACCAAGATCTTACGACCCAGATTAATTGGTTATTTCGCAGCAATGCTGATTATGCTAACGGCTTTTGTTTATGTGTTAAGCAATCGTATACCGGTCGAGTTTGAAGCCATTCGTGATCGTGGAGAACTTTACTCAGAAGTCAGCAGCGATCTCATTCAAAACGTATTTACGTTGAAGATCGCCAATAAAGAGCAATTGGATCGGACTTATCGCCTCAGTGTGAGCGGCATAGATGGATTAACACTGATCAATGATCCAATCGTCACTGTCAGCTCTGGTGAACTGCTCAACTATCCGGTGCGTGTGCAGGCCCCAAAAAATAATTTACGTTCATCGAACTCTGCCATCCAGTTCAGTGTCGAAGCCTTGGACGCGAAGGATGTCAAAGCAACGATTGAAAGCCGTTTTATGGGCCCAGCACCTCGTCGTTAACGAGAAATGTTGATGCAATATACGCTATAATTCGCGGCAGATCGAATCTGCCGCTTTAGTTTGAGGTTTTGAATGAGTCAACAATCCACCCCAACTTCCCCTTGGTACAAACAACCCTGGCTGTGGTTCGTACTCTCCCCTATCATTGCTGCAATGACCGTTGGTTTCATTATGCTGTCCGTTGCAATTGGGCAACAGAAAATCGACCCCCCGCTGGATCGAGAGTCGAAGCGTGATGGTCGAGGCTATGTATTGGACACTTCGCATCTTGATAATGCCGAGGCACGTGGAATTTCAGCAACACTCATTCTAGACGAACTTACAGGGCAAGCACTAGTCAATGTTGAAGGGGATCTTGAAGACGAGTTATCGATGATTGAACTGCACGTCAAAGTTGGTGCAAATCAACAGCGGGACCATGTTATCAAACTTAACCGTGTCGGCAACTTGAATTCATTTAACGGCAACATGGATAAATTAATTGCAACACGGTCAACGTTTATCCTTATTCCAGAACTGGGTGACTGGCATTTAAGGCAAGATGCCTACCCACCTTTCGACGAAAAAACGATTGTTTTCCAACCTTAACTCGGTAGTTTGAATGAATGCGTTACTGACACCCGTACAGCAAACTGAATGTTTTCATTGCGGATCTGAGATACCTCACGACAGCAATTTTTATACTGAAATCAACGGTGAGCAACAACGGATGTGCTGTCCGGGTTGTCAGGCAGTTGCCCAAACCATTGTTGATGGAGGGCTCGACACCTTCTACCAACACCGAGGTCAAGATGCACTTTCGGCAACAGCGGACTTATCTCGCATTGAAGAGCTAACACGTGAGTTTACACTTTATGATCGTAAAGAAGTCCAAAAGACCTTTGTCACCGGGCTCGATACGGATCAACATGATGCGATGCTCGTCATTGAAGGCATCAGTTGCGCGGCCTGTATTTGGTTACTTGAAAATCACGTGTCAAAACAGCCAGGTGTGATTAAGTTCAGTGTCAACCTATCCAATCACCGTGCACACCTGCTCTGGAACCCTAAGGACGTTAAGCTGAGCCAGCTACTGGCAACCATTGCACATGTAGGGTACCGCGCCCATCCTTACCATCCTGATAAAGAAGAACAACTTCTTGCCAAGGAGCACAAGCGTTCGATCATTCGCATGGGCGTTGCCGGAATAGGCTCCATGCAAGCCATGATGTTTGCTGCGGCACTTTATGCAGCCGAAGTCTCTACAGCTGGCATGGAAGACATGTACATTCAGCTGATGCGCTGGGCCAGCTTAGTGGTATCGACACCTGTTATTATTTATGCCGCTTATCCTTTTTTAAAAAATGCCTTCAGGGATATCAAAGCTCGTCATTTAACCATGGACATTCCCGTTTCCATTGCTATTTGGGGAGGTTTTTTTGCCAGCATTTGGGCAACCGTTTTTAATACGGGTGAAATTTACTTTGAGTCCGTGACGATGTTCACCTTTTTCTTGTTAATTGGCCGTTTCCTTGAAATGAAAGCACGCCAACGAACAGGAAAAGCAGGTAATGCCTTGATGGACTTGATTCCAACCAGTGCCACTCGGATTAACCCAGACGGCAGTGAAGAACTCGTTCCTGCAACTGAATTAAAACCAAACGACATCGTGATCGTAAAGCCCGGTCACACCCTGCCCGCTGATGGTATTATCGCCAAAGGGATCAGCTCTATTGATGAGTCAGCTTTGACTGGCGAGTATCTACCCTTGCGTAAATCCGTTGGTGATACCGTCGTCGGTGGCACAATCAATGTCGAAAACCCCATTGAAGTCTGTGTCACCGCTGTGGGTGAACAGAGTCGTATCTCGGCGATTGTTAAGCTGTTAGATCGTGCCCAAAGTGAAAAACCCCGCATTGCCTATGTTGCAGATAAAG
Organism: Nitrincola nitratireducens; assembly: GCF_000585235.1. Classification (NCBI taxonomy): domain Bacteria; kingdom Pseudomonadati; phylum Pseudomonadota; class Gammaproteobacteria; order Oceanospirillales; family Oceanospirillaceae; genus Nitrincola; species Nitrincola nitratireducens. The sequence goes on along the minus strand of NZ_AONB01000001.1, from coordinate 520,129 downwards.
TTGCCAGTTACTTTGTAGGTGTAAGCTTAATTGTGGCGATATGCGTTTATACAACTTGGTATTTTATAGAACCCGCCAATGCCTTCTGGATAACCTTAGCCGTGCTGGTCATCACCTGCCCTTGCGCACTTTCACTGGCAACACCAACGGCACTAACAGCAGCAACTGGCACCTTGCGCCAAGAAGGCTTATTAATTACGCGTGGCCATGTGCTGGAGTCTTTTAGCAAAGCCACCCATGTTTTGTTTGATAAAACGGGCACACTAACGGAAGGCCGTTTAGCACTTCAAGCCACGCATCTAGTCGGAGACATATCTGAGAAAAGTGCTCTGCGCATCGCCGCCGCACTGGAGAGCCATTCAGAGCACCCCATTGCACGCGCCTTTACGCCTTGGTTTGATCAGCCTGCAGATGAGACGATCAACACGTTAGGGTCAGGCATTGAGGGCCGCTTCAATCATCAAGTGTATCGAATTGGCAAACCCAGTTTTGTAATGCAATTAAGCGGGCTCGACACCCCAGACATGCCTGACAACAAACGTCAGTGGGTCTTACTGGGCGATCAGCAAGGAGCCATCGCATGGTTTGCCTTGGATGATCAAATTCGTAAGGATGCTCTGAACGCCCTCTCACAACTCAAGCAGCTTGGCCTACAGGTGGAAATGCTGACAGGTGATGCATCCCCCGCTGTACAACGCATCGCGGAGCAATTGGGAATCACACAGGTCTACTCGGGCATGACGCCGGAGAATAAACTTGAGCGTATCAGCGAACTGCAAGCTCAAGGGGCACGCGTCATTATGGTCGGAGATGGCATTAATGACATCCCAGTTTTGGTTGGCGCTCAAACCTCTGTATCGATGGGGGCTGCGACCGACTTAGCAAAAACCAACTCTGATGCCGTGTTGATCAACAATCAATTAATGACCTTAGCACAAGGCGTGCGCTTATCGCGCAAAACAGAGCACATTATTAAAGAGAACCTTGCCTTATCCTTAGCCTACAACGTGATCGCCCTGCCCGCCGCATCAATGGGGATGATTCCTCCTTACATTGCGTCAATTGGCATGACAGCAAGCTCTCTCGTTGTCGTGGGGAATGCCTTACGCCTAACGCGTCGCTTTAAACGGCTGAAACCCATAAGCTCAACCCACACCAAAAATAACGAAAAAAGCGGCACAATTACCAACGCAAAAAATACGCCCCAACCCAAAGCAGGTATTTAATGGAAATTATCATCATTCTAATCCCGATCGCCTTGATTCTAACAGGCATCGCTTTTTGGGCTTTTTTTTGGAGCGTCAACAGCGGGCAATTTGATGATCTCGAATCGCCTGCCCACAGCATCCTCTATGATGACGATGATCACTTGATCCCTGACGACGCCAAGGTTGACAAGGATCACACCCACCCAAGTGACGCAGACAACGCTAAGCACAATGACTGACCCCCTGCTGATTTCCACCGCCATCATGATTGGCTTACTTGGCAGCACACACTGCATCGGCATGTGCGGTGGGATTGCCGCCAGCATCGGCTTACAGCGCCATCGCTCTACACTGTCAAATACGTCCTTTCTCATGAGTTACAATCTAGGTCGCATTAGCAGTTATATGATTGCTGGGGCCTTATTGGGCTCAGTTGGAGCCCTCGTTGCAACAGGAACCTCTGGACTAATTCTTCGCAGTTTTGCTGGATTTATGCTAATTGCCATGGGCCTCTATGTCGGCCAGTGGTGGCTAGGCATTACGCATCTGGAGAAAGTGGGTGGTAAGCTCTGGAAACTCATTGGTCCAAGTGCGAGCCGCTTACTGCCCGTCAAAACCTTACCCCAGGCGTTATTGCTGGGTGTTGCTTGGGGCTGGCTCCCCTGTGGATTGGTCTACAGCACATTGCTCTGGGCATCATCCGCTGGCAGCTGGCAGCAAAGTGCACTGCTGATGGCGGGTTTTGGGTTAGGCACGCTACCGGCCATGTTCACCACGGGCTTACTGGCTCAACAGGTGAAAGCCTTGCTGCAACAAAAATGGACTCGCAAGCTGTCAGCACTCGTCATTATCGCCTTTGGCATTTTCACACTCCCTCTGACTGAGTTAATTTCAATAAGCCATTGACCCTCATCAACGTATTTTTGTTTTTTTCCTCTATACTGTGCGTTGTATTTTAGCTGTTAAGGAACGAAAACTGTGAACTTCCAAAACCCTATCCAGTGGGATTTAGACCTCATTAAACGTTATGATTTATCGGGGCCTCGCTATACTTCCTATCCCACCGCCGTGCAGTTTGACCCTAACTTACAGCCCGAAGCACTCGTTCAATCCGCCCTAAGCACGACGGACAAACACGCGCCCTTATCCTTATACGTCCATATTCCTTTTTGTGCGCACGTTTGTTACTACTGCGCCTGTAACAAAGTGATTACACGAAACCGAGACCGAGCCCAACCCTACTTGGAGCGTGTCTATCGTGAAATGGAGTACTTATCAAGCCTGTACGATAACAACCGCATTGTGAATCAACTGCATTGGGGCGGTGGCACACCGACCTTTATCAGCGACAATCAAATGCGTGAACTGATGGAGCAACTGCGTAAGAATTTCAATCTACGCGATGATGATCAAGGCGATTACTCCATTGAAATTGACCCTCGTGAAGCCAGTGATGACACCCTTAGAGTGTTGCGCGAGTGCGGATTTAATCGAATTAGCCTTGGTGTGCAGGATTTGGATATCCGGGTACAAGAGGCTGTCAACCGCGTACAACCCCTTGAACAAACAGAACGCGTCCTAAACACCGCACGTGCCCTTGGCTTCCAGTCCATTAACATGGATCTTATCTATGGTCTTCCGCATCAAACCCTTTCAAGTTTTGATGCAACGCTGGATGAAATCATTCGGATGAGCCTGATCGCCTGTCTGTCTTTAACTACGCTCACCTACCGGATCGCTTTCGTTCGCAAAAACACATTCAATCCGACACCCTGCCATCTGCCGATGTCAAACTGGATATCCTACAACACACCATTAATAAACTACTGGGTGCGGGCTATGTCTATATCGGCATGGATCATTTTGCAAAGCCGAATGACAGCCTTGCGATTGCCCAGCAAAATGGCCAACTGCATCGCAACTTTCAAGGCTACACCACACACTCTGATTGTGACTTGGTTGCAATTGGTGTGTCCTCTATTAGCCAGATAGGCTCCGTGTTTTACCAAAACGAGCATGACTTAAGCCTGTACACCGATGCAATTGATCATAAGCAACATGCGATAAAGCGCGGCATTAGTTTAAATGAAGATGATCGAATTCGCTCAGCTGTTATTAACCAACTCATTTGTCATTTTTCGTTGAACCCTGCGGATATTGAACAACGCTTTGACATCAATTTCGCGACCTACTTCGCTGAGGAGCTGACGGAGCTTGCGCAATTCGAAGCCGATGGCTTGATCACGTTGGACAAGGGGGTTATTCAAGTCACACCTGCAGGGCGCTTATTAATTAGACGCATTTGCATGACGTTTGATGCGTATATTCCAAAGCAAGCACCTGTTCGCGGATACTCCAGAATTATTTAAAGCTCGCGTGCGTCCGGCAATTGCCTATTCGCAACTGCCGGATACTTCTTCACCCCGCCGCCTAAATGTTACATAATACCCAATCGAGAGCATCCGATGTTCATTCCGATAAGGTGATAGGTGTACGAATGGAAGAAAAACGCTCAACAGGCAAACTTCACAGTCTCAATCAAGTGCACTGCAGCACCTGCAGTTTAAGCTCCTTGTGTCTGCCCGTATCCTTGAACATGACGGAGATGGAGCGCCTTGATAATATCATTGATAAAAGCCGTCCATTAAAAAAAGGCGAGCACCTGTTTAGACAAGGTGATACCTTTACAAGCATTTTTGCCATTCGTGCGGGCTCTGTAAAAAGCTACTGCATCACCAATGATGGCGAAGAGCAGATCACAGGTTTCTTTTTTCCAGGAGAGCTGGTGGGGCTCAGTGGCTTCAACGATACGGCCTACCCTGTTTCAGCCAAAATTCTGGAAACCACCACCGTCTGCGAAATCCCTTTTGAGCGCTTGGACGATCTATCAGGCCACATGCCTGAGCTGCGTCGCCAGATTCTTCGGACCATGAGCCGCGAAATCAGCAATGACCAACAGATGATGACGCTTTTGTCGAAAAAAACAGCGGAGCAGCGCGTGGCCACCTTTCTGATCAAGCTGACGCAACGTTTTCATGAACGAGGCTACTCTCAAAACTACTTGCGTTTATCTATGTCACGAAATGAGATAGGCAATTATCTTGGTTTAGCCGTTGAAACCATCAGCCGTATTTTCACACGCTTCCAAACGCAAAACATGATTCTTGTTGATGGTAAACAAGTTGAAATTCTGAACTATGATGCGCTTTTCGAACTATCAGGTGAAGCCATTGACAAGCCGACACCTGCTTGCAAAACCTCTCTTTAAACCCGATGTCCGGGTCTCGCTGGAGTTTTAAATGTCTTACGATGAGTTTTATGTCAAATCCGTGGTCCGGTCTATCTCAGACTGGCCAGAACCCGGCGTTATTTTTCGTGATGTCACCCCTGTTTTTAAAGATCCCAAAGCCATGCGAATCACCTGTGATGCGTTTATTCAGCGCTACATAGACAGCTCGATTACCCATGTCGCGTGTATAGATGCCAGAGGCTTTATCCTGGGCTCTGTGGTTGCGTATCAACTGAATTTGCCCTTGGTGCTGATCCGAAAAAAAGGCAAGCTACCCGGCGAAACCATCGCAGAGGAATACTCGCTTGAATATGGATCGGCGACGGTCGAACTTCAAAAAGACGCCATCCAAGAGGGTGATACTGTCTTAATTTTTGACGATTTGATCGCAACAGGCGGAACCGTTCTTGCGGCAGCGTCTCTTATTAAGCGCTTAGGCGGACAAGTGGCCGAAGTCGCTGCCTTAATCGACCTACCCGATCTAAAAGGCTCGCAACGTATTCAAGACAGTGGCATACCTGTTTTTGCGTTACTCGCCTACGAAGGACTTTAACTGAATGAATTGGTTTAAGAACATCCTGATTTACAGATTTACCCCTGATGCAGACTTCTCTGAGCAACACTTGGAAAATGCACTTCTGACGAAACCCTTTGTGCCCTGTGGACGCCAAGAACTCAAACGTCAGGGCTGGGTTTCACCCTGTTCCTTTAGTGAAAGCCCCGTGTTTGTTAGCAATGGCATGTACCTTGTCAGTTTGCTGCAGGAAGAGCGCATTCTACCCGCCAGCGTCATCAAAGATGAGCTACAGGTTAAAGTCAGTAAAATTGAGCAAGACGAAGCGAGAAAAGTCTACCGCAAAGAAAAAGATCAGCTCAAAGATGAAATCATTTTGGAGCTTCTTCCACGTGCCTTTTCAAAACGCTCGGCCACTCGCGCTTTGATTATGCCGCAACTCGGTTGGATTTTTGTTGATGCGGGCAGCTTCAAGCGCGCTGAAGACTTGCTGAACAGCTTAAGAGAAGTGTTAGGCACATTGAAAGTTAAGCCCTTAACCGTCAATCAAGCGCCAGCAAGCGTCTTAAGTCTTTGGGTTCAGGACGAAGATCAAATTAGCACTGGGTTTGCCGTGGATGATGAGTGCGAACTCAGGGACACCTCTGCTGAGGGCGGCGTTATCCGTGTCAAAGGGCAGAATTTGTTTTCCGATGAAATTCGCGCTCATTTAGCCACTGATATGCAAGTCACGCGTTTGGCCTTAACTTGGCAAGATCAGTTAAGCTTTATGATTTATTCTGACTTAAGCTTGCACCGCCTTAAGCTAACGGATCAATATCAGGAACAGCTTCAGCAAGACAGCCCTGAGGACGAAAAAGCGTTTTTCGATGCTCAACTCAACCAAATGGGCCTTGAATTGTCGAATCTAATGCCCTCGTTGATCGCCAGCTTTGGTGGCGAACCTGAATCTGCTTAGGTCTAACCTCGTATGTACAGCGTAAAAGAAGTGTTTTATACCCTGCAAGGTGAAGGTGCCCATGCAGGGCGGCCGGCTATTTTTTGTCGGTTTACGGGCTGTAATTTGTGGTCAGGCCGTGAGATTGATCGCTCGAAAGCGATCTGTCAATTTTGCGATACTGACTTTATTGGCCATGATGGTCAAAACGGCGGAAAATTTGACAGTCCAGACGCGTTGGTAACCCACTTGCAACGCTTTTGGCCTTTAAGCTCAGAGCCTCCTTACGTTGTGTGCACGGGTGGAGAGCCTGCTCTGCAGCTCGATCAACCCTTGGTCGATGCCTTGCATAAAGCAGGCTTTATTATTGCCATTGAAACCAATGGCACTAAGCCGCTCCCGAATGGGATTGACTGGATTTGTGTTAGCCCAAAAGCAGACACAGATATCATCATTCGCAAAGGTAACGAGCTCAAACTGGTGTACCCTCAATCGCACGCCATGCCAGAGCGATTTGTGTCTTATCAGTTTGACAATTTTTACTTACAGCCCATGGATTCAGCGGATGCTCAAGAGAATCTAAAAGCGACCCTCAATTATTGTTTGCGCCACCCTCAGTGGCGACTCAGTTTACAGACCCACAAAATTCTGGGTATCGATTAGGTCATCACCTTTGCTTGGCGAAAAAACACATCTCGATTTCGCCAGGCAATCAACGCGAAGGCCGGTAGCTGCATTAACACACCATAGGTCAACGCACTGGCCGACATTTCAGCGTTTTGCAACAAGGCGCCAGTCACCAAAAGTGCCGTTCCCGCATTCTGCAACCCCACCTCAATCGTTAACGAGACACGCTGCGGGTCATCCAGCCGCCCCATCACCGCCACGCCATACCCTGTCAGCATAGCCAAGAGCACCAGCGTAAAAACGGGCAGATACAACAACGGCAAGACCTGCATGAGCATGGGCCAACGACTGACAACCAACAGAATCACCGTTGCCACCATCAACAAAAAGGCTAGGTGTCTTATGGCCTTTTCTATGCGTAGTGTGATCGCCAAATAACGATGCCTAAACACCATTCCTATCAACACTGGCACTAACGTAATCAATAACATCTGCATTAAAGCTTGACCGACCGGGAAGGCAATTGACACATCATCCTCTAAAGTCACCTTCAACAACAAGGCCGTCATCAAAGGTAAGGTAAAGGGTGTGATGAGACTCAATAGCGCCGTTAATGAGACCGACAACGCGGCATCACCTCTTGCTAGCAAGGTAATTGCATTGGATGTTGCCCCACCTGGAGCCAAGGTCAATATGATCAAGCCTAACGCAAGCATGATGGGAAGATCAAAGATCCAAACGACGGCAATCCCCAGAAGCGGTAAAAGGAAAAACTGAGCCGTAATCCCCAGAAAGACGGCTTTTGGGTACTTCAAGACACGTTTAAAGTCTGCAAGCGTCAGCGCAAGGCCTACACTGAGCATGATGATAAACAAAGCAATCGGTAGAAACAGTTGCGTGATCATAGAAGCCTGCATGAATGAAAATAGCCATGTGGTTTTAAATTGAGTAAAGTATCTCAAATCTTGTTTGTGCATTGCAAAAAAAATCTATTCACACCTGTGTGTATGAAAATAGGCTCTGCATCGGGTTCGCAAGGCTACCCACATTATCTGTGGATAAGCCTGTGAAAAAAATGCACATAACCCCTATCCTGCCCCATAAATTCACGGCTTCAGACAAATTGATCATTTTTTAACCAACACACAAATCTTTTATTTTTCAACAACTTAAATAAATCAATAGCTTAATTATCAGATTTTCCGCTTTTTTCTGTTCATTTTTCAACCATTAAAAAAACACTCACAGGTGTCAAGCATAAATTACAAGGTTACTCACATTTTTTGTAACTTTTTATTCATGTTCACTCTTGACAGTCTGTATTAAATTGCAACACTAGAGACCTTCCGAACACGTCGATACACTGATCTTTTTGAGTAGGAATTCTGTGTGAACCCATCCTTAGATGAACGCAAACGCGCCGGACAAAACGTTAGCCTGATTGGAGCGCTTGTCAATACAGTCATGAGCCTTCTAAAAATAGTGGGTGGCGTATTTTCTGGATCAGCGGCATTAGTGGCCGATGGCTTTCACTCCTTATCGGATGTCATTACCGACCTAATGGTCGTTTTTTTGTTAGGCGTCTCCCATAAAAAAGCAGACACCAATCACCCGTATGGCCACGGTCGTTTTGAAACACTTGGAACGGTGGCCTTGTCTTTTGTGCTACTGAGCGTTGCCGGGTTCATGGCCTGGGATAGTTTGCGCCTTCTATTTGCGGGTGAAATCCCCTCCCCACCCAGTGTCGTAGCCCTGTTCATTGCAGGTGCCTCAATTTTAGCGAATGAAATTTTATTCTTTTATACCTTACGCGTTGGGGAAAAAATTCAATCGCGACTCTTAATCGCAAATGCATGGCATCACCGGAGTGACTCACTTTCTTCCGTCGTGGTCTTGATAGCAATCGCAGGCGCGATTCTCGGCATTTGGTGGCTGGATGCGCTGGCGGCGGTGTTAGTAGCTTTACTGATTGCAAAAATTGGTTGGGAGTTGTTAAGCAAAAGCTTGGCGGAGCTGGTCGACACTGCCTTACCACCTGAGCGCCTTACAACGCTTAGAGAGACCGTGATGTCCGTAGATGGCGTATTGGGCGTCCATAGTTTTAAAACCCGCTCTATGGGCGGGCAAAGCTGTTGGAGATGCACGTTCAAGTTGCCCCTCACTTAAGTGCCGCCGAAGGCATTACATAGGTGACTATGCCACGCGTTTATTGCAAGAGCGCTTTGATGATATTGCCCACATTATCTATCACATTGACACTTACGATGACCACGGTCTATCGCTGCCCGCCCAATTGACATTACCGGCACGCACAGAAATTCAACAGCACCTGAATGCAGCACTCGCGAGAATTTTAGGTGAAGCCCCAGATTATGAATTGATTATTTACTACACTCCCCGCTTTATTGAGTTGGATATCAAGTGTCCAATGGCGATCTTTGCACTTTTAGAGCAACAAGGGGTGACGGCTGCAGAGCTTGAGGCACGGTTAAATGACGAATTGCGAACCTTAGAGTGGTTCAAGGCGATTCAGATCTGGTTACCGGCTCGGTAGTGTGAGTAACATGAGCCCAAGCCTCTGGGCTCATGTATAAGAAAGTGAAGAATGACGAACTTTACATATTATAACGTCGGCTAGGCTCTCGCATCGTCACAAACTCTTCAGCGGCTGTTGGATGAATGCCGATCGTTGCGTCAAACATCGCCTTGGTTGCGCCCGCTTTCATCGCGATTGCAATTCCCTGAATAATTTCGCCCGCTTCCGCCCCCACCATATGTGCCCCAACCACGCGATCCGTGTCTCGATCAACCAGCAGCTTCATTAGCGTGCGTTCTTGGCTGCCACTTAAGGTGTGCTTCATGGCACGGAATTCAGAGCGATAGACATCAAGGTTTGGATAGACTTTACAGGCTTCTTCTTCCGAAAGCCCGACTGTGCCAATATTGGGCTGACAAAACACAGCCGTTGGAATCAAATTATAATCAACATTTGTCTCGGCACCGCCATATAAGCGCTTAACCAAGGCCATACCTTCAGCCAGGGCAACCGGCGTTAACTGAACCCTGTCGATGACATCCCCCACCGCGTATATAGAAGGGAGATTGGTTTGAAACAGATCATCAACCTGAATCGCCCCTTTGCGGCTCAAATTCACGCCCAAGGCGTCTAATCCTAATCCTTGAGTATTGGGAACACGGCCTGTCGCGTACATGACGGCATCAACCATCTCTTGAGCCCCATCATTAAACACAACGTCTAAACGCCCATCTGCACATTTCGTAATGGAGGCGATATCGGTATTAAAGCGCAGATTCACGCCTTTTTTGGCAACCTCTTGTGAGGTAAATGCCCTCACCTCTTGATCAAATCCACGCAGGAACAGATCGCCACGGTAGACCAAATCCGTTTGCGCACCAAGACCTGCAAAAATCCCTGCGAACTCGACCGCAATGTATCCCCCGCCCACCACCAAAACACGTGATGGAAAGGTCTCCAGGTCAAAAACTTCATTTGACGTCAGAATGTGTTCTTTACCGGGAATATCCGGCACAAAAGGCCAGCCCCCCGTTGCAATCAAAATGCGTTCAGCGGTAAACACCTGTTCGCCCACGCGAACTGCATTCGGCCCTTCAAGTGTTGCTCGACCGTCGATCAGGGTACAACCCGAGTTTTTTAAAAGATTGGCGTAAATACCATTGAGGCGGCTGATTTCCTGTTTTTTGTTGTCGCGCAATGTGGGCCAATCGAATTGATAAGACGCGTCGATCAAGCCAAACCCAGCCGCCTCATGGAAGCTTTCCGCATAATGCGAGGCATACACATAGAGTTTTTTGGGCACACAACCAACGTTAACGCAGGTTCCCCCCATGTAACGGTCTTCAGCAATTGCCACCCTAACGCCCATGCCTGCAGCCATACGTGCGGCTCGAACACCGCCAGAACCCGCCCCAATCACAAACAAATCAAAATCAAACTGACTCACGGATTTCTCCTAGTGTTTTGGATATTGGTGAAAACTCTAACGTCTTTACGACCAGCTGACCAATGAAAAATCTTAACTCGCCCCATCACAAATCTTAATCGAACAGCCTTGAATGAAATTTGATGTCTGGTGGTTAGGTGCTTAGAATACAGCATCTTTACGATTTAATACGACAAGGCTTAAGCATGAAACTGGTTTCTTTTAATACCAACAGCATTCGTATGCGCTTTCATCAGTTAGAAGCACTGATTGCGGCGCATCAACCTGACGTCATCGGCATTCAAGAGACTAAAGTCACTGATGAAGCTTCCCACTTGCAGAAATTGAGGCCCTTGGCTATCACGCACACTTCCACGGACAAAAAACCCATTACGGGGTCTGCTTATTGTCTAAGGTTCCACCCATTTCTGTGACTAAAGGTTTCCCTAGCGATGATGAAACGGCTCAAAAGCGCTTGATCATTGGTGAGTTCGTCAGCGATAAAGGACAAACCTACACAGTGATCAATGGCTATTTTCCGCAAGGCGAGAGCATTCATCACGAAATCAAATTTCCAGCAAAACGTAAATTTTATGCCGATTTGCAAAACCTGCTAGAAACCCACTACAGCGCTGACCAAGCCATTGTCGTGATGGGCGACTTTAATATTTCGCCAGAAGACATTGACATAGGCATCGGTGAGCCGAACCGTGTTCGCTGGCTAAAAACAGGCAAAACCAGCTTCCAACCAGAAGAGCGCGAATGGTTTGAGCGTTTAAAAGGCTGGGGACTCAAAGACAGTTACCGTGCAATCCACCCAACGAAGAACGACAAGTTCAGCTGGTTTGATTATCGCAGCAAAGGCTTTGAGGATGAGCCCAAGCGCGGTCTACGAATCGATACCCTTCTGGCAACTCAGTCCTTAATTGACGTCTGCACTGACAGTGATATCGAATACAACATCCGCGGCATGGACAAGCCATCTGACCATGCGCCCGTTTGGTCTTCATTCGACTTTTAAGTCGTCTAGGCGATTCAACTGACCTCAGCAGGAGATCAGTTGAATCTCACACCTTAGGCTTTAAGTACCAATACATCACATGCGACCGCATCCAATAGGCGCTCTGCACTGCTGCCTAAGAGCAATCGATCCAGCATTCCGCGTGCTAAAGAGCCCATCACTAAAATATTGATTTCCTGCTTTTTAATGAAGTCTGGTAAAACATCATGCACCTCTCCTTCAACAACATGAATGCAAGATGCATCAATAGTAGGATCAAAGCCGTTCACCAAACGCTCAACCCCAGCCTGATGCTCACTGGTGACTTGATACTGAAGGGTTTTGAAGTTTGACATCAGGCTATCGTCAAAAATCGCTGATTGCGGAAACACCACATAGCTGTGGAAAATATGCAACTCGGCCCCCAATACTTGAGCCAGCAAGCTCGCTTCATTGAGGATCTTCTGATCCATCAACGCGGCGTGGTCATGGGCATGAAACGGATCGACGGCGGCCACAATGCGAATACGCTCAGGCCAAGGTTTGGATTTACACAGCATCAAAGGTGCCATGCACTCTCTGAGTATTTGCCAATCATGTGGAACCAATAAACGGTGCAGCAAATGCGGATGCTCGGCAACCTCATGAAGAACAAGATCAGGATTACTTCTTTCAACCTTAGTTAATAGGCCTTCGGCAATGCCTCTATCCCAAGCGACATCGACAGATAGATTGTCATAGTCTTTCTTTAAGGTGGCTAACAGCTCGTTTAAACTGCCTTCTAAGTCACGCAAACGATTGTGTTGAAGCTTTTCGAGAATATCATTGCCCAATAAATTCATTGAGCTGTAGTGAGGCTGGTAGCCGCATTTAAAAAACTCAATCTTCGCCGATAGCGCTTGAGCCAAACGAATCGCTTTTTCGGGTAACAAATACTTATCTTGCTCTTGAGTAATGTTCACCAGTATTTTTGATAAGCTGTTCATGTCAAAACTCCTTCTCTTCACTCATCTTGTCAATAGTGTAGCGGGTTTTGAGAACAAAGCGCTGACCTAGCTCAGCAAAAGGGCCAAACACACAAGCGAGAAGGGATTTTACAACTGGGCAATTGCTGCTCGTAGCGTCTAGATTGCGACTCAACCTGCCGAGCAACCGATATCAGCCAGGCTTTTTGCTCATAAGTACGATTACGAAATCCCGTATGTCCCTCGTGATAATTTAAATACAAATTGTAAGGGTCATTTAACGAGACACCGTTACGTTGACGAGACATTTGGTTGTACCACCCAATAAAATCCAGTGCATCAGCCATCGAGGTGCGCTGGGCCATACGTTTACCTGTCGCTTGCTTATAATCACTCCAAGCGGCATCTTGAGCTTGCGCATAGCCATAGGCAGAGGATTTGCGAGGCATAGGAATGAAGCCCAGCAAGTAAGGACGTGGAGGTCTCGCATTATGAACAAACGAGGACTCGCGTTGCACAAAGGCTTTTTGTATCGCAACCGAGGTGCCCCACTTTTCTTCTGATGCTTTTGCAGCAAAATACCAAGAAGGCTCATGTTGGATAATGTCACAGATATTATTCTGCGCACGCGACGGCGGAGGTGATGTTGCACACCCACTTAATACAGTGAAAAGACCGACAACAACACATGTAGGCAGACAAGAGTTCAATTTCATGGATCGAATATAGCCTTTTTAAAACAAAAAAGCAGCGGGTAGTCCGCTGCTTTTGAAAGACTTTAACGAGTTAACCCATTTTTTTAGCTTCGGCAACCACTTCCGGGTCAGGGTTCTCTTCTATATGAATGGGTTCTTCAGGCTGCTCCCCTTCATGCTCTTTAAGTGCCTTTTTACTGCGCAACTCAATCATGAACCACAAAACCAGACCAGCACCAAGTCCCCATGCCGCGCCATGAGTCGCCAGCACAACGCCCATAATGCCCGCGACACCCATTGAGGTTGCATTGTCAATTTGCTCTACAGCTACCGCAATACACAAGTAACCTGTAATCAAAAGGGTAATCGACAGCGCAATCGGCAATACCGGTTTAAACACAGTAACAAGTGGCAACAAAAAGAGCGCAAAGAAGCCAACGATCCAGAACACACCCGCGCCTGAATAAATTGTATCCATAGCACCGCGACCGTAACGATAGCGCTCTGCGATGGTTGCCATCACTCCAGTGAAAAGAGGACCCGCTAAACCAGGGTAAGGTGCAAAGAATGAATGCATCAGGTTACGGATACCCGTCACTAAATGCACACGATCCACGTTAATTTCAATTTTTTCATCAGGACGTAAATGGTCAACACGCTTGATCAAGCTTTGGCCAACAATAATGTCACCAAATGCAATGATATAGGCAATCACGGCCGTTGGAATGGCAGCCAACAGCAACTGAAATGTCGGGAATCCAACCGTAAAGGGTAAATAATCCCAAATTTTCCCAAACGCTGGCAGCTCAATCCCCCACTGAACCGCAGGTAATGGATACTCAGCAACCGACCAGCCGATAACCATGGTGATGAGCATACCAGGCACCATACCATAGCCTGCGACAACCTTAGCCCAACGGTGCTTCTCAACCCAATCGCGAAACGACAGCGAAAACAGCACATAGGCCGTAATCAAACCACCGATACCTAGGGATATAGGCGTGTTAAATAGGCGCCCACCTTCACTGATCTCACCACTAATCGCTGCAATACCTGCACCGAGAAGAATACCGGCTTTGATGGAATTGGGAATATTATTCACCAACTTAGACCCAAGCCGAGTAATGCCCATAAACAGAAAAATAAAGGTCACCACCAACTGCAATGCCACCAATGCTTTTATTGCATCAGGGCCTGGCTCGAAACCACCCACAAAGAGCAAGACAACGGGAATTGCCGGTGTAATCCAACCCGGTACGAACGGAACACCCAAGAGGTTAGGCAGCATAAATCCAATGCCACACACCACAACGTAGGCCAATGCAACGTCATAAGGTAAACCTAAATAACGCTCCAATAATGGAATCATCCCCATCGCCACAACGAACATCACTAAGGCTTGAATGGTTTCAGCCACTTCCCAACGATAGTGAATAAAGGGTAACCGAATCTTAAAGGGTCCGGCAGGCCAATACGGATGTTCCTCTCCATGCTTACGCTGATATAACATAGTCTTCTCTCTTTAATTGTTAAACGCTCAATTAGGGAATTTCCTAATCCCTGTGATTGGGCGTAAAGGTATACCCTTACCCTTGATTGAGTCGAGGGTTTATTCAAAGACTTTAGTCGCGTTTCAATACCAAAGTATTAAGGGGCTTCCACTGTATCCTCTACCCTTTCCCTCTCAAGGTTTATTAAGACAGCCGATAGACAGAATGCTATACTGGTCGAAAAAGATTGTGGCCAATCAACGTTGGTGAGACGACTCATGACGCATTACAAGGCTTTTCTGCAAAAGCTAAAAGGATTTAGCCTAATTGAACTTCTAATCACGGTCGCGATCCTTGGTGTGTTAGCCTCTATTGCTATTCCCGGTTACCAACGATACAAAGAACGCGTTGATAATCATACGGCAATTACCGACCTACAGGTGATCAGCGCGGCGATTGAGCGTTACTATATTTTAAATCGTCAATTTCCTGGGTCTTTAAACCAGCTCAATTTAAGCGGTGACCAATTACAAGACCCTTGGGGTGCCCCCTATCAATATCTTGACGTCACGATTCAAACCAACAAAGGCAAGGTAAGAAAGGATAAGAATTTGGTACCAATCAATAATGATTTTGATTTATATAGTATGGGTAAAGATGGTCGCTCTGCATCGCCGTTAACCTCTGCGCTCAGCCGTGATGATATTATCAGGGCCAACAATGGTAATTTTTATGGTTTAGCGAGCGACTATTGATAATTAGCCTATGAGAATTGAGCTTTCTTCTTTAAAAAGCCGAGTGGCACGTCGCCTCTTTAGAATGTTTTTCTTTATTATTCTGGTGCCAATCATATTTATTGCCGTGGGCTCTTTTTATAAAGTCAGTGGCCTCATTTTTACTGAGCACCATCATCACTTACAACGTGCAACGAAAGAGTATGGGCTGGGTATTTTTAGACGCTTGAGCTATGCATACGATCTTTTACTCAACGCCAGCCAACATACACAGGACCTCAACCACATTCAACCTGAATATCTTCACTTACTCCAAACGTATTTTTCAAACTATGCAGTCGCCCAAAATGAACAGATTATTTGGCAACACAACACCGATGCAGACACTCTGGATTGGCAGAGCCTACTTCAATATACGCCAAACAGTGGAGTGTTCACTCTTCAAAGTAATCACTCCAGCGTCAAACGCGTTTTTATAACTCTAGCAACACAGGAGTCACGCTGGCTTGCAGAATTAGATCCAGTCTACTTGTGGCCTGAAGCGGAATTAAGCGCCTTTGAAGAGCTGTGTGTGATTGGTGCAGACTCAGTTATTATATTTTGCTCCTCACCCTTAAGCGAAGACACGATAGCCTTATTACTTAAAGCATCACCTCAAACACCCGTTCACTGGATAGACGATCATTCTGAAAAAATGATCTCCGCCTCTTGGTCTTTATTTATGCGCTATCAATTTGCTCAAGATGACTGGCGTATCATCATCAGCAAGCCTGAAAACGTATTTATGAAAAGCGTGAATGATTTCAGGCAGTCCTTCCTTCCCGCTATCTTGTTGATTTTTTTACTTGTGGTGTTTGTTAGCCTCTATATGGTACGCCGGCATTTAAAGCCCGTTGAGGCGCTGATTAAAGGCACTAAGTCCTTATCAGAAAACAAACTGGACTATACCGTTCAAGTTGATACGGACGATGAGTATGAAGACCTCGCTCACTCGTTTAATCAAATGACTCAAAACTTAGCCTACGCATTTGAGTACAACACGGCTTTATTTAATATCAATCAAAAAATATTGCTCAATGAAAACCTATCGTCTTGTGCTCATCAGATCCTAAGCGAAATCGCTCGTTTCGCCACACCCTTGTACTCAGTCCTCTACATACTGAACAAACACAACCCGATTGTGGATCGATATTACACCTACGAATACTCAAATCAGACATTCAAGCAAATCAAACAATCGTCTTCCGAGATTCTGATGCAGTTTTCGTCCATTCTTCACAGCGAAGCCTGTATCGTCTCAAATGATGAGTTCAGTAAACTCATTCCCGATCTTACCAAAGCAGGAAACGGATATTCCCACTATTATCCATTACACCAAGATGGCCAATTAATTTCTTTTTTAGTTCTCAATCTTCCTAAAGCACAGCTGGATTTGCGCTTTACTGATTTTTTATCCCATTGCACCGTTGCCTTTAACGCGCTGCAACGGGGTAAACTATTAAGCTATCAAGCCTACTTTGACCGACTTACAGGTGTTTACAATCGTAGTTTTCTACAAGAACACGCACAAAAATCCCTAGCATTAACAGAAACTCAATCCTTTGCACTTTTATTTGTGGATCTCGATCGATTCAAAAACATAAACGATACATTAGGCCACTCGTTTGGCGATGAATTGCTGAAATCGGTTGCTAAACGCTTGATGGAACACCTTCCATCTCACGCATTTTTATCCCGCTTTGGTGGTGATGAGTTTATTCTGCTGATGCCGATCGCCACCCCCGCTGATGCGGAGGTCGTCGCACAAACCTGGCTTGCTATTATCGCTGAGCCATTTCAACTTCGAGGACGGATCGTCAACATTGGCGCCAGTATTGGTATTTCTCTGACGCCTGACCACACTCGCGAATATGAAGCGCTTTTAACCTGTGCAGACATGGCCATGTACGAAGCAAAAAGTCAGGGCCGTAATCGCTACTTCATGTACAGTGAAACCCTACACAACGAACTGGCGCGTCGCACTCAGCTCGAAACTTTCTTGCGTGAAGCGGTCAGTGAAGGGTATTTGTCCGTGTATTATCAACCCAAGGTCAACATCCAAGCGCGACATCTGTCTGGATTTGAAGCCTTAGCTCGCTTTCATCATCCACAAGAGGGGTTTATTCGCCCAGACCTGCTCTTTAAAATTGCGGAGGAGTCTGGACAAGTTCATGGTTTAGGTCTTGCCGTTATGCGTCAAGCCTTTGAACAACTCAAACAATGGCAAACACGCAATCTTTGGACAGGTCGCATGGCCATTAACGTATCGCCATTGCAACTGTCATCGCCTGACTTTGTTGCTCAGGTAGAGTCGTTAATGCACGAAACCGGCGTTAAGCCTGAGTTGATCGAATTAGAAATTACGGAAGGCGTTTTCATCGAAAATAATCATGAAGCAAAAGAACGCTTGGCGCATTTTCAAGCGCTCGGTATCACCATTGCGATGGACGACTTTGGTACGGGCTATTCATCCATGGCGTACATCACCCAACTGCCACTAAATAACCTAAAAATTGATAAAGCATTCGTCAGCAGTATCAAGGATGGCAATAAGCATGTGGGCATTATTAAGAGTATGATTCAGATAGGTCAGAACCTAGGCCTGAATGTAACGGCTGAAGGCGTCGAGACACCGGAGGAACTCCGTTTCTTAATCGAACACGGATGCCAGGATATCCAAGGCTACCTATACAGTAGGCCTCTAAGCGCACAAGACGCCGAGGCACTCCTGATCACACCTAATCTAGATGCCTTTTTTAAGCCTTAAACAGCTCACCAATGGGCACATCCAATGCGTCATGACGTGCGTCTGACAAGGTTTTTAAACGCTCGCCAAATGCTTTCTCCCACTGAACATCACTGGTTTGTGACATGGCATCAGGCAACGGCCAAGGCAAGAGTGACTGCAACTGATCCAGCGTAAAATGGCTTAAATCCCGTGCCAACACGTAATCTCCGCTTCGTGTTCTCTGAATAATACCTGCCTCCAGCAAAATAGGGATGTATTGATCCCAACGCTCTTGCGTCAACCCCGGCGTTTGTTGCAATAACCAAGTATCAGATCGAGTTTGACCTAATCTTTGCGCCAACCAAAGCTGATGCAAAACCCCCAGCACCGTGTATAAATGAGGCTCTCGTCGATTACGCTGAGTGATATGAAAGATCGTCAACGCTCGACTCAACTCAGCCCCCAACAAAATAATCACCCAACTGATAAAAATCCAAGCTAAAAACATCGGAACCGCCGCAAAAGCACCATATATCAGCTCATAAGATGGAAACTGCGTCACAAAAAATGCAAACCCTCGCTTCGCAACCTCAAACATCAACGCAGCGGCCACACCGCCTAAAAACGCATGCCGAATCGGTACTCGACAATTGGGAACGGCGGCATAGAGCAACATAAAGGCAATCGCTGAAAATACGATAGGGATGATTGAAAGAAAACGTGCACTGCCCACCACCTCCGTGGCACTGGTGTATAAAGCAAAGCCGTAATATAGGACGTGAGTAATAAACCAAACCCAATCAACAAGGGCCCTAAACTTAACACCGCCCAATACAACAAAAAGCTAGAAACGCCCTTACGCGGCTCGGTAACTCGCCAAATTCGATTGAGGGCTGCTTCGATATTTTTCATCATCATGATGGACGTAATCACCAGAAACACGATACCCACAGCCGTTAAACGCCGAGCCTGATCGGTGAAGTCTTTTAAGTACTCGTGAACCACCTCACCCGTTGCTGGCACAAAGTTTTCGAAAATCCATTGCTGCACCTGCTCCCCTGCCCCCTGAAAAGAAGGCACCGCCGCCAGCATCGAGTAGGAAACCGTGACCAAAGGCACCACGGCAAACAAGGTTGTGTAGGTCAAGGCCGATGCATTTAACACGCCTTGGTTCACAAAAAACTGCCGAACCATGTCTCTAAAAAAGAAAAAAAGGGTCATTGGAGTCATCACATTTACGTTCACTAAATTCACCTGTGAGTTGGTAACTGAAACAGAGCCATATACAATAGCCATAGCTTTTATTGAATGTAAGAAAAGGGACACTATGCCAGACATTATAATCTACCATAACCCACGCTGCTCAAAATCGCGAGAAGCGCTTAGCTTGCTCGAAAGCCGGGATCTTGTGCCGACCGTGTGCGACTACCAGAAAACCCCGTTAAATGCCGAGGAAATTCGTGACCTAGTAGGCAAACTGGGCATTCAGGTTAAAGATCTGTTGCGTAGCAAAGAGGCTGAGTTCAAAAGCGCAGGGCTGGATAGAGATGATGTGACTGACGAGCAGCGAATCCAAGCCATGGTTGAACTGCCAAAATTGATCGAACGGCCAATTGTGGTCGTAGGAGATCGTGCACGCATTGGGCGCCCACCTGAAGCGATTCTGGAGATTTTACCGTGACCCATCCTTATTTACTTGTTTTGTACTACAGCCGCCATGGTGCAACGAAAACCATGGCACAACAGATCGCTCGTGGTGCAGAACAAGCCGGGATTGAAGCCATGATTCGCACGGTGCCAAGTATATCGCCAGAGTCAGAGCAAACCATACCTGAAATACCAACGGAAGGCGCGCCCTATTGTACACTTGATGAGCTCAAACACTGCTCAGGTTTAGCCCTAGGCAGCCCGACACGCTTTGGCAATATGGCTGCCCCTTTAAAATACTTTTTAGACACAACCAGTAGTTTGTGGTTGTCCGGTGCCTTAATTAACAAGCCCGCAGGAGTTTTCACGTCGGCATCAACACTGCACGGTGGCCATGAGTCCACCCTGCTCAGTATGATGTTGCCGCTCTTGCACCATGGCATGCTCCTAACCGGAATTCCCTACAGCGTCTCTGAATTATCCACGACGCAATCAGGCGGTAGCCCCTATGGGGCCAGTCATCTTGCCAGCACCGACAGTCAACGCCCACTCGACAAAGATGAACGCGCACTCTGCCAAGCACTAGGCGCACGCTTAGGGCAACTGGCGCTTCAATTAAGGAATCCATCATGACGCTTGCACAAAAAGCGAATATTAGCCATAAAGTCACCCTTATTACCTATGCCAGCTTATTGCTGCTGTTTACCCTATGGTACTTGTGGTTGGCTCCTGCAAAAAGTGATCATCCCTGGGTTATCTGGCTTGTCCATGTTCTGCCATTGCTCGCTTTTTCACCTAAACTGATTCGTGGACATGCGCGCGCGCATGCGTGGTTTTGCTTTGTTTTACTTTTTTACTTTTTAGGTTCCGTACTGGCCACGCTGATGCCCTTAACACGCTGGCTGGGCTTAATCGAATCTATATTGTTGTGCATTTTATTTACCAGCTCCATGATGTTCGCACGTTGGCAAAGTCAACTTGATCGCGGACTGGTATAGTTCTTACTTTTTTGCTACAGCCTCCTGACTGGGATTCATCTATGCCTGTGACACACTTTATCATCCATTCCATTCAGAAAACGGATGATCAAACTGCAGCTAACTGCCACTTAGCCGAGACAGAACTGGCCTTGGAGCGCTTCGCGCCGTCTATCTTGAGTGAATTAAAACGCATTCAGGGCAGCCGTTCAGGGCGACAATACGGCTGCTTCAGTCAGGAAATCATGGGGATTCGGCCTTTGATTATGCAGTGGCGAGAAGGAAGCTTAGGCTTTTCGTCTTTAACTGCCCAACTGACCAAGCATCTGGGCTTACAGTTGGATAAAGGCAATGAGCTGCTCCAAGGCTATATTGTGTTTGTCAGTGAGACACTTGAGCGGGGTGATCGTCTTTTCATTTTTCATCTGCGCCCCTCGTCAGCCCTGCAGCTTTCACAAGACCTTTCACTGCACGAGACTGACTACATTGAATTTAGTGAGACGGGATTTGGCGTATGTCTCGATCTTTCGGCACTTGAGAACAATGAAGACAAGTATCTGACCATCAGTTTTGGTCGGAGTGAAAAAGGCGTAAAAGCGGTTGTATGTGAGTGGCTAGGCTATACAGATACTGTCGATAAGAAAGTTGAAACAGAGCAATTTTTATCGATTATCGAGCAATACTGCAATGCCCTACCCGATGAAGAAAGCGAGCCGATACGTGAGCGCGTTGTAGAATACTGCTTGGAGCAGGATAAAGCGGGTGAGCCCGTTGTGTTTAGCAACCTGTCGGAGGAGGTCAGTCCTGGCATAGACACGTTTTTGACTAAACACCAAGAAACACCGAAGACGGAGCTTATCCCGGATCGGAAGCAGCTTAAACAATATCTACGCTTTGCGGGTAAAAACAGCGACATCTCGATTAGTTTTGCCAGCAGCAGCTTAGGGAACATTGTTGAGTTTGATCCCAACCAAGAAGTCCTTATGATAAAGAACCTGCCTAAATCCTTGTTACAGCAGCTAAAAAAACTTCATGGGAATTAGTTAGGCTTACTCTGCTTCAAAACGCCTTAAGTAAGCACGCCCACCCAAGTTATTGATCTGTCGCTGGATAAACGCTTGTCGGCTGCGCATGTAAGCGGATGGGCGTTTAATATCGTAACGGGCAGGTGAAGGAAGCACTGCAGCCATTAAGGCTGCGTCCTGCACCGACACGTTAGGCAGTGGCTTCATAAGCAAATACTCGGTCGCCGCCCACACTCCAAACTCCTGTTTGCCAAATTGCGCAATATTTAAATAGACTTCTAGAATGCGCTCTTTTCCCCAGAATTGCTCAAGCACGATGGCAATCCCCCACTCCAAGACCTTGCGCACCTGACTGCGATCCCCCCATAAAAACAAATTTTTAGCCACTTGTTGAGTAATGGTGCTGCCACCACCGGCTGATCGCCCCTCACGGTAAGCCCTAATTGCGGCTTGAGTCGCCGCCACATCAATACCCCAGTGGTCTGGAAATTTTTGATCCTCAGACGCAATAACCGCCATTTTCAGCGTCCATGGAATGTCTTCATAGGGAACCCACTGGTATCGGGCAAACTCAATCTCTTCACTCCACAAGGCTTTCCAGTTGTGATGAAGCATAAATGCAGTTGTCGGGACAGGGAGCCACTTCAGCAGTACAACAATTGTTAAAAAAACACCCAATAAAATGACAGGCAATAAACACAGTATTTTTAAGGCTTTTTTCAAATGATCATCCTATACAAGTCACATAGATCGCGCTAAGGTTATTCCCAGTTTACCTTAAATTTATCGTAACCCAATACAAAGGAGACAACTTTAGTGGCTACTATCCAACTTGCTTTATTAGGACTGACCTGTGGAGGTTGCGTCAAAAAGGTCAAAGAAGCGCTTGAGCAGGTCAATGGCGTTGAGACAGTGCTTGTAGAATTAGACAGTGCTGAAATTAATGGAACTGCATCAACAGAAGACCTCATCGAGGCAATCGAAACGGCAGGCTTTGAAGCACAGATCAAATAAAATGATGAGTGATCTGTGCCAAGCCGGCCCAGATCACTCCTGATGGGTTTACAGTGTTGGATCGAGTTTTAACACAGACAAAGTGCGTGCTCTTACTTCACTCAGCAGCTCAGGCTCATCGCTGAGAACCTTGCCATAAGATGGGATCATGGCCTTTAAGGTTTGCTGCCAGGCATCTGTCGCTAATTGATCCTTATAGCAACGCTCAACGATGCTCAGCATCGCTTGCACGGCGGTAGAAGCACCTGGAGACGCACCTAAAAGCGCAGCAAGCGAGCCATCGGCAGAAATAATCACCTCTGTACCAAACTCCAGCTTACCTCCTCCAGCAGGATTCTTTTTAATAATTTGAACACGCTGCCCTGCAATCGACAATTCCCAGTCATCCTCTTCAACATCAGGAAAGAAGTTGCGCAAGGCTTTGACACGTGACTCATGAGACTGCAAAGACTCCGAAATCAAATAGCGAGTCAGGTCCATGTTATTGGCACCGACTGACATCATTGGGCCAATATTGCCAGGATTCACTGACTTGATCAGGTCCAAATACGAGCCATTTTTTAAGAACTTAGTCGTAAAGCCCGCGAAAGGTCCGAACAACAGCGATTTTTGACCGTTCATAATACGCGTGTCTAAGTGTGGAACCGACATCGGAGGCGCGCCAATGGGTGCCTTTCCGTATACCTTTGCCGCATGTTGCTCAACAATTTCTGGCTTGGTGCACACCAGCCACTGACCACTCACCGGAAAACCGCCGTAGCCCTTGCCTTCAGCGATTCCAGACTTCTGAAGCAAAGGCAGTGCACCGCCTCCCGCTCCCAAAAAGACAAACTTGGCGGTAATGGGGGTTAAGTGTTTATCGGCTTTATTCTTAACATTGACTAACCAACGTCCATCGGACTGCTTCGCTAAGGACTGAACATCATGACTGACCAGTAAGTCGAAGTCAGATTGTTTACCTAAATGCTCAACCATAAAACGGGTTAAAGCGCCGAAGTTAACATCCGATCCATAACGGACACGCGTTGCAGCAAATGGCTGAGAGGCGGGACGATTTTGCATCACCAACGGCATCCAACCACGAATGACCTCAGGGTCTTCGCTGTATTCCATGTCTTTAAACATGACATGGGATGACAGAGTTTCATAACGCTTACGCAAGAAATCGACATTTTCTTGACCCCACACAAAGCTGCAATGCGGAGCGGTGTTAATAAAATTAGATGGCTCTGGTAATGCCTGCTGTTCAACCAAATACGACCAGAACTGGAGACTCACTTCAAAAGCTGAGTTAATGGTAAAGGCTTTTGTTGTATCTATCGAACCATCGGCTTTTTTAGGCGTATAGTTCAACTCACAATAGGCCGCATGTCCAGTGCCCGCATTATTCCAACCATCGGTACTTTCTTGTGCAACGTGGTCAAGACGCTCAACCATGATGATTTTCAAGGATGGGTCGAGCTGTTTTAACAGCACCCCCAACGTTGAGCTCATGGCACCTGCCCCAACTAGCAACACATCGGCTGTTCTTGCGGTCATCTTGATCCTCACCCTAAGAAAATGAAAGTTAGAATTATACGGCCGCAACTGCAGCATTCAATCCACCAATAGTGGAATATGTCGACAATATTTCTATTTTAGGACAATTATTAATCAACAAGGGCAAAGCAATGAGGGTAATTGACTATCATCCACTGATTTCAGCGATGGTTAAAAACCCTGTATTTTTGGTGGATTAATAGAAAAAAAACCTCAAAAAGTACCGCACCATCCAAAAAGACACCACTCACTACGACAAGCGCGCCTTAAGCAAGTTGTTTACAACTCAGCTTAAGTGCTCCTGACCGATTAGGCTTACACCAAGTATTGAGATTGATCAGGGGGTCGCTGATCCAATTCATGACAGGAAAGCCATCGACAAGCTGATAGTTGTCTAGCTGTGTACCCCGCACAGCCAAATATTGATCAATTGGGGCAAGCTTTCGAAGGTACGCTAACGACTGATGAAACAGTTCACTGGCGGGATCTGCCCCTTTGTGATTCTTAGACGGCATATGACCAAACTTATTTATGTAATTAATAACACCACTATCAATAATGGCATAGTCACCGCGTAAACCTGCAATACGATTGGTTTGAATGGCCTCCTCCTTATCCGGATTGCGGATTAAAACACCCGTTGTTTCACTCCACTCTTTACTAGGATTGTCTTCCCACTCCCCGTCGGCACTCAAGCGCTTAGGCCCTACAAATTTTAAAGGGGCTCTCATTACGCAACCTTCATCAGCCAAAAACAAATCATTCAAATATCCCAAGACGGTAAAACGCATACTTTGCGAAAAGCCCTGAATCAACCTTCCGGTTTTGCATAGTTGCCGTAAGCCTTACAGTTGTCCTCTCGTAAACCATTCACACACACCGCAACGCGAACGAGCAGCTCGTAAGTTTTATCCAAACTGTAGGGTTCTGACATGATCAAGGGAGAGGTAGTCGGCTGCACCAGATCTTCGCTCAGCAATCTTAACCGCAATTGGTTTCCCTGACTGCGCAAGCCAATCCAATTGACGCTAAAAGGGGTTGCGTTATTAACGCGCTCAGGCGATATTCCTTCATTCGGAAAGCGAAGTACTTGATAGAAGGTCTCACGATCTAAGCGAGCAGACTCTAGCCAAGTTTCGGTTGGCGTGTCTTTTACGCGCAACCCACCCGTTAAGGTTTTTCGAAAAGGGTCTAAACTCGACGTTGTCGCCCAGTTTAAAAAATTACCACTCCAAAAAGGCCCAGGGCACAAATGCGATCTCGAATGAAAATCCGGGTAAAAATAGGTATCGCTTTCATCCATTCCATCGGCGTAGATATAGCACTTCTTGGCATCAAAATAGCTCATAGACTTTCGATTCTTCATATTCCTCTTGATACAGGCGCTGGACATCGGAAGGAAGATCAACAGGCGCCGAACTGATTTGCTTACTCAGAATATTTTCAATGATCAGTATTGGAGGCTGTGGTAAAAAGCGTTGAACATCAGCCGTCACCTGCTGGGCCGCCAGTAGCATCGCGATACCCGCAATCCAGACAAACGCGCGTTGCTTACTCATCCCATTTGCTTCCTTCATGCCGATAACGATCCTGTTCATTGCCATTTTAGCTTAGATATTAATGTACGACTGTTGTACTTGGGTTTACAAGGTACGTCCGCCAGCTCAATTTTATCAGCCGCTGCAACGGCCTTTATATAAACAGCAATAGACTTTTCCATTCGCTTAGTTTTTTCTCAAACGTCATGGATGCGTGCGCTGGACTGGTAGAAGGTAAACATTGAATATGAAGTGCCTCAAACCGATTATTCAGTATTTTTAATCGTTGCACTTCTCGCTAAAGTCTCGATACGCTTTATTGCCATTGCAAAAGACCGCTTGAATTCCAGGATAAGCATGAAAAAATTCAGCAAATGAATTCAGTTGCTGAGAGGATCTAACTATCGAAGAATCAAGACTGCCATTACGCTCACACTGCTGCAATACATCCCAAAGGGCAACCCCCGATGCGTTTAGCTTTTCCAGTCGCTCCGAATACTGTAAGGCTACATCAAACTGAAACAACGTGCTCATGATTGGCCAAAACGCATTTCTGGGATGAGCGTAATATTCCTGCGCAGTCAACGACGCTAGGCCCGGCATACTTCCCAGTATTAAAACCTTGGCACGCTCATCCACAACAGGGGCAAAACTTGAAACACGTCCCTCAACCAAACCCGTCTCCTAAAAAAACGCTAACCAAACACCCACTCCTACCATCAGAGAGCCAGCGATGCGATTCATTAAACGCACATTGTGAGTCTGCTGCAGGAACACGCGCATAGCTTTACCACCACTTGCATAAATCAACATACACAGCAGCTCTAATAAAACAATAATGCTCAGCAACACAACTAATTGAGGTGCCAGTGGTTGAGATGCCAAAATAAAGGGAGGTAAAAGTGCGGCATGGAATGCCCAGCCTTTAGGGTTAGCCACAGCTGTGACAAACCCTTGACTGAAGAGTTGAGCGGGCGAAACGGTTTGACGAACGCCGGCCGACTCTGGAATCGCCATGCGACCTTTGGAACGCCACATCTGGATGCCGACGTACCCCAAATACGCACCACCGATCCACTTAAAAAACTGAAAAAAGCCAGGATAGGCCAACATCAGTGTCGCCACACCCATCACGGCTAAAAGCGCAACCAACGCAACCCCTAGCATCTCCCCCCACATCATCCATAACGTGCGACGAACCCCAAGGGTGATGCCTAGGGTCATAGCTAGCGTCATACACATACCAGGGGTAATGGAAACAAAGAAAAATGTTGGAACAAACACTGACAAAAGAGCCAGGCTCATAAGGCACCTAAATGATCAAATATCGAGAGGCACCACTATAGTCTTAGCCCCTCTCGACTTCAATATTATCTTGCCTTAGGTTTATGTCCTGATGCCACAAACCCCGAACGCTGACCATCTGCATGGCCTTTAACGGGTTTTTTAGGACGACGATTATGATTGTGTTTTGGCTTAGTGGTGGCTGTCTCTTCTGGAACCAGATTAACAGGTTCGAAACCGGGTACTTGCCTTCTTTCAATCGTCTGACGCGTCACTTTTTCAATTGCGTGCAAAAGCTTCAAATCATCGGCACACACCAGTGAGACCGCGTGGCCAGAAGCACCTGCGCGTCCAGTACGTCCTATGCGATGAACATAATCCTCAGGTACATGCGGGAGTTCAAAGTTAACCACTTGCGGCAGCTGATCAATATCCAACCCTCGTGCGGCAATATCGGTCGCCACTAATGCACGTATACTGCCGGACTTGAAATCGGCTAAGGCTTTTGTGCGTGCACCTTGACTTTTATTGCCATGAATAGCCGACGCCGATATTCCTTCCGCATTCAAGTGAGCGGTCAACTTATTCGCACCATGCTTGGTTTTGGTAAAAACCAACACCTGCTGCCAATCCCCTTCTTGAATCAGGAGGGTCAACAGCGCCGCTTTACGCTTTTTATCGACAGGCGAGACCCATTGAGTCACCGTCGGTGCTGTTGCATTACTGGGTGTAACTGAGACTTCGACCGGATTATTGAGAAACTGCTTTGCTAAGGCTCGAATCTCTGTCGAGAAGGTCGCCGAAAACATTAAGGTTTGACGCTGCCTTGGCAACACTGCCATAATTTTTTTAATGTCGTTAATAAACCCCATATCCAACATACGATCCGCTTCATCCAGGACCAGAGTCTCTAATCCATTGAAGCGTATTGCGTTTTGTTGATACAGATCCAGCAAACGTCCTGGAGTTGCTACCAATACATCAACCCCTCTGCGCAACGCGACCATTTGAGGGTTAATTTTCACGCCTCCAAAGACAACCGCAGACCGCAAACGAAGGTGCTTGCTGTAAAGGGTCACACTTTCACCCACTTGAGCGGCCAGTTCACGCGTGGGTGTCAAAATCAAAACCCGCGCATGGTTCGGCTTTGCCGATTCCCCATTGAGCAGTTTTTCTAAAATCGGTAAGGTAAATCCAGCTGTTTTACCTGTGCCCGTTTGAGCAGCCGCCATTAAATCTCTACCGGCGAGGACTTGAGGTATGGCTTGGATTTGAATCGGTGAAGGCGTATCGTAACCCTGCTCCGCCACAGCAGTCAGAATAGGGGCGGACAACCCCAAGGAGGCAAAACTCATTCAATCATCTCTTTTTTATCACATCGGATAGATTAGGGCCGCCAAATCGACGGCAGTGAAGCTTACAGGAATCCCCTCATAAGCGCACTCTTTATTCCGGCAAGGAATTGGTTCAGAATGATTTTCAATCCGATGCTCCGTAAAACCTAAAGAATAAGCTAGGCAACCTATGAAGATTATTTTTGTCTCTCAAGACCCGAAACCCGAGCGCTGGACCTCGTTATTAAGTGCTCTGATTCCAAACGCTAAAATCGAAGCTTGGTCAATTGATACGGCCATGGGCGATGCTGACTATGCCGTTGTCTGGCAGCCACCTGATGCACTGTTTACACTGGAACCCAATCTTAGAGCTCTGTTTAATTTGGGTGCAGGGGTCGATGCCTTATTAAAATCCCCCGCGCTTCCAGACACACTTCCAATTTATAGACTCGAAGATGCTGGAATGTCATCGCAAATGGCCGAGTACGCAGTCCATTTTGTGACCGAATTTAGTCGTGATATGGGCACTTACCGCCAACAGTCCACAAACCAAGTCTGGAAAACGCTGCCTCCCATCCGCAAAGAGCAATGGCCTATCGGAATACTGGGCTATGGTAAAATAGGCTCAGCCGTTGCACAGGTGCTTTCGAGCTTAGAATACCCCGTCGCGACCTGGGTCAGACAAGCGCGAGAATCCGACGTCAACACTATTGAGATGTTTTGTGGAAGCGAAAATCTGAACCCTTTTTTAAATCGATCACGTATTCTGATCAACACACTGCCCTTAACGGATTCAACTGAGAACCTACTCAACTACACAAGACTCGCCCAACTTAAAGAGCACGCGATTCTGATGAACGTGGGGCGTGGAGAACATTTGGTCGACGAGGACTTACTCCTCGCGCTTCAAGAAGGCCGCATTCAGCATGCGATATTGGATGTTTTTCGCCAAGAACCCTTACCCGCACAACATCCTTTCTGGGGACATGAAAAGATTACGATTACACCTCATGTGTCGGCCAGAACACTCAGGGACAGTACGGTTGCTCAAATTGCTGAAAAAATCATTAAACTCGAAGCGGGCCAGGATATTTCAGGGTGTGTGGATCGGCGTAGGGGTTACTGACCTTAGGCACACCGCTCAAGTATCAACGCGTTAATAAACGGGATCGTCTTCTGGCTTGAGCGGTGTATCAAGGATTCGTTGATAAAAGACCAAATCCAACCACTCGCCAAATTTAAAACCGGTTTGACGTAGGCACCCTGACATCTGAAAGCCAAGCGCTTCATGGAGCTGAATACTCGCATGATTAGTCGCATCGATTGCGCCAATTAATGTATGGTAATCGTTCTTTTGCGCACGTTCGATAATCTCCGTGAGCAAGCGCCTAGCCACTCCTTGTCGTTGGTGGTTTTGACTGACATAGACGGAGTGTTCAAGCGTGTACTTAAAGGCTGGAAAAGCTCTGAACGATCCATAGGAAGCAAATCCGGCCAATTCGCCTGCATCTGTCATCAAGCCAATCACCGGATAGTTTCCACCTTGTTTGGCCACAAACCAGTCCTCTAACTGTTGTTCCGTTCTCGGTTTATATTCATACAAAGCCGTGGTGTGCAAAATGGCATGATTAAAAATGGTCAGAATAGCGGCTCCGTGTGTTTCGTAATCACAATCGACTAACTGCATTATCAAGGCTTCCGATCAATCTATGCGAGGAATATTGCAAAAGCCTATCATAAATCAAGTCCATACAGGTCAAAACTTGCGTCCAGAAAAGGCTCAGGTAGACTAAGCACATTCTTCAGCATTCAGGTTATGTATGGCGACTAAAGCTACCGTTTACAAAGTGCAACTTCAGATTGCCGACATGGACAGGCATTATTATCAGGATCATTCGTTAACAGTCGCTCAGCATCCGTCTGAAACTGAAGAGCGTTTAATGGTTCGTGTCTTAGCCTTTATTTTAAACGCATCTGAAACCTTGCATTTTTCAAAAGGGTTAAGCGATGAAGGAGAGCCCGAGCTTTGGGATAAAAGCCTAAACGGGGATATAAATCTCTGGGTTGAGTTCGGTCAAAGTGACGAAAAATGGCTGCGCAAAGCAAGTGGCCGAGCAAAGCACGTCAAGCTTTATGCCTATGGAGGACGTAGCGTTCCCAACTGGTGGAAACAAATTCAGTCATCCTTAACGAGATACAACAACTTACAAGTGTGGGAAATACCAGAAGAACAAGTAAACGCACTGGCTCTTCTGGCCGCTCGAAATCTGCAGTTGCAATGCAATATTAGTGATAAACAAATTTGGCTATCAAACTCAAGCGACAGTTTGATGATTGAGCCGGTGTTACTAAAAGACTTTTCGTAATGCTTAGCTCAAATCAGATCTTTTTGACAAACTCTGATTTGAGCTTCATCGGACCGATTCCATCGATTTTACAATCAATGTCGTGATCGCCATCAACCAGGCGAATACTCTTAACTTTGGTGCCAACCTTTACCACTAAAGAGGATCCTTTGACTTTCAAATCCTTAATAACGGTTACCGAGTCACCGTCAACCAGGGTGTTACCATTGGCATCACGATACACCTTAGCCGTTTCATTTTGATCAAGCTCCGCTGTCGCTGACCACTCATGTGCACACTCAGGACACACAAACATTGACGCGTCTTCGTAGGTGTATTCTGAACCACAACTTGGACAATTCGGTAAATCTGACATTTTTCTACCTTGTAAAAATTAATAAGCCTTGCGTTTTGCAAGGCTTATTATACCGCTAAAATCAGTTAAAGTGGGGTTATTGGTTACGTAAGGCTTTTAACTGATCAATAGCAGCGACCTCATGGTCAATATGATCCATGGTTTCTGTCATTTTAGCGATGGTATGTATATTGCCTTCAACCTCCCCCTCTGCCACGCGCGAGGCTTCAGAGAGTGTTACCATTTCCAGGCTCAGCTGCTGAGCACTCTCTGTTATACTATTCATCGCTGTTTCTGTATGTTCTAGCGTATCCCGAATGGCCACTATCGCGGTTGTTACCGATTTAATCGTTGCGCCAGTTTGATCCAAGCTTTTTTGTGTATTCTGAGATAACTGTCGAACCTCATCAGCCACCACCGCAAATCCTCGACCGGCTTCCCCCGCCCTAGCCGCTTCAATTGCTGCATTTAAGGCCAACAAATTGGTTTGATCCGCAATCCCGGAGATCACTTGCAGTATCGAAAGTACCTCTTCAGAGTTTTTTTGCAACCCCGACACTCGGGCCTGAAGCTGATGTCGCTGCGATGTCTGTTTTTCAATCACATCTGAAAACACATTAAACTGTGACTGCATCGATTGAAGCGAATGCCCCGTACTCTGTGCATAATTGGCAACGTTATTAAAGCTCTCGACCATCTCCCTTAATAAAGGACGATACTCAGTAAGATGCTCGACCAAGGTGGCCTGCACTCGGTTAATCTGCTCTAAACTCTGAATCTTTGATGCCATGAAAAACATACGAAAATGGCTGTACTGAATAGGGAACTGGTCCACATACTCATCGCGGAAGACATCTCCTGGCTTGATTTTAAAAAACAACAAGGCCGTGAGTGTCTGGTTCATATGCACCCCGAGAATCTCACCAAAGGTTGAGAAGCCCGCCACCTTCATCTGATCAAAGTCTTTAATTTGGCTCAACTGATTGGCATTGTTCAAACGTCTAAGAATGCAGTCATTGGCCAACATGGCAAAAGGAGGCACTGGCTTCGACTGCATGACCTGTTTAAACGCTTGCGTTGTACTTGACACAAAATCCTTAGCTTTAACCAAGAACAAACGGTCGCCAAAGGTCAAATCACAAAAAAAGTTGATTGACTCAGTCTGTTCATTAATGCCCGAAACCGAGCGAATAAACAATTCGCCACCTATTTCAACTGCAAACGAATAGCCTGCAAGCATGGAACTCAGCTGGCCGGGTTTACATTTAAAATGGTTACAGAGGAATGAGACAATACTCACAATCCGTGTGCTGCCCTCTGGCATAACCGTGTTGACGACACGTGCCGCTTCGTCAGAATCAGCCACAATAAACGATAGGTTAGTTTTCTGGAAATTATGAGTTTTTAAAATGCTGTAGCGAATATCGCTGGCAAGTCGCACAAAAATCACTACGGCGCAATTTTGAGCCACTTTCTGGCCGTCATGAACCAAGGCTTGGCGAAAATCCAACTTTCCGCCTGCGGAACCTCCAATAAAATAGCAAGGGAAGCGCTCACTCTCGTAGAGCGCTTGCATAAAAAAGTTTTCGCTGCTGGTTAAACCATCAATAAAGGTTAATGCCAGCGTGTTCTGAAAATTAACATCAAATGGAAGTTTGATTTTCTTTATTTCACTTTCAATGGCTTTTACACGTTGCTGACGAGTCAATCCGGCGCGTCCTGATCGTATGTCTTCACAATGCAGTGGAACAGACGCCACATGCACCTGTGCAAAGACCTCGTCACTGTAACTTTGCAAAACAATGTTATCCCAGTGTTTATCAGCGGAATGATATAACTGATTCCCACAGGAGCTGAGCTCTCCAGCGGTCATCACTCCGACCAAATTTTTAGCAAAGGGCATTGCATTTTTGAGTGAACGAACCGTCGCATCAAACTCTAAATGCGGCGAAATAAACGCTAACACTAAGGCAACATTTGCACCGTCAAATTGGAGTTGACGCAACCGCTCAGCGGAAATATCTCGGCTGCTAATCTGTTGAACTTTAATGGACTCGACATCAACTGAATGTACAGACTTCTGGGACTTCTGATCCCTTCCAAACCATGAAAAAGCCATATTAACTCCAAGAGTGAACACTTGTAATACCACACCTCGAAGTCAAATCACTCTTCGACAGCCACTCAATCCATAATTCAAGGCGTGCTCTTTTTATAAGCATGACGTATAAAGACAAAATTTCAATACGACATTAAGCCGACAAAACCCATATTTAGTCTTAGGTTTCATAAAGTTCGATCGGAAGTCCATCAGGATCGGAAAAAAACAGAAAGCGTTTGCCTGTATACTCATCCATGCGTATCGCTTCTGTTTTTACCGCATTTTCCTCTAGATAACCTTGATACTGCTCAATATTCGCCACTTTAAAGGCTAAATGACGCAACCCACAAGCCTCTGGATAAGAGGGGCGCTTTGGCGGTTCAGGAAAAGAGAAGAGTTCTAACTGCCCACCATCTGGCAATAGCAAATCTAACTTCCAAGAGGCTCTGTCAGCACGGTAGTGCTCAGCGAGTATCTTAAGCCCTAGTGTTTGAGTGTAAAACGATTTAGACACCTCATAATTTGAGCAAATAATGGCAGCATGATGTATACCCAATAACATGTTTCATCCTCACAACTAGGGGGCATCTGCCCGAGTGGATGGCTCTTTCCAGCTCACCGCCGTGTCAATTCCTCGCCCCTCGTTGACGGGCAGTATGGTCAGGATTGCAAGCATAAATAGAATCAAACAAAACACGATGGCATCTGCCAAGCCAAATGCCCATTGCATCAGCCCCAGACCTAGAATGCCAAATACAGCGGCCAATTTTGATGCCATTCCCCAAAAGCCAAAAAACTCAGCTGCTTTCGCCCTTGGCGACAAGGTGCCGACCAGTGCTCGAGCGGAAGACTGGGAAGCACCAAGACTCAATCCAGAGAGAACACCCGCAACCAAAAAAACATACTGAGCTTGCCACTCGACGCCCAAGCTAACATTCAACAATTGAGTCAGTGATGGGGTTTGCCAAATCGCCAAAATCGCCAGTATCCACAACCACAAAGTCAAGATGTAAATGTATCGGGCACCTTTGAGTGTTTGTAGAACTCCAAAACCTAACGCACCGATAGCGGCCGTCACTTGTACAGTCACAAACATCAGCACGCGAACATGATCCTCCCAACCGATGACTTGAGCACCGTAGATAAAGGAGAAGGCAATAATGATGTAGATACCCGCCATGGAAAAAAAGATGGACACCAACAACCAACGCAAGTCATTAAATCGGTGCATCTGAGAAAGCGTATCCATGAGTCGAACTTTTGCAATATTGCTCCAGGTCTCATGTTGAGGCTTGGCACGCTTCGGTGCTTTTTCCGTCAGCCAAATAAAGGTAGGAATCGCAGCGACTAAGAAGAAAATACCTGCGAAGGGGCCAACCCAGCGTACATTTTCAAAATTTTCGTCAGACACTTCGCCCAAAAAAAGCAAGGCAACAATCGTGGCCACCATCCCACCTAAGTAGCCCACTGACCAACCCAGGCCCGAAATCCAGCCCAAGGACTTTCTCGGCCCTAAATCCGTTAAAAAGCTGGCAATAAAGCCCTCGCCCATTGCATAAGCAAAGTTTGAAAGCACAATCAGCACAATGGCAGGAAATATCCAACCTGGCTCAATGAAATAGAGTAAGGAAGTGGTAATGACGGTGAGCACGTAACTTGCAAACAAAAATTGCTTACGACGTTTAGAGTAATCCATCACCGCGCCACACACCGGATTCGCAACGACCACCATGGCATAACTCAATGCCAGAGCACCGCTCCATAGCAGGTTACCCAAACGATAATCCGGCGCATCGCCAACAATTATCCGCGTGAAAAGATCGCCATACACGACGGTAATGATCAGGAGCGTATAGGCTTGGTTAGCAAAGTCAAACATCGACCAACCAAAAATCTCCCGTTTCGCAGCCAATTGTGTGTTTTCCATGGCTTACCTACTCTGATTTAAGATTCAATGCCTTATACTATTATTATTTTTAACGAAGAGCGATGTTCTACCTATGATATTGCAATGGAGTGACTGGCTCGCGCTCGCGGGCATTTTTATTTTAGGCGCGATGTCACCAGGCCCTAGTTTGGCCGTCATCATTAAACACAGTCTGTACGGTGGGCGTACGCAAGGCATGATTGCCGCCCTCTCCCACGGGCTCGGCATCGGACTTTATGCGGCCCTTAGCATGCTTGGAATTGCCAGTATAATGGTGGCCGCTCCTTGGCTCATCACTCTATTGCAATTGGCTGGTGCTGGATTTTTACTGTATCTCGCCTTTATGTCTTTGCGCAGTGCTCTCGGAAAGTCCTCTGCGAGCTTGCCTGTCGAGCAGACGTCTTCACATCACGCGTTGGCATGGCGCGAGGGTTTTTTAATCGCATTTTTGAACCCCAAAGTCCCCTTATTCTTTGTTGCGCTGTTTAGCCAATTCCTAAGCCCTGAGCAATCCCCGCTGACAAAAGTCCTCGTCGCAGGCATGGCAATGGGGATTGATACCGTTTGGTATTTACTGGTCGCCTTTATTCTATCCAACCCTCAAAGTCGCCACTTCTTTATGAAGATGCGTCAAGGAGTTGATCTTATTTTCGGACTTTTGTTGGTGTTCGTTGCTTCACGACTGCTTTTTTAACGAAGCATCGCCAGTTTGTATGGCCATTTGAGCTCTGACACGAGTAAGGGTAAACTCGTATTATTCGTTTATATTGATGAGTGTCCCTGTCATGCAGTTCAAAGGTTCTGAAAAATACGTCGCCACACCCGAACTACAAGTGGCGGTAAATGCCGCTCTGACTTTAGAAAAGCCCCTATTAATTAAAGGGGAACCTGGCACAGGTAAAACACTTCTGGCTGAAGAGGTCGCCCGTGTTTTGAATCGCCCTCTGATCAGCTGGCATATAAAGTCAACTACCAAGGCACAACAAGGCTTGTATGAATACGATGCTGTCTCGCGCCTACGGGACTCGCAACTCGGCCGTGAGCGAGTAGAAGACATCAGTCAC
The DNA here is from genome assembly GCF_000585235.1 of Nitrincola nitratireducens. Taxonomy (NCBI): domain Bacteria; kingdom Pseudomonadati; phylum Pseudomonadota; class Gammaproteobacteria; order Oceanospirillales; family Oceanospirillaceae; genus Nitrincola; species Nitrincola nitratireducens. The sequence goes on along the minus strand of NZ_AONB01000001.1, from coordinate 483,791 downwards.
TACATTGTTCCAGGAAAACTGTGGGAAGCCTTTAGTCATGAAGAGCCCTGTGTGCTGCTGATCGACGAGATTGATAAAGCCGACATAGAGTTTCCCAATGATCTTTTATTAGAACTCGACCGCATGGAGTTCTACGTTTATGAAACAAAACAGCAAATTAAAGCCGTCCATCGCCCGCTGGTGATCATTACTTCCAATAATGAAAAAGAGCTGCCGGATGCCTTCCTGCGTCGCTGCTTTTTTCATTACATTCGCTTTCCTGATAAACACACAATGGAACAGATTATCCAGGTGCATTTCCCTCGCATTCAAGAAGAACTGGTGCAGAAAGCCTTGGCCGTTTTTTACGATTTACGCGAAATGTCAGGTTTAAAGAAAAAGCCCAGCACCTCTGAGCTGATCGACTGGTTGAAGCTTTTAATGTCGGACGAGATCTCACGCTCACTCTTATTGGAAAAAGACGCCCTGAATTCCGTTCCTCCTCTTTGCGGTGCCCTCATCAAAAATGAACAGGATGCATCTCTACTGGAGCGACTTGCATTCATGATTAGACGTCAGAATCGTTAATACTCGGACAGCAGCATGCTAATCGATTTTTTTGAAACACTGCGCTCGAAAGAGATCCCCGCTACACCGAGAGAGCTGCTGGACTTGATTCGCGCATTACAAGCCGACCTTGCCTTTGCCAGCATGGACGATTTCTATCTTTTGGCACGCACCTGTTTGGTAAAAGATGAAAAACTCTATGATCGCTTTGACCTCGCCTTTTCGCAGTTTTTTGAGGGTGTCGAAGCAGCAGATGCCTCGCTGTCGAGCCTAGTGCCCGATGATTGGCTGCAGAAAACATTTGAGCGTTATCTATCCGATGAGGATAAAGCCAAACTCAAAGGCTATGAAAGCTTAGATGAACTCATGGAGGCCTTTAAACAACGCCTTGATGAACAAACCGAGCGTCATGCTGGTGGAAACAAGTGGATTGGCACGGGTGGAACCTCTGCATTTGGGCACGGTGGTTATCATCCCGAAGGCATTCGCGTGGGGGGTGAGTCCCGTCATCGTAAGGCAGTAAAGGTGTGGGAAAAGCGCGAATTCCGCAACCTCGATGATCGCCAAATGCTGGCTGATCGAAACCTACAAGTTGCACTTAAGCGTTTGCGCAAGTTTGCTCGCACAGGAGCTCATGAAGAGCTGGATTTAGACGGAACCATCCGGGCCACCGCTCAAAAAGGCTACCTTGATATTCAAACCGTCAGAGAAAAGCATAACGCGGTGAAGGTCTTGCTACTCTTGGATATCGGGGGGTCTATGGATGATCATATTCAACGAATTGAAGCCCTGTTTAGCGCCTGCCGTAATGAGTTTAAGCATCTGGAGCACTTTTATTTTCATAACTGTGTGTATGAATCTGTCTGGAAGGACAATACAAGGCGTTTTGATCAACGTATTAGCACCTACGATTTAATTCACAAATATGGGCAGGACTACAAGGTCATCTTGGTCGGTGATGCATCCATGTCCCCATATGAAATTGCGGCACCTGGGGGCAGTGTCGAACACTTCAATGAAGAAACAGGCCAAGTATGGTTAAGCCGTATTATCAAGCAATGGCCTTCCTTGGTTTGGCTGAACCCTGTTCCTGATAGCGCATGGATGTATACTCAATCCATCCAAATGATTCAACAACAGATCGAAGGCCGAATGTTTCCGATGACGCTTGAAGGACTTGAGCGAGCCATGAAATGTTTAGCGAAGTAACCGTTAATTGTTTTAGCAATCAACATCAAAAGAAAGGCCTGTGAAGGCCTCTCGATAAGTGACACAAATTACCGACTAAGCAGCAAAGAGCCTGTGAGGATCGATGACAAATTTTTTCGCAGCACCTCCATCAAAGTCAGCATAGCCTTTGGGTGCATCATCCAGTGAAATAACCTGAACGTTAACCGCTTTTGCAATCTGAACCTTGTCGAACAAAATGGCCTGCATCAATTGACGGTGGTATTTCATGACAGGACACTGCCCCGTATGGAAGGAGTGGGATTTTGCCCAACCCAAGCCAAAGCGCATACTCAAACTACCTTGCTTGGCCGCATCATCATGCGCGCCCGGATCTTCTGTAACATATAAGCCAGGTATACCGATCTGACCGCCCGCTCGGGTAATGTCCATCATTGAATTTAAAACGGTTGCAGGTTTTTCTTCATGGTGACAATGACCATGGCAACGGGCTTCAAATCCAACACAATCAACTGCTGCATCCACTTCAGGAACGCCCAGAATTTGCTCCAAAAGCTCGGGCAATTCAGCATCTTGACGAAGATCGATTGTCTCGCAGCCAAAGCTTTTTGCTTGCGCCAAACGATCAGGAATCATATCCCCGACAATAACACAGGCTGCACCCAGCAACTGAGCCGAGACGGCAGCCGCGAGTCCAACGGGCCCAGCACCTGCAATGTACACGGTTGAACCGGGTCCAACACCAGCTGTAACACAGCCATGGAAACCCGTTGGGAAAATATCGGATAATAGGGTCAAATCACGAATTTTTTCCCGTGCTTGGTCTGAGTCAGGGAATTTGAGTAGATTAAAGTCAGCGTACGGCACCATGACATACTCGGCCTGACCGCCAACCCATCCTCCCATATCAACATAGCCGTAGCTGCGCCCGGACGTGCGGGGTTCACGTTCAAGCAGATACCTGTCCGACCCTCCTTACAGTTACGGCAACGGCCGCAAGCAATGTTAAATGGAACAGAGACTATATCTCCGACCTTAAGAAATTCGACATCTCGACCACATTCGATGATTTCACCTGTAATCTCATGCCCTAAGACGAGCCCTGAAGGCGCTGTGGTGCGGCCGCGAACCATGTGTTGGTCACTACCACAAATATTGGTTGTGAGGACTTTGAGGATAACACCGTGTTGACACTGGCGCTTGCCGATAGACAGTTCAGGAAAGGCAATCGAACGAACTTCAACCTCTCCAGGGCCTGTGTACACTACACCGCGATTTCCGGTAGAAATAGCCATGGCTTTTCTCCATTTATGGTTATTTTAGCGGTCCATAACTTACGGAACGCCGATACAGTGTAGGGATGAAAATGCGAAGTGAATTATTTAAATACGGCGTTAAACGAGATGGTTACGACACCACAGCTAAGGAAAAAAACCGCGTATCCTCGTCAGAGGTATCGATTGTGAATGAATCTATTGAGATAACTCTTCAAGGTATAGAGCTAATAAATCCCACCTTTCGACCTGTGGTTGAACATTAAATAACCTAGAAAATTGAGTGTGCAATTTTCCTAGGTTTGAGAATTGAATCGAGTTTAAAGACTTACCCGACTCTGGTCAGTAGGATCATGTTTTAAAGGCTTTAACTAGGCTATCCAACTGTTGAGACAGTTTTGCAAGTGATGAAGATGTATACTTCACCTGCTCCGACATCTCATTGACTCGCTGAGCATCACCATTCACCTCGGCGATATGGCGATTAATCTCCTCAGCAACCTGGTGCTGTTCTTCCGCTGCCGCCGCAATTTGCGTATTCATATCCCGGATCATGTCCACTGATGCTCTAACACGATCAAAACTTTCAGTCACAGCCCGAATGCTGGCGACCGTTTTTCCAGTGGCTTGCTGACTCGCCGACATGCGCTGGCTTACTAATGCGGTACGTGTGTTGAGTTTACTCAGCAGAGAGTTGATCTCTTCGGTCGAATCCGCCGTTCGCTGTGCCAACCCCCGCACTTCATCCGCCACTACAGCAAAGCCTCTACCATGGTCACCTGCTCGCGCTGCCTCTATAGCCGCATTGAGTGCTAACAAATTGGTCTGCTCGGCTACACCCCGTATTGTGTCAAGAATCAGGTTGATATTGCGCGAGTCCTCCTCTAGTTGCACAATGGCACTGACAGAGTCCTCAATCTCAGAATTAAGTCGGTCCACTTCTGCAACGGCTACGTTGATGCTGGTCTGGCCTGCTTGGGCCTCTTGATAGCCATTATCGGCAGCTTGGGCTGCATTGCTGCATGACTTAGCAACCTCGTTGGCTGTGGCGACCATTTCATGAAAAGCCGTTGACACCATATCGACGGAGTGACCTTGACGCCCAGCTGTATCGGTCATATCCTGCGACAGTTTGGTTGACTCCGCTGAAGACACCTTCAAGCCCTCAGCACTTAAAGTAATTTCTGACACTAATTTTCGTATCGATTTCAAAAAATGGTTGAACCAGTTCGACAACTCGGACAACTCATCTCGCCCCTTGACCGACAACTCTCGAGTCAAATCCCCCTCTCCCTGAGCGATCTCTTTAAGGCTCTCTGAGACGGCGCGAATAGGTCTGACAATCACATCAGCCGTAAGCTTACCAACCAAAGAGAAGAGTAATACCATAACCAGCACGACCAACGACAAGATACCGATCATTCGATTTGCTGGCCCCATCACTTCGTTATACTCAATTAAACCGATGTAACGCCAACCAAGGCCGGGTGACTCATAAACCGATACCATATAGTCAGTACCAGACAAACGTATACGCTTCCCCCCCGCAGTTGCATCAGACAAGGCACGATAGTCCGCTGAAAGCTCTTTAATATTCTTAAAGTTGTGTTCAGGATTGGCGGCATCGACCAGTATATTACCACTGGCTTCAAGCAGCATCAGATAGCCCGTCTCGCCCAACTTAATGTCACGAACCATTGCCGTCAATTGACCAAGCGACACATCCAAACCGATGGCACCACCCTGCCTGCCAAGCGTATTGGCTGTACTCATAACAGTACTCACAATCACCGCATCGTCGGGCTCCCAATAATAGGCAGAGGTTCTGACAGGTACATTCGGCTGTGCCATTGCCGCTTGAAACCAAGGGCGCTGCCGTGGATCGTAGCGTGCGGATACACTTCCGAGTGGCCACTGAATATACGCGCCTTCCGATGTCCCCATATACACATACGCTAAACCTGGATGCGTAGCTGCAAAGTGATTAAAAAGTTCAAAAACCTCTTGTTCTATCCCGCCAGCTTTATCCGGCGTCATGACCACCTCAGGGCTTGTCAAATAATGTGTGATGCTCTTATCTACCTGCATCATCAAAGGATGACTTGCAAGAAAATGAACACTTTTATTGATTGCGTCAAAATAGACCTGCATTGCGTTGTCTATCTGGCGGATTTCGCGGGAAGTACTGGCTTGGAAAGTGTCTTCCGCTTGCTGGCGCAGGTGAGTGACCACAACGGCTGAGATAATCACGATCGGCAACACCGCTAAAGCAATAAATGCCAGAATCAATTTTGTTCGTATTTTCACTGGCTAAATCCTCACTCTAGTTTTGTTACCCATCACAGTATAGAACTGTTATGGGAAAATAAATAACTAAAAGCGCCATCAAGTCCATGTATTACGACGTTTAATAAATATTTAATAGATTTCTATAAATGTTTATTCTTTAAGGATTATTGTCAAACTGAACAAATGAAAAAACGCTTGGCTAACAGCCAAGCGATTCGGATCTTAAACAATACTATGAATAAGGCTACTCAGAAACCTCATTCACCACCTCAGCGGGTAAGCGATCAAGATTGCTCACTTCAGTCGTTATTGGAGTCAACAGTGGCTCAAACCATCCTGCAAAATACCCCACTCCCGCTAAAATCAGTAACAGGAAAATCGCTATTATCCATTTAGGCGATTTTTGATCGGCAAAAGGGTCGTAATGCGTGCGCTTGGCACCTTTGGGTAAGCTCGCCACACCAGTAAGTGAGCCACCGAAGGGAATATTAATTCGAGCACGCGTATTCACTGCCCAACCGTTCGCATCTAACAAGGGGCCTAAATTACGCTTTCGCAGTTTTAACGAAGCCAAGAGCATGGATGGACCGGATATTAATAGCATGATGATGATAAAAACCAACGGGATTTGCCACAAGGGAAGCTGTAACAAAGAAGAGACTATAGCAGCCAGTGCCGTCCCCAGTGCACCGAATGCCAACCCCACCGCTGCAAAAATACCCGCAAACTTTGCAATATCAAATGCCTGTGCAGATACAGCTGGCTTAACTCCTTCGGCTAAACTGGCAGAGGACCTGTCCTCTACAGCTTTATCTTTCGCAGCGGCAAATTTTTGTATTTGCTCACCTATCATCCTCGCAATACGTTTGTAAGGCGACCAAAACGCCTGCCGAACACTAATCGGATTTTCAATCACCTTCACCACTGATGCATGCCAATCTCGACCATGGCGATCATAAAAAACCCCATTGCGACCCACCACCATCATATCGTCAGCGTCTCCTCCCGTCATCGCTGCAACAATAGTCATCGGAGACTCACCTAAACGAGTGCATTGACAATAGACAAGATAGGCTCCGCTTAAACTGGCCTGCTGTGAATGCCTGTCCAAATCTGAAACACGTAAACACAACTCGCAACTGCGCTGATCGAGGTAGAGTGTTCCCGCCTGGAAGATAGCTTTGCGTTTTCCACCGTAGAAATCCGACAAATTAACGTAGTTTTTAAGCAAAACCACTAGATCTCGGTTGTAGCGTGTCAAGCGCTCAACCCCTTCAACCAACTCTGCGGCCGTTTCTGCATTCAGGTCGCGCTGAATTAAATCCGCTAGCGCCTCATAGACATTACCGGCCAACAGACCTCTTAACTCCATAATGTCCATGGATGCTACAGGGCTGTCTGGTTTTTCTTGCATCCATTGACGGAAAGAGGTGAAACGTGCTGACAAATCGCTCCATGACTGAAGGGATAAAACATCACAATCACCCAAAATAGGTAAAATAACATCGGCTTTAAAGCGTTGAATCAAATCCGACCAAGCAGGGTTAACCCCTTCATTGAGGGGCAAATCTTTACCCGGTCCTACTAACGCCAAGGGCAAAGCCGCAACGCCTTCTGTTTTATCATGAAGCTGTTGATTTGCTAGGGATTGATACAACTCATCTGCAGGATTCAAAGAGACAGCGGCCTTCTCATCAAAAACTGCAAGCTGACACCGAGTGAAGAAGTCATCCACTTTCGCCTGAATAAGTGCAAACAAATCAGCCGCTGCGGCTGTGCTTTCACCTAAGGGTAAAATATCTTGTGAAGACAATTCAGCTTTTGCTAACCAATCAGATAAAGCATGCGCATCATTGAAAAATTGATCTAATGTATTTTGATTGATGCCAGGCTGCCCACTTCTGTCCATTTGCTCGCCATAACAGGCCATAATATGGCCAATGGCTTGAATTAAGGTTTCATCATTGGTGAGCTGAACCGGAATAATACCGTCACCATTGTAATGATCAGGAGTAAACAGTTGGGTGGTATCTGACACATCTTCGATCGTGATAACATCCGCATTGCCTTTGCCAAGGTATTGTAAGATCTGTTCGGCGGTTGCAAGCAGCTTAGCTCCCTCTTCATCCTCATGATTGATTGCCTCTAGAGGCAAGCGATCACCCTCTTCAAATAAAATATCAGGTGCCTTGAGCACTTTAATAACCCAACGGACGGCACGAATAATCTCAGGCGCACGTATACGGCCATCTCCATCGTTATCCAGTAACGCAAGGGTGCGCGGATCAAACTCCAATCCAACGGTTGGGCAGGCTAGAACAGACCAAAGTTTTTGATCCAACTCAGCCAAGTGCCTCAAATCGTCTGCATTTTCAATTTGCACCTGATCAAAGCCCCCTGAACGAAAAAACCGCCAAGGATAAGAGCCTGTTACGAGTGATGAGCGCATAGAGAGTTCCTTAAGATAGTCGTCCAGAGTCGAATAGACTAGTAAGTCTAAGACATTTTGCATTTTACTCCTCATCGCCCCCTGCATAGAAACAGTTTTTTTTAATTCGTGAAATATAAATACAAGGATAGGGAAAGCCTTGCTAGGCTGTTAAAATGCTCCGCTTTTACACAAGTAGAGCCCCCCATGAACGAAAAAACCTTCCATTACCCTTGGTATAAAAAAGAAGATACGGATGCTTTCTTTGCACTGTTCCAGAATAACATTGCTAACTTTGTCATTATTGCTATCTCCATGCTCGGCATGGGTTTTCCGGCCGAGATTGTCTTCGGTAAAGTGCTACCAGGTGCTGCCGTTGCCGTTATGTTTGGTAATTTTTACTACGCATGGAGTGCGGCTCGGCTAGCTAAAAAAGAACAACGTACCGATGTTACCGCTTTATCCTACGGGATTAGTACACCTGTGATGTTTGTCTTCTTATTTGGCATTTTGCTACCGGCTAAAACCCTGACTGGAGATGCTGAACTGGCGTGGAAAATCGCGGTGGCGGCGTGCTTAATTAGCGGTGTGATCGAAATCTTAATCAGCTTCATTGGTAACTGGGTGCAAAAAAACCTACCCCGAGCCGCGATGCTGGGAGCTGTTGCAGGTGTCGCCTTGACTTTTATTGCGGGGGAGATGCTGTTCAAAACACTGGAGATGCCGGTCATAGGTTTACTGGTCATCGCCATTATTTTGGTCGGACTGGTCGCGCGTGTCAGCCTTCCTTTCAATATTCCGGCATCGCTGTTTGCCATAATTATCGGAACCGCACTGGCGTATCTAATGGGCGAAACCGATACGGTCAAACTGACTGAAGCTTTTACGCATTTTGGTTTTTACCCTATTTTTCCTTCTTTTGCTTGGCTTGAGGGCTTAGGCATGCTGTTTGGTGTCGGGGCTGCGCTGATTACTGTGATTCTGCCTATTACGCTTTATAACGCCATTGAAACGATGAACAATGTTGAGGCGATGGAAGCCGCTGGTGATAAATACGATGTACGGGAGTGTCAAGCCGTTGACGGTGTAGGTACGTTGCTCGGTGCTGTGTTTGGAGGTCTATTTCCAACCACAGTGTACATCGCCACTGTTGGTGCCAAGTGGATGAATGCTGGCCGAGGCTACAGTTTGCTCAATGGTTTGGTCTATGTGTTAGCCACCTTATTTGGATTGATTGCGGTGTTGGCTGCCTTAATTCCAGTTGCCGTTGTCGCGCCTATTCTAGTGTTTGTCGGTATGTCGATGATTGCGACCAGCTTCCAAACCAATGATACTCGCTACTACCCAGCGGTCGCCTTAGCCATGCTTCCCTACTTCGCCAACTATCTGTCGACACGTTTTGGGCGAGGCGCCAGTGAGGTCATGGCCGGTATTTCTGAGGGAATTGTCCCCTTAGGTCAAGGCGCGATGTTTACAGCCATTCTACTGGGTGCCATTGCCGTCAGTGTGATCGACCGCCACTTTAAACGTGCAACCGTATTTGCGCTGATTGCAGCGGCTCTCTCTTTCATCGGGCTAATGCATGCTCCAAAGCTCGGCTTTTATGCAGCACCCGACTTTGTACAAGGTTATCTGATCATGGCGGCCTTTTTTGCTTACTATGTCGTCAAAGCGCCGACAGCAAAAAGCAGTTAACAAATAAAAACTGCCAAAGCCCCTTATTTTCCATTAAAATAATGGGCTTTTTGTCGCATCGTCGGCGACCAACCTAATCAACACGTATCGCATGAAATTTATTATTCGCCTCTTCCCCGAAATCACGATAAAAAGTCGTGGTGTCCGTCAGCAGTATATTAAGCAGCTGAAAAAAAACATACGCCACTTGGTTAAACCCATCTGTGAGCTTAGCCGCGTTGGTGGCTGCTGGGATTTACTGGAAGTCGAAACCGATCCAAGTACATCGACTGCCCAGATTCAAGCCATCAGCGATGCGCTGACACGAATCCCCGGTATTCATCATTTTATGGAAACGCAAGAACACCCACTGCCGGATATTGAGGGAATCTGCACGCTGACTCTCAGTACGGTGGCCGAACGTTTGCAGAATAAAACCTTTGCCGTGCGGGTTCAGCGAGCCGGGATTCATTCCTATAGTTCCTTGGAGCTTCAAAGGAAGGTTGGTGCTTATCTGTTGGAGCATTCCTCCGCAGCCGGGGTGAATCTGACATCACCCGACGAGCTTGTACTGTTGCAAATACACCACGATCGACTGTTTATCGTAGGCAGGCGTCGTGAGGGACTGGGTGGCTACCCTTTGGGAACACAGGAGAATGTAGTTACGCTGATGTCTGGCGGCTTTGATTCAAGTGTAGCGGCCTATCAAATGCTGCAACGAGGCATCTACACCCACTTTGTTTTCTTCCGTTTAGGCGGAGCTGCTCATGAGGAGGGCGTCAAACGGGTGGCCCATTATCTTTGGTCGCAATACTGCCAGTCCCATCAAGTTAAGTTTGTTACCGTGCCTTTTGAAGGCGTCGTCGAGCATATTTTGACGCACGTCGATCAGGGACTCATGGGGGTAATACTTAAACGAGCAATGATACGTTGTGCTGATCAGTTGGCCCGAAAGCTGAAAACCTCGGCACTCGTTACGGGCGAAGCGATTGCACAAGTATCCAGTCAAACGCTGACCAATCTCCAAATCATTGATCAAACGGTTCCCCGATTGATTCTCCGCCCCTTAATCAGTGCTAACAAACAGCTGATTATTGACCAAGCGCGGGCTATTGGTGTTGCTGAGCTTTGCGAACGAATTCCGGAATATTGTGGTGTCATTAGCCAGCGCCCGACCTCTCGTGCAAAATTAACCGAGATCGAAGCCGCAGAAGATGCAATGGACTCGCTGGTTCTTCAAGACGCCGTCACATCTGCCGTATTCCAGTCGATTACACAGGTGCTCAACGAAACTCCCGACATACCTCAGGTTGAAGAAGGACAGATTGCAAGCGAGCCGGATGATCGAGTGGTGATTATCGATATTCGTGCACCCGACGAACGTGAGTCTTCACCGTTAAAAAACCAGGGATATCCCGTTATCGAACTGCCCTTTTATCGACTTCACTCCCAGTTCGCAAACTTGGATCAGAGTAAAGAATACTGGTTATATTGCGATCAAGGCATCATGAGCAAACTGCAAACTCAGAACCTCCTGAGTGCTGGATTTAGCAATATCAAAATCTGCCCTGCTCGTTTACTAGCAGAGTAATCCGTACAAAAGCGGTCTGATTAGACCGCTATTCTCAATAGCCGTAATGGAGTTTGAGCGCTTGCGGATGTGGGTTTAAATACACTTGCTGCGCAATATATTCTTCATCAAACTCGTTGAGATAATGACGAATCAAGGTAATGGGGACTAACAACGGAAGCAGTCCTTGGTTATATTTAGCAATCGATTCCGTCAACTCTTGCTTTTGTTTAGGCGTAAGCCTGTCGGAAAAAAATCCTTGTATATGCTGTAACACATTGGTGTGATTTTTCCGTGTCGCTGGATGCATCAGTGCTTGCATAAACAATTGATAGTACTGCTCTGCGTCTTGTTCAATATCATCACTGAAGTTCGCAACATAACGGCCCAATTCACGGTAGTGTGCCTGATGATGCGCCAACAATAAGAATTTATAACGGGTATGAAAAGCGACCAACGATTGGCGCGTGATGCTTCATGCTTAAGCGTTTTCCAGGCGTGGTTTGCAAATACACGTGTAATAAAATTTTCTTTTAAGACGAGATCATGTAAGCGGCCATCCTCCTCTACGGGAAGGTAAGGATAGATCCGCTGCAAATTCGCTGTGTAAAGCCCTACACCTGATTTACGGCTATACCCGGTACGACCATCATATACCCTAACCCGCTCCATGCCACAGGACGGTGATTTTGCACAGACAATATAGCCACTTAAATAATCAAGCGTTGAGATCCGCTTTTCACTAAAGGCCTGCATAGCATCGGTAACATCAAAGCTTTTATCAGAGGCCAATAAGCGCATGCCTGACTCTTCCTGAACCAAACGTATGGTCGGTCTAGGTGTGCTTAATCCTATGGCCATTTCAGGACAAACAGGCACATACGAAAAGACCTGGGAAAGCTCCTGCATGCAATACTGAGAGGCTTTATGACCGCCATCATAACGGACCTTTTCACCGAGCAAACACGCACTAATCCCTATTTGGATACTATCTGGATTAAACTGGCTCATGCTGGTTTGATACTCCTTTGTCGTGTGTATTTGTCGACACGACGCCAACTCAGCCGTCATGTTTACGAATAACGTTAGCAGCTTAAAACAAAAAAAGCAGCTTTCGCTGCTTTTTTGAGTAGAGACTAGGACGTCGTAATTACTTAGTCGCCCAACCCGTTACTTCAGCCAGAGCCTTGCCGATATCAGCCAGTGAACGAACAGTCTTCACACCAGCGTCTTCAAGTGCTGCGAACTTCTCGTCTGCAGTTCCTTTACCACCAGAAATGATTGCGCCCGCATGGCCCATACGCTTACCAGCAGGAGCCGTAACACCAGCAATGTAAGATACAACAGGCTTAGTCACGTTTGCTTTGATGTAAGCAGCCGCTTCCTCTTCAGCAGAACCACCGATCTCACCGATCATAACAATCGCTTCAGTCTGTGGGTCGTTCTGGAAAAGCTCCAGAATATCGATGAAGTTAGAACCTGGAATTGGGTCGCCACCGATACCCACACAAGTGGATTGACCGAAGCCTGCATCAGTAGTTTGCTTAACCGCTTCATACGTCAGTGTACCTGAACGTGAAACGATACCCACTTTACCTGGCAAGTGAATGTGGCCAGGCATGATACCGATCTTGCACTCACCCGGAGTGATAACACCTGGGCAGTTAGGACCAATCAAACGCACACCAAGCTCATCACACTTCACTTTACACTCAAGCATATCCAACGTTGGGATACCTTCAGTGATACAAACGATCAGCTTAATGCCACCGTTTGCAGCTTCAAGGATAGAGTCTTTACAAAAAGCAGCAGGTACGTAGATAACCGATGCTTCAGCACCCGTTGCTTCAACCGCTTCAGCAACAGTATTGAACACAGGTAAACCTAAGTGCTCAGTGCCGCCTTTGCCTGGAGTGACACCGCCGACCATTTTCGTGCCGTATGCAATCGCCTGCTCTGAATGGAAGGTACCTTGACCGCCAGTGAAACCCTGACAGATGACTTTAGTGTCTTTATTAATCAGAACGGACATGATTATTTACCCTCCGCGGCTTTTACAACCTGCTGTGCAGCATCAGTCAAGCTGGTCGCTGCAATGATATCAAGACCGGATTCAGCCAGACGCTGAGCGCCGAGTTCAGCGTTATTACCTTCCAGACGTACAACAACAGGAACGTTAACACCAACTTCTTTAACCGCACCGATAATACCATCAGCAATCAGGTCGCAACGAACGATACCACCGAAGATGTTAACCAATACTGCGCTGACAGTGCTGTCAGACAGAATGATTTTGAACGCTTCAGTTACACGCTCTTTGGTCGCACCACCACCAACGTCCAGGAAGTTAGCAGGTTGGCCACCGTGCAACTTAACAATGTCCATCGTACCCATTGCAAGACCTGCACCGTTTACCATGCAACCGATGTTACCTTCAAGGGCAACATAGTTAAGCTCCCACTGAGCCGCATGCGCTTCACGCTCGTCGTCTTGTGACGGATCGTGCATCGCTTGAAGATCTTTGTGACGGTAAACCGCATTGCTGTCGATGACAATTTTTGCATCTAGCAGTGAAGGTTGCCAGCATCAGTGATAACCAAAGGGTTGATCTCTAACAGAGCCAAATCTTTTTCTTGGAACATTTTCGCAAGACCCATGAAGATCTGTACGAACTGCTTGATTTGGTCACCTTGCAAGCCCAGTTTGAACGCCAAATCACGACCTTGATAAGGCTGAGCGCCTGTCAACGGATCGATAGTGGCTTTCAAGATTTTTTCTGGCGTTTCATGAGCAACTTTCTCGATCTCAACACCACCCTCAGTAGACGCCATGAAGACGATACGACGGCTAGAACGATCAACAACAGCGCCCAAATAAAGCTCATTGGCGATATCTGTGCAGGTTTCAACCAGAATTTTGGTAACAGGCTGACCATTGGCGTCTGTCTGATACGTGACTAAACGCTGACCCAACCATTTTTCAGCAAAAGCTTTAGCTTCTTCAGGAGAAGAAACAAGCTTTACGCCACCTGCTTTACCACGGCCACCAGCGTGAACTTGAGCTTTAACAACCCACTTATCACCACCGATTTTTTCAGCAGCTTCAGCTGCTGCTTCTGGGGTATCTACCGCGAAACCTTTGGAAACCGGCAGACCATATTGAGCAAACAGTTGTTTGCCTTGGTACTCATGAAGGTTCATGTTCTAATCCGTTGAATTATCGATTATACATGCGCAACTTTAGTAAACAGGGTTACTAAGGTTGCACGCACTTTAGACTGCGTTCAAAAAGACCGGACTTTTGGCCCGGTCTTCATTTGCAACCCTTCGGTTAGCGTTTTTTACGATTCGCAATGTGGATGGCGTGATTATCCACTGCAAGTGCGGCTTCGTGAACCGCTTCACTCACGGTTGGGTGAGCGAATACCGTCATTTGCAAATCCTCTGCAGTAGCACAAAACTCCATTGCGATAACGGCCTGAGCGATCAGCTCGGAGGCGATACCGCCTACGATATGAACGCCCAGAATTCTGTCAGTCTTTTCGTCTGCGATCATTTTGACGAAACCTTCCGTCGCATTGGCAGCCATCGCACGGCCTGATGCCGCAAATGGGAACTTACCAACTTTAATCGCTACACCTTCATTCTTAAGTTCTTGCTCGGTCTTGCCGACCCAAGCCAACTCAGGGAAGGTGTAAATGATGTTCGGGACACAATCGTAGTTTAATTGCGCTTTGTGGCCAGCAATGATATCGACAACCATGATGCCTTCTTCAGACGCCTTATGCGCAAGCATAGGACCACGAACAATATCACCAATCGCATAGATACCTGGTGCATCGGTACGGCACTGCTCATCAACAAAGATAAAGCCACGCTCGTCCAGCTTGACACCAGAGTCGTCAGATACCAAGTTTTGAGTTAATGGACGACGACCTACAGCAACAATCAGCTTATCAACGACCAAGCTTTGTTCACCGTTTGCATCGGTGTACTTAACGGTCACTTCGTTACCGTTAACTTCAGTTCCCGTGCAACGCGCACCCAGCTTGATGTCTAAACCTTGCTTAGTCATCAGCTTGTAGGCTTCTTTTGATACGTCTTGGTCGGTAACAGACAAGAATGTATCCATTGCCTCAAGTACAGTAACTTGCGATCCACAACGAGCCCAAATTGAACCCATTTCCAAACCGATAACACCTGCACCGATGATACCTAAGCGCGCTGGAACCTCGTCAATATCGAGAGCTCCCGCATTATCAAGAATCAAACCTTCAGTTAATGGCGCTGGTGGGATCTCGACAGGCACAGAGCCTGCCGCTAATACGACGTTTTCAGCAGCATGGAGGCTAACATTGCCATCTTTATCCGTTACTTCAACTTGCTTATTGGCAAGAAGACGACCTTTACCTTGCAGCAGAGTAACGCCATTTGCTTTGAATAAACCCGCGATACCACCGGTTAAGTTCTTAACGATTTGATCTTTGCGAGCAACCATTTGCTTAGGGTCGATGTGTACGTTTTCAGCCACAATACCCTGCGCAGCAAACCCGTGCTGTGCTTCATGCATTTTGTGTGTCGTTTCGAGCAGTGCTTTAGAAGGAATACAACCTACGTTTAAGCAAGTTCCACCTAAAACAGGTGCACCTTTTCCGTCAACCCATTTTTCAACGCAGGCTGTTTTCAAACCTAACTGAGCTGCACGAATCGCCGCAACATAACCGCCAGGGCCGGCACCAATCACTATGACATCAAATTTTTCAGACATTCACTTATCCTGTTTTAATTCGTTGATTACGGATGTTACTTAGACTTCAAGCAACAGACGTGCAGGGTCTTCTAACAGATCTTTTATTGTAACCAGGAATTGTACAGCCTCTTTTCCATCAATCATACGATGATCGTATGACAATGCGAGGTACATCATTGGTAAAATCACAACCTGACCATTCACAGCCATTGGGCGCTCTTGGATCTTGTGCATTCCCAAAATAGCTGTTTGTGGTGGGTTCAGAATGGGCGTAGACATCAATGAGCCAAAGACACCACCATTCGTAATCGTGAAGGTTCCACCCTGCATATCGTCCATGCCAAGCTTACCATCACGGCCACGCTTACCAAAATCAGCGATGGTCGCTTCAACGTCAGCCAAGCTCATGCTGTCTGTATCACGCAATACTGGCACCATCAAACCACGCTCAGTGGAAACAGCAACACCGATGTCTTGGTAGCCATGGTAAACCATGTCATTACCATCAATCGATGCGTTTACGGCTGGGAAGCGCTTCAATGCTTCCGTCGCCGCCTTAACGAAGAAGGACATGAAGCCTAAACGAGTGCCACCATGAACTTTTTCAAACAGATCTTTATACTGCTTACGAAGCTCCATAACAGGCTTCATGTTGACTTCGTTGTAGGTGGTTAGCATCGCGGCATTTTGTTGTGCTTCAACTAAACGCTTAGCAATGGTGGCACGCAAACGCGTCATAGGAACACGCTTTTCAACTCGGTCACCAACAGGAACATTAATAACAGCGGCAGCAGGTTTAGCTGCAGGCGCTGGAGCCGCTGCAGCTACAGGAGCGGCTGCGCTTGGATTGTTGATGTAGTTTTGAACGTCTTCTTTGGTGATCCCACCATTTTTGCCTGTACCTTGAATCTTACTGGCATCCAAGTTGTTCTCGTCGATCAACTTACGGGCAGCAGGTCCAATTTTTTCAGCATCCGTTGCAGTCACATCTGCAACAACTGCAGTTGCAGCCGCTGGCGCAGCACTTGCAACAGCCCCTGCTTCAAAAATAGCGAGAACTTCTTCGCTTAATACTGTATCGCCTTCACCCTTGATGATGGATGCAAGCACACCATCAGCAGGCGCAACGACTTCCAGAACAACTTTATCCGTTTCTATATCAACGATGAGCTCATCAGCTGCACACGCCTCACCAGGTTGTTTGTGCCAAGTTGCAACGGTACCGTCTGCAACGGATTCCGGGAATGTTGGGGCTTTAATTTCGATACTCATGCTCTTTCCTTCTATATGCTGCACTGATGTTCTTGTGAGAACGTGTTATTAACCATTGATCGCTTCGTTAACCAACTGCTCTTGCTGCTCAACGTGAACAGAAATGTAACCCACAGCTGGCGCAGCCGCATGGGGTCTACCCACACCTTCCAAATGAAGTGAAGGATTATGCTTCTGTAAAACGTGACGCATGTGATGCTGACTGCAGTACCACGCGCCTTGGTTCATTGGCTCTTCTTGACACCAAACCACCGACTCAAGGTTGGTATATTCTGCAATTGTCTGACCTAAGATCTCTTCAGGGAAGGGGTATAATTGCTCAATACGAACAATTGCCACATCCTCTTTTGCCAATTCTGCACGACGATTGTAAAGGTCATAATAAACCTTGCCGCTGCACAGAACCAAACGTTTAACGTTTGCTGGATCTAGTTTATCGGCCTCACCAATCACAGGCTGGAAGCTACCTTCTGCAAGATCTTCAAGTGAACATGTCGCTTGCTTATGACGAAGCAAAGACTTCGGCGACATAACCACCAATGGTTTTCTTAAAGGACGCGTAATTTGACGACGCAATAGATGGAAAATCTGAGAAGGCGTCGTGGGAACACAAACTTGAATGTTGTGCTCAGCACAAAGCTGCAGGAAGCGTTCAAGACGTGCAGATGAGTGCTCAGGTCCTTGACCTTCAAAGCCATGAGGCAACAGCATGGTTAGACCACACAGACGTCCCCACTTATGCTCACCACTGGTAATGAACTGGTCGATAACAACTTGTGCGCCATTGGCAAAGTCACCGAACTGAGCTTCCCAGATCACCATCGTATTTGGCATGGTCGTGGCATAGCCATACTCAAACGCCAAGACAGCCTCTTCTGACAAGTAAGAGTCGTAAATATCAAAGTCAGGCTGGTCGTCTGCTAAGTGTTGCAATGGAACATAGGTGCTCGCATCCTTCTGATGATGCACAGCCGCATGACGGTGCGAGAAGGTACCACGACCCACATCCTGACCGGTAATACGAACCGGGTGACCTTCTGCCAACAAGGTTGCGTAGGCAAGGGTTTCAGCAAAGCCCCAGTTGATTTCCATGGCACCTGCCGCCATGCGCAAACGGTCATCGTAAATTTTCTGTACTTGCTTTTGAATTGCAAACCCTTCTGGGAAGCGACACATTTTTTGCCCAAGTTCCTGCAGAAGTTTAATGTCAACACGAGTGTCAGCCTCAAATGACCACTGATGGCCTAAGTAAGGCTTCCAGTCGACAAACAATTCAGTGTTTGGCTCAAGCACCAGTGCGTTCGCAACATGCTCACCGTTTTCTAAGGCTTTACGGTAGGCCTGCTCCATTTCTTTACAGTCTTCAGCCGTTAGCACGCCTTCATCAACTAAACGCTGCGCATAAAGCTCACGTGTTGTTTTCTGAACCTTAATCTGCTGATACATTAAAGGCTGAGTGCCTGATGGCTCATCGGCTTCGTTATGACCTCGACGACGGTAACATACCAGGTCGATAACCACATCTTTGTTAAAGGCATTACGGTAATCAAGTGCAAGCTGAGTCACAAAGCGAACAGCTTCTGGATCGTCACCGTTCACATGGAAAATCGGTGCTTGGACCATTTTGGCAACGTCTGTGCAGTATTCAGTCGAACGTGCATCTTCTTTTTTAGACGTTGTAAAACCAACTTGGTTGTTAATGACCAGATGGATCGTCCCGCCCGTTTTATAAGCACGGGTTTGAGACATCTGGAAGGTTTCCATGACGACGCCTTGACCAGCAAATGCAGCATCACCGTGAATAGAAACCGGAATAACTGAGTTGCCAACTTCATCTTCACGACGATCTTGGCGTGCACGAACCGATCCTTCAACCACTGGCGATACAATTTCCAAATGGGAAGGGTTAAAGGCCATGGCAAGGTGAACTTCTCCACCTGGCGTCATCACATTGGATGAAAAACCTTGGTGGTATTTAACGTCACCTGATGTTTCAAGGGTCTTTTTACCCTCAAATTCGCCGAAAAGATCGGATGGGTTTTTACCAAAGATATTGACCAGTACGTTTAAACGACCACGGTGCGCCATGCCGATAACCACTTCTTTAGCGCCT
Organism: Nitrincola nitratireducens; assembly: GCF_000585235.1. Taxonomy (NCBI): domain Bacteria; kingdom Pseudomonadati; phylum Pseudomonadota; class Gammaproteobacteria; order Oceanospirillales; family Oceanospirillaceae; genus Nitrincola; species Nitrincola nitratireducens. The sequence goes on along the minus strand of NZ_AONB01000001.1, from coordinate 464,688 downwards.
TCTTTACCTGCACGCTGAATCAGTTCATCAAGACATGGAATGAGAGATTCACCCCCTTCAACACCAAAACGCTTAGCACCCGCGTAACGAGAGCCTAAATACTTTTCAAGCCCTTCTGCTGCCGTTAAACGCTCAAGAATGTGTTTACGCGTTTCAGCTTCAAGCACTGGGCTTGAGCGCACAGGCTCCATACGTGACTGAATCCAGCGTTTTTCCTGAGTATCAACAATGTGCATATACTCAACACCTACGGATGAACAGTAGGTCTTTTTCAAATCTTCGACAATGGACCGCAGTGGCGCTTCTTCAGGGCCAAAAAACAGCGAACCCAATTGGAATTGTGTATCGTTATCGGCTTCAGATAGTTCGTGGAAACGAAGATCTAAATCAGGTACAGGCTCACGCTTCAACAATTTCAGCGGATCAATCTGTGCAACCTGATGCCCGCGAACTCGGTATGCGTTAATCATACGCAATACACGAATTTGCTTTTTCTCATGTTCAGAACTGACGCTCGCAACAGCTGCGGGCAGAGCGCGACGCTTATTCTTAGACATGGCTAAGAAATGATCACGTATCGGAGAGTGGGGAATATCCTGCGTAATGTTTTGAGCACTTACAGGTAAGCGGTCAAATTCTTCGCGCCACTCTTGTGGAACAGCGTTTGGATCCATGAGGTATGTTTCGTAAAGTTGTTCTACGTATGAAAGATTTCCACCGTATAGGTGTGCATTCTTCCACATCAGCTCCATCATGCTGTCTTGCATTATTTTTTCACCCTGAGTCTGGAGGAAGCTATTCGATAAGGCTGCACCATATCCTTAACGTTTAGAACGCTGCCTCGCTGCTAATTACCGATTGTTGTAATGTTTGCCAGCCGCTGTATCAGCCTAATTACATCAGGCTATTTTACGACGTTTAGGCATAGGTTAACACAGATCATGCACATGAAATTCTACAGAAAATAAGCTTCCACGTAACATAGACCTTTGGGTACTGAACGAGTCTCATTGTAACATTTTGTTATATTATTATAATAAAAACGGCGCATAAGCGCCGTTTTAAGGGAAAGTACTAATCAGGTCGCACGCTGCAAGAGCATATTTCTGATTTTACCTATCGCCTTGGTAGGGTTTAACCCCTTAGGACAGACATTCACACAGTTCATGATACCATGACAGCGGAAAACACTGAATGGGTCATCAAGCTCAGATAAACGCTGATCACGAGCGGTGTCACGCGTATCGGCTAAGAATCGATATGCCTGCAGCAAACCAGAAGGCCCAATGAACTTATCTGGATTCCACCAGAATGAAGGACAGGCCGTTGAACAACATGCACATAGAATACACTCGTACAAACCATCCAACTCAGCACGATCTTCAGGTGACTGCAAACGCTCGATTGCAGGCGCAGGCGTATCGTTGATCAAGAAAGGCTTAACCTTCTCATATTGACGATAAAACTGCGACATATCGATGACGAGGTCACGAATCACAGGCAAGCCAGGAAGCGGGCGCAATACCAGCTTATCTTTTTCAACCACTTGCGACAAAGGCGTGATACATGCCAAGCCGTTTTTGCCATTCATGTTCATACCATCCGAACCGCAAACACCTTCACGGCACGAACGTCTAAACGTTAATGTTGTGTCTTTCTCTTTCAGCAGCTGAAGGAGATCCAACACCATGATGTCTTTTCCACCAGGAATATCTATATGGATATCCTGCATATAGGGTGCATTGTCCTTTTCAGGATTATAGCGATATACACTTACCAGCATTATAACAACCCCTTAGTAAGTTCTAATCTTCGGTGGGAACGCGTCCATAGTTTTAGGTGCAAAGTTAACTGCACGCTTACCTATACGCTTTTCTACCGGGAAATAGACCGAATGGCACAACCAATTTTCATCGTCACGCTCAGTGAAGTCATTACGAGCATGTGCACCACGTGATTCTTTACGCTCAACAGCTGCAATCGCTGTCGCTTCCGCCACTTCAAGTAAGTTTTCCAACTCAAGTGCTTCGATACGTGACGTGTTGAACGCTTGGCTCTTATCTTCTAGATACAGGTTTTCGACTTTCTTACGAATATCTTTTAATAAGCCCAAACCTTTTTCCATGCTAGGACCGTCACGGAACACACCAAAATACAATTGCATTGTACTTTGTAGTTCTTTTCTGACATCAGCAACACGCTCACCTGACGTTGAATTATTCAAACGATTGAGACGTGCCATTGCCGCTTCGACGTCAGCATCTGTGGCGTCTTTAACTTCGTAGCCTTCACGCATTTGCTCTTCAATGTGCATGCCCGCTGCACGACCAAAGACAACCAAGTCAAGCAGTGAGTTACCACCCAGACGGTTTGCACCATGCACAGACACACACGCCGCTTCACCACAAGCAAACAGACCCGGCACCAAGTGATCAACACCCTCAGCATCAGGCGCTAATACTTGACCACCGATGTTAGTTGGCAATCCACCCATCATATAATGGCAGGTTGGCACAACGGGGATAGGCTCTTTAACTGGGTCGACAGCCGCAAAGGTCTTAGAAAGTTCACAGATACCTGGCAGACGAGAATGAAGTACTTCTTCACCCAAGTGATCTAGCTTAAGCAACACGTGATCACCATCAGGTCCACAACCACGCCCTTCAAGAATCTCTAGGATCATTGAACGGGCAACTACATCACGACCCGCCAGATCTTTCGCATTCGGTGCATAGCGCTCCATGAAGCGTTCGCCGTCTTTATTGATCAGGTAACCACCTTCTCCACGACAACCCTCTGTTACCAGAGTACCCGCACCGGCAATACCGGTTGGATGGAACTGCCACATTTCCATGTCCTGAGCAGGAACACCGATGCGCAACGCCATACCTATGCCGTCACCTGTGTTTATCAATGCGTTAGTGGTTGACGCGTAAATACGGCCTGCGCCACCAGTTGCCAACACTGTTGCTTTACACTTGATGTAAACGGTTTCACCGGTTTCAATGCAAATTGCAATCGTTCCGACGACGGCACCGTCTGCATTTTTGACCAAATCAACGGCATACCACTCATTCAAAAAGGTGGTGCCCGCTTTCATGTTCGCCTGATACAACGTATGCAATAACGCATGCCCAGTACGGTCAGCCGCTGCACAGGTACGAGCCGCTTGGCCGCCCTCACCAAAGTTTTTAGACTGACCACCAAATGGACGCTGATAAATGCGACCTGTCTCTGTACGTGAGAAAGGCAATCCCATGTGGTCCAATTCGAATACAGCTTGCGGTCCGACAGAGCACATATATTCGATAGCGTCTTGATCTCCGATGTAATCAGATCCCTTGACGGTATCGTACATGTGCCAGCGCCAATCATCATTAGGGTCCGCACTTGCAATTGCACAGGTAATACCACCTTGCGCTGATACCGTATGAGAGCGTGTTGGAAACACTTTTGTCACGCATGCGGTTTTAAGACCTGATTGCGCCAACTGCAAAGCAGCACGCATACCAGCACCACCACCTCCGACAACAATCGCGTCGAAACTTAATGTACGAAGATTAGACATCTCTTAAGCACCCCACAGAATCTGAATGCCCCACACAACGTAAATAAACGCGAGCAGGCCACATACGGACTGAAAAACAAACCGAAGGCTAGTAATCTTGATGTAGTCAGTTGAAACTGACCACAGGCCTATCCAAGCGTGAGCCGCCATAGACAAGATTGCTAACAACGTAAAGATACGCATAGCCGTGCCTGAGAACAGACCGCTCCACTGTGCATAATCCAGACTTGGGTTAAAAAGAAGATACCCGATCATAAAGATCGTATATGCCATAAGGACAACAGCGGTTACGCGCTGCATCATCCAGTCATAAAGACCACTACGGCCAAAACTCGTAATGCTAGTTACCATATCCACACTCCTGCAAGAAGGACTAATACGCCAGCTACGATCAACGTAACTTTAGCGGCCTGTTTGCCACTTTCCAATTCTTCACAGTGACCCAAGTCCATGACTAGATGCTTGACTCCTGCTACGAAGTGGTAAAGCAAGGCAGACACAAGTCCCCACGCTATCAATTTCGCCAAGAAGCTATTGTTCATTAAGTCAGAGGCAGCGGCAAAGCCAGCCTCAGACTCGAGCGATAGCCCAAGTAGATACACTGCAAATATAGCGCCGAAGAACAACGCTACACCTGTTACGCGGTGCAGAATGGATGTGATCGCCGTAATCGGCAATTTAATCGTTTGAAGATCTAAGTTTACAGGTCTTTTTTTGTTCACGGCTCTAGTTCACACTTTTGGGTCCCTTTGCAGGACTTGGTTGTTTGGAAGTGCTCAGAAGCAGTAGCTCGGGATGCCGAACTGGCATTGCACATTTGTGGCATTGCACACATAAGTACAATGTCAACTCAGGCCACGGAGTATAGTCACTTCAACCCTTGAATACAACGCGATATCACGCATGTACAACAATGGTCTAAGCATAAACCGTGGCTTGCAGAGCATGCCTTTCTTCGAACCCACGTATTATAAGGCCATTTCTTACGAGTTGATCACCTCTGTTCGAATTTTTTGATGTTGCGGCGCAATATTCGCCTTTAGGTTTAATTGACAATCGCGTGACAAACTTTATAGTTGTACCGTCCTTAACTAGGTCAATTCTCAACAGTGTAATCAAGCGACTGGTCACAAGTCGTTGTAATTAAACCGAATGATAGGAGCCAACTATGGCTGACAAGAAAGCACGTTTGACGGTCGATGGTCTGGATGGAACGATTGAATTACCCGTTTACTCCGGAACAGAGGGCCCCGACGTCATTGATGTTCGTCCTTTGACTAGCAAAGGCCTATTCACATATGACCCTGGCTTCGTGTCGACTGCGGCCTGTGAATCACAAATTACTTACATCGATGGCGACAAGGGCATTCTTCTGCATCGCGGATACCCAATCGAGCAACTCGCTGAAAAGTCTGATTACTTGGAAGTTTGCTACTTATTACTAAACGGTGAACTCCCAACCGAACAACAAAAAGCTGTTTTCAACAACACCATTTCCAATCACACAATGGTGCACGAGCAACTAAGCGCCTTCTTTAAAGGTTTCCGCCGCGATGCGCACCCGATGGCGATCATGTGTGGTGTTGTCGGCGCTCTATCTGCCTTCTACCATGACTCACTGGACATCAACAATGCGCATCACCGCGAAGTTTGTGCGTATCGTTTGATTGCAAAAATGCCCACGTTGGCGGCCATGTGTTATAAGTATTCAATTGGCCAGCCATTCATGCATCCACGCAATGACAACACCTATGCTGAAAACTTTTTGCGTATGATGTTCTCAACGCCCTGTGCAGATTACGTTGCCAACCCAATCCTTGTTCGCGCAATGGATCGAATTTTCACACTGCATGCTGATCATGAACAAAACGCATCAACATCTACCGTTCGTTTGGCGGGCTCATCAGGCGCCAATCCATTTGCATGTATTGCTGCTGGCATTGCGGCTTTATGGGGACCTGCACATGGTGGTGCAAACGAAGCAGTACTGACCATGCTGGAAGAAATCGGCGACGAAGCCAATATCCCAGAGTTTATTCAACGCGCAAAAGACCCTGAAGACTCTTTCCGCTTGATGGGCTTCGGACATCGCGTCTATCGCAACTTTGATCCGCGCGCAAAAGTCATGAAGAAAACCTGCGATGAGGTCTTAGGTGAGCTCGGAATCGAGAACGATCCATTATTAAAAATCGCAACTCGCCTTGAAGAAATTGCACTAGAAGATCCGTACTTTGTTGAGAGAAAACTCTATCCAAACGTCGACTTCTACTCAGGTATCATTCTGAAAGCAATCGGCATTCCAACAAGCATGTTCACGGTGATATTTGCACTGTCTCGCACCATTGGCTGGATTTCCCATTGGAACGAGTTCCATTCAAGCCCCAACCGTATTGGTCGCCCACGCCAGCTTTACACAGGCGCTAAAAAGCGTGACTACCCTTCTGCATAATTAAGCCTTAGGTCTTAAAGCCCTCCTAACCTCACCAAAGGTGAGTCTTAGGAGGGTTATCCACCCTGACTCTTTATACCTGACTATGCTTGATTTCAAAACAGCAATGTATTTTTGCATTGCGCTTAAAATCAGGATCAATCGTGCTTGCTGTCACATCTTTCACTTCATAGGCGTGAAGCGCATCGCTGTCTAACTTGAAACGACGATAATTATTGGAAAAAATCAACAAACCCTCTTTTTTAAGCAAGCCCATCGCCAAGTGAATCAACCGAACATGATCTCGCTGAACATCCAACACCCCTTCCATTCGTTTTGAATTCGAAAAAGTTGGTGGATCCATAAAAATCAAATCATATTGCGCAGATGACTGACGCTCCAACCATTTGAAACAATCCTCTCGCACAAAATGATGGTTCGAATTATCCAATCCATTCAAGGCAAAATTGCGACGCGCCCAATCAAGGTATGTGGACGACATATCAACACTCGTTGTTCTACTAGCACCGCCCACCGCTGCATGCAAGCTAGCTGTCGCCGTGTATGAAAATAAATTAAGAACATTTTTACCTTGAGCAATCGACTGAATCTTGCGGCGCACTGGCCGATGATCCAAAAACAACCCCGTATCAAGGTAATCATGAAGATTCACCCACAGCTTACAACCTAGCTCCGTTACCACAAAAAAATGGTCGGTGGTATCATGACGCTCATACTGCTCCGTTCCCTGCTGGCGCTTACGACGCTTAACGACAATTTGTTGTGGCTTTTTGTTCATCACCTGAGCCACCGCTGCAACCGCTTCATTAAAGCGGCTAAACGCTTTTACAGGATCAACTGACGAAGGCGCCTGATACTCCTGAACAATCACTTCGTCACCGTAGCAGTCGACAGCCACAGCATATTCTGGAATATCCGCATCATAAACGCGATAACACTCAATCCCTTCTTTTTTAATCCATTTCCCTAAGTTTTTTTGATTTTTTTGAATTCGATTCGCGACCATTTGCGCAGACTCCGTCAGCTCAAGCGTTTTCGCTTCATCTTGAACTCGATCCTCTTGCGCAAAGACTTCATATAAAAACAATCGGCTCTCTAAGGCACCATTAAACAACTGGTAGGAGCGCTGCGCCTTCAGTTTCATGACCTTGCATAGGTCAGGATTTGATGTAAAGACCGCCGCTCGCCACCCCTCAAATTGGCTTCGTAACTGCTGTCCCAGCAATTGGTATAGGTACATCAGGTTTTCGGTTTCGCCCAACCGCTCACCATAAGGCGGATTGGTAACCAATAAGCCCTTCTCAATATCCTGGGGACACTGAAGTCCACTTAATTCGGACAACTCAACGCGAATAAACGCACTTAAACCAGCCCGACGTATGTTTTCTTTCGCTTTATGTAAGACCTTCTCATCTTGATCAAAGCCATAGAATTGTGCGGTAAGGGCGACTTTTCCAGCTTCTGCTTTCGCATGCGCTTCATCGCACAACTCCTTCCACAACCCACGGTCATGCGTTAACCAATGGGTGAAGCCAAATTGGTGTCGATACAAGCCAGGGGCAATATTCGCTGCAATCATTGCCGCTTCGATCAGCAAGGTGCCAGATCCGCACATAGGATCTAACACCGCATCAAACACGTCTTTATTCCACCCAGCTCTCAGTAAGACAGCGGCGGCCAAATTTTCTTTCATTGGCGCTTCACCTGCTTGCTGGCGATAGCCTCTTCGATGCAAACTCTCACCCGACATATCAAGCGAAACTGTCGCTTGCCCTTTCGCTAGATGAACATTGACACGTATATCCGGCTGCTGCTTTTCAATAGAGGGGCGCTGACCTGTTGCACCGCGTATTTGGTCAACAATAGCGTCTTTAACCTTTAAAGCCCCAAAGTGAGTGTTATTGATGGCGTCACTACGGCCGTTAAAATCAACACTGAGGGTCCCTGAAGGACGCATCAGCTCAAGCCAGTCGATGGACTGCACTAGGTCATACAACGCGTCAGGCGTTGCTGCAGGAGCCTCAGCTAAGCGCAATAATACTCGACTCGCTAAACGAGACTCTAAACACAATCGATACCCTAGAGTTTTATCGCCCTCACACGCAACGCCCGCTACCGTTTGTTTAGCTGATATGGCACCGAGTGCGTTAATTTCGTCTAGAAGAAGCGCCTCCAACCCTTTTGGACAGGTTACAAAATAGGATATACCCATCGCATCATTCTGAATTGGCATGTTTAGTTCGCACCTCAACATTTATTTGTTTAACTTTAATGACTAACTGAAAAATTTTCATCCATAAACACATGTTTGAAATATCTACTCAATCAGTTGATTATATTCATATTTTTGCAACTGCACACACAAACTTACTATCAGCACCTTTAACAACCATAGCAAATTTCAATCGCAAAAGATTTTTATTTACGTTATTAATGAAGGTGTGAGTATAGTGAACTCACGGCCACTCGCGAAGTGCAATTAGCCTTCGCGCTATGATAAATAGAAACATGAGAGGCGTACTATGAGAAAACAGAAACGTGACCGCAGCTCCACTCTGTACAACCGTGGTTTTAATGCTGGCATCAGCGGAAAATCACGCGAGGAATGCCCAGTTAACAACGCGGATATGCGAAGTTGTTGGATGACAGGATGGCGTGAAGGACGCGAAGCACATTGGAACGGCATGTCTGGCGTTTCTGCAATACAGATAAACCCGTCACTTGCTTAAACTTTCTATTATTATCACTTAACAAGATGCTCCGGATAGCCTTTTCTTAGGACTTTCCGGAGTCAAAGATCAACGTATTTCTGCAATTGCTTTAACAGAGTCTCGAATAAGGCTGGGCCCCTGGTAGATAAATCCTGTGTAGATCTGCACCAAACTCGCACCCGCTTGAATTTTTTCTGCCGCATCAAAACCTTCAGTAATACCGCCCACCCCAATAATGGGGACACTGCCTTTCAAGTGCTTAGACAACGCCATAATTGCAGCTGTAGAGCGATTTCGAACAGGCGCACCACTGAGACCGCCAGCCTCTTCCGCCCACTGACACCCTTCCACACCGTCTCTAGAGAGGGTGGTATTCGTTGCAATCACCGCATCCATTTCATAGGCCTTAAGGGAGGCTGCCACCAACTCAAACTCTTCAGGCCCCATATCCGGTGCAATCTTGAGTGCTATAGGCACATAACGCCCATGAACCTTACTCAGTTTTGACTGCTCGGTTTTCATGCAATCCAACAAGCTGTTCAATGACTCACCGAATTGAAGCGTCCGCAGTCCAGGTGTGTTCGGAGAAGAAATATTAATGGTGATATAGCTAGCACGAGAGTATACCTTGCGCATGCAATAGAGATAGTCATCGTTTGCTTGCGCATTCGGTGTATCTTTATTTTTCCCAATATTAATGCCCAAAATACCATCGTAACGACAGTTCTCGAGGTTCTTAAGAAGCTGATCAACACCATCATTATTAAATCCCATTCGATTAATAATGGCCTGTCGATCCTCTAAGCGGAAGAGTCTCGGCTTGGGATTACCTGACTGAGGCTTAGGCGTGACAGTGCCGACTTCAATAAAGCCAAATCCCATCGCAGCCAAACCATCAACAGCACTGGCATTTTTATCAAGACCCGCAGCCAAGCCAACCGGATTAGGAAAACGTAACCCCATGACCTCCACAGGTAAATGCATAGGCTTTGAGCCTATTAACTGCTCGAGTCCAACACCAGAAAGCAGATTCATTCCACCAAGGGCAAGGTTATGAGAAGTCTCAGCATCCAGCTTAAACATCAGTGATCGTGCAAGTGTGTATAACATCGCAATCCCAGAGTTTATATACAATTTCGTCCATTATAATCTTTGCAAGGATCGAATGACAGTCATCCGTTTGACATCCTATCAATCTGAATCAGCTTTCCCTCTTCCGAAAAATAAATAATAAAACTGCCATTTACACCATGGTGAGATAAAAAGCGCGTAAAGACTGAAGCAGGTAGGTGAAAACGTCGACCATCCCGCGCCCGCACGGAGACACGGGAGGCCACGCCTTTGTAGTATTTCAGAAACTCATTTCGAGTAATTTTGACATCTAACACTGCGTATTTCATTCAAACTGCCAAACAAGCGCAGGCAGTTTGAAGAATAACCACCCACTAATTAAGATGATTTACAGGTTCGCGCAAGATCAAACAACTCACGCACAGCAACCGTATACATTGCATAGTCTTGCGTCTTAGCCAATTTAAGATCGGAAAGCACCTTATCCCAACGCTCTAAATGCGTTTTGTTCAAGGCTATCCAAGCATCAAGTGCAACATCACTTGCCTCAGCATCTACCTGCAACACAGTTGCAGTCAATGCTCGCTGCTGCCACTCAAGATCGTCTCGGAATGAGTCTCTTGCCAATGCTTGCCAATAACTATCGACATGCAGATCATTTAACTGACCCGCAAACCAATGCAATTCTAATCGCTCACCCAAACTGAAGAACGCTTGAGCCGCACGCGTCAACGGCACTTCGTGCTCACGTGTCACTTCAATAATACCCAGCGCTGTGAATAACACTCCAGAACCGGCAACAACTTTAGCAAGCTCAGAAGGCACACCCGCATTTGTGTAACGCTGGTAGGCATCCTCCCATTCAGTTCTAGGCTCACCACAGAGTAGATTTCCAAGGGTCAGGCTGATACTCCGTATTGAGTCTGCAAAATATTCGGTTTCAGACGCACAGTCAATGCCACCTCTGCGATTGCGCACAAACCAGCGTGCAGCATGACGCACCAAATATTGAAGGCGCTCCATCATTTCAAGCTGAATTTGGGCATCAACTTCATAGTCTAAAAACTCAATTTGCTTCCAGAGATTTGGCAAATCAAAGGCATCTCGAACCAACACATAGGCACGTACAACCGTACTCGTATCCGTCCCCGTTGTTGTAACCAAGCGGTCAACAAAGTTAACCCCCATCAAGTTAACAATTTCATTGGCAATTTGAGTCGCCACGATTTCCCTGCAAAGCTTATGCTGCTTTAAAGGCTCATTGTAAATTTTTACCATTTTATTAGGAAAAGCGGTGACCAATTCACGTGCAAGGTATGCATCATCTGGAACATCTGTCTTAAGCAACTCGGCTTTCAAGTCGGCTTTACTATACGAGACAAGTACGGACAGCTCCGGACGAGTTAACCCCAAACCGCTGACTCGACGCTCTTCAAGTTGATCTTCAGTCGGGATAAACTCGAGCTTTCGATTAAGTTTACCCTCAGACTCCAACTTATTAATGAAGCGCTGATACTCGGCCATTGCTTTCAAAGACCGACGCTCAGCTAAGGTGATGGCTTGAACCTGACGATAATTGTTTTTCAGAACCAGCCCAGCGACCTCATCGGTCATTTCCAGCAACAACTGATTGCGTTGCTTAAGGGTTAAATCCCCTGCCGCAACTAAACCATTCAACAGAATTTTGATATTGACCTCGTGGTCTGAACAATCAACTCCTCCTGCGTTATCAATGAAGTCGGTGTTTAAACGACCACCATTGCGAGCAAATTCCATTCGCCCTAACTGTGTCATCCCCAAATTCCCCCCCTCGCCAACAACCTTGCAGCGCAATTCATTACCATCGACACGCAACGCATCATTGGTTTTATCGCCGACATCTGCATGCGTCTCGGTGCTGGCTTTCACATACGTCCCAATACCACCGTTCCACAGCAAATCGATTTCAGACTTTAATAACGCAGAAATCAATTCAGTTGGCGTAATACGGGTTTGGCTCAGCCCCGTGAGCGCTTGGATCTCAGGTGTTAAAGTAATGGATTTTGCAGACCGCTCAAAAACACCTCCTCCCTTAGAGATCAGAGATGACTGGTAGTCCATCCATCCTGACCTTGGCAGCTCAAATAAACGCTTGCGCTCTGCAAAGCTTGCTTGTGGATCCGGATTTGGATCGATGAAAATATGCATATGGTTAAAGGCAGCGACCAACTTAATTTGATCAGACAGCAATAGTCCATTACCAAATACATCCCCGGACATGTCACCTATGCCTATGACCGTAAAGCTGATAGCGCGTATTAATTCCAATTTCGCGGAAATGACGTTCAACCGACACCCAGGCACCACGAGCCGTAATACCCATTTTCTTATGGTCATACCCTTGACTACCACCGGATGCGAACGCATCACCTAACCAGAACTGGTACGACTCAGCAATACCGTTGGCAATATCTGAAAACGTCGCGGTTCCCTTATCCGCGGCTACGACAAGATAGGTGTCGTCTTCATCATGCCTCACCACTTCTTTAGGCGGTACAACTTCGTTATCAATTACGTTGTCAGTAATATCGAGCAACGCACTAATAAAAATTTTATAGCAGACAATCCCTTCTTCAAGCCACTCGTCCCTTGTCATCCGACTGTTAAGACGCTTAGCGACAAATCCTCCTTTCGCTCCAACAGGCACTATCACCGCATTTTTAACTTGCTGCGCCTTTACTAGACCCAAGACTTCCGTTCTAAAGTCTTCATTTCGATCAGACCAGCGCAGGCCACCGCGTGCCACTTTACCACCCCGCAAGTGCACGCCCTCAACCCTAGGTGAAAAGACAAATATCTCAAACATAGGATACGGCTGCGGTACAAACGGAACCTGTGCCGGTGATAGTTTGAAGGATAGATACCCTTTAGACTGTCCTTTGCACATTTGAAAATAGTTGGTTCGTAACGTTGCATTGATCAATGCAAGGTATTGCCGAATAACCTGATCCTCATTCAAGCTGCTCACATCATCTAAAGCGGTCAATACACGCTCTTCAATTTTGCCGGCAAGATCCAAATTCGATTGCTGCGGATGAAAGCGAGCGTTGAACATCTGAATCAGATCGCGAGCAATGGGTACATGATTGTTTAATGCAAGACTCACCGCTTCAGTACTAATCGGAAAACGAATTTGTTTCATGTAAGATGCGTAGGCACGTAAAACAGACACTTCCCGCCAGCTTAGCCCTGCACCAAGAACCAAGCGGTTGAAGTCATCACTGCTACTCACCCCTTGCCAAATACTGAGAAACGCATCAGTGAAAATGGTTTGCAACTCTTCAATTGAAGCATGCTGCTTACCTGAAAAACGTAGGTTAAAATCATGGATCCAGATGCAGTTATCCTGACTGTCTTCAATTTGATAGGGATGTTCATCAATGACGCGCAGGCCCAAATTTTCCAGTGTTGGCAAAACATCCGATAAAGGCAAAGAATGACCAAAATGAAAAAGCTTGAAGTTGATCTCATCTTCTTCGCGGTCGAAAGCACGATAAAAGCTGAGTGCAATCGGCGAAGTGGTAGACAATTCTTTCATGTGCTGAATATCAATCACGGCTGAGCGGGCCGAAAAATCTGACCGATAACCTGCCGAGAATCCGCGGCCATAATGATTGAAGGCATGAATTCCCTGCTCCTCGCCCATGGACTCGATCAAGGCGTCATACAGATCTTCATCCCAACTACGTGCGGCAACTCGGATTTTGTACTCGATCTCACGCACATCAAACACATCCGCAACGGGCTCACCCTTGGAACAACGAAGGTTAAACTGAGTACGCGCTAGGATTGACTCAGAGAAATAGGTATTAAATTCCGCTAGATCACAACCTAGCTCTGCTTTTAAGATATTTTCAGCTTTAAGACGGAACTCTGTGCTATAGATATCACGCGGCACGTACACCAATGCCGAAAAGTACTGACCTTGATAATCTCGGCGTAAGAATAGACGTATTTGGCGACGTTCACGAATTTGTAAGATGCCCAACGCAATCTTACTTAGATCATCGATTTGTGTCTGAAACAAATCATCGCGCGGAAAGGTTTCCATGACCTGCAAGAGTTCTTTCCAATCATGCCCATTTGGATAAAAACCAGCACCATCCATCACGGCTTTGATCTTGTCACGGACAACGGGAATCACACTGGGTGAATGGGTGTATACGGATGAAGTATAAAGACCTAAAAACCGAACCTCTCCACACACCTCCCCTTGATCATCAAACCGTCTAAAACTAATGTAGTCAGGGTAGGCCGGACGGTGCACACGTGACTTGACAGACGCTTTCGAAAAGCTGATTAAATCCGGCAATAAAACATGGGGGGCACGCTGCAGTGTTACCTCCAACAGTTCTGATCGACAATCTGTATCACAATCACGCAATAAACCTAAACCGGACGCAGGCTTAATCTCAAAATGAGCGCCTGTCTCTTTTTCAACACGCTCAAACTCTTCATACCCAAGAAATGTAAAATTCTTTTCCAACCAAACCAAAAATGCAGACGCTTCTTTAATTTCGGGACGGCCATGAAGCTGCCCTTGCTGCTCATAATGCGCCATTTGATTTTTTAGCGCCGAGAGCATGGCGTCGAAATCATTAACGACGGCTTTTACATCATGCAAAACGGCCAGAAGTCCCTGCCGAATGTTCTCAAGCCGTTCTTTATCGGTGTGCCGATCGATTTCAATACAAACAATGGACTCACGTGATTCACTTTTATCGGACATTTCTAAAAAATGACCTTGATCGTCTCGAGAAACACGAATAACAGCATTGGTAATGGCATGCGTCGCGACATTCTGTCGGTTTAGTTCCAAACGCAGAGAATCAACAATAAACGACATGTCTGGCACTAACACCATGACAACCGTATGCGTTGACTGCCAACCATGTTGCTCATAATCAGGGTTGAAAACCTTAACTTTTGGGCCGGCAAGCTGGCTGTGCTGGAAAAACTCCCAAACCGAAAGCACTGAACCTAATAGGTCATCTGCTCTCCATTTTTGCAGATCTAACTCCGGAGTGGTCATGAAAAAACGATCCATAAACCGGAGCAACGCCGCTGACTTACTTTCAGCTAAACGATTTGTAACCTCTCGCTTTAAGTTCGCGAGAATTTCAGATTTACTTTCCACAGCTTGACGGGGCATAAAAACTCTCTTTTTGATTATATTAAGACTAGATTAAACCGCCTAAGACAATTTACTCATTGCAGAGTGGCATGCCTTACTTGATAATAATCCTATAGACTTAAAAATAAGATTATATGAACACTAAGCTTAAGCAAGCCTTTATCACTGTTTTTTTTATTTGTTGTTTTTTTTCAGCGTCTGCAGCGGCAGAGCTTCAAGTCAATATTGATCGCCAAAGCTTGACCTTGGATGACCGTGCTCTGTTGACGATTGAGGCCAATGGTGACTTCCAATTACCACCCGATCTATCTCCCTTGCAGCAAGATTTTCGACTGGGTGCTATTCAACGCTCACTGGTCACCACCCATACAGCAGGACAGCGACAGTCCCGAACACGTTGGCAAATCCCTATTAGTGCCAAAACAACAGGCTCCGTTATACTTCCGCCTTTGAGACTGCAAAACTTCACGTCTGAGCCTATTCAGCTTTCAATCGCCCCAGGTCGTGAACGAGCTCCCATTTCGTCTACAGCTCAGTTCAATGATTTAGTCATTGAGGCGAGATTAGATCGCTTAATCGTCTATAAAAATGCGCAGCTGATTATGGATGTCACGTTATTTCATCGACAGCCCTTACCTGACGACACGGAGTTTGTGCCACCCTACATTGAATCAGGACGCGTTATTCGTTTGCAGGCTCCGAGCACACGTACGGCTGAGGTCAATCGTGAACCCTACTTAGTGACCGAGTTCAGCTTCGCTCTTTTCCCTAATGAAGAAGGCTATATCCGCATTGAAGGACCAGCATTACGATTACCTGAAGGAAATCGTTTTTTATTGGATGAGCTTCTCGCGGATGATCTAGAGGTTGAAGTATTACCTCAGGTGCATGATACCCATGATGGTCATTGGCTACCTTCAGAGAATGTGTTTTTAAGTGACACGCTAGGAAGCCTTCCCTTAGGTGAGGAGCCCAGACTTTTACGCAGTCTGACATTGACAGCCGTCGGACTCACATCCGATCATTTACCCGATACCTTGTTGCTTGCTGATCCCTACCCTCATTACACACTCGTTGGACGCGAGTCTAACGAGCATTTATCCAGCCAAGGCGTTACGAGTGTCCTACAAGAACTATGGTTGCTGACACCAGAACAAGAAGGCACTTACCCACACCCTGGGGCTGAGATACACTGGTGGGATACGCTGTCGGATCAAGCACGAATCACGAGCAGGCCTCACGGTGAAATTACTATTGGCTCCGAGTTCGTCACCTCTACAGGGAGCAATGTCGATACATCTACCTCTTCCGGAAAGACAAACATAGAAGAAGATCGAGACTTCAATAGTCAACGTTTAGGATTAATAACCGCAACCTTAATGCTACTGTCTGTACTTGCCTACACTCTGTATCAACGCTGGAGTCAACATTTAAATCGACGCATTACCCTAAAGCGCCCTGTTTAAAGAGACGCCTTAATTGCACCTTGCAAATCGGGATAGTCAAAGACAAATCCGAGGCTTGTTAAACGTGTAGGAACCACTCTCTGCCCTTTCACAAGCAGCTCGCGCCCTTCACCCAACATCACGGCCAGTGTAAACTCCGGCACTCTAAAGAGAGCGGGCCGATGTAGTGCTTGGGCAAGCGTTTTAGAAAATACGTTATTTGTGACAGGATTTGGAGCTGTCAGATTGAACGCTCCTCGAACCTCACAATGATCGACAAGATACAGCAATGCCTTCACCTCATCTTGCAAATGAATCCAGGACATCCATTGCTTGCCTGTTGCAACAGGTCCGCCTAGACCCAACTTAAATGGCAAAATCATCTTCGCTAGAGCACCGCCATTGGGGCCTATAACCACTCCAGTCCTCGCTAAACAGACTCTGATTCCCAAGCTCTCTGCAGCCAGTGCTTCAGCCTCCCAATCCGCACATAACTGATGTGTAAACCCTTTGACAACAGCGCTATCTTCAGAAATCAACACATCTTCTTGGCTGCCATAGAAGCCAATGGCTGAACCACTCACTAGGACCTCCGGCTTCCGTTCTAATCCCCTTAACCATTCAACCAATGACGCAGTGGTCTTAATACGGCTCTCTCTCAAAAGCTGCTTATGAGAAGCGCTCCAGCGCTGATCAAGGATTGGCTCACCTGCTAAGTTAATAACTGCATCCAATGTTTGATCCATTGGAATGTCTGTTAAACGCTGCACATATTGAACACCTTTCACTGACTCATGAGGCCTTCTTGACAGCACTATGACATGATCGCCCCGATCAATCAGCGCTTTCACCAAAGCACGCCCAATAAATCCCGTACCACCTGTTAAGAGTAGGTTCATGTGATTCTCTCCTTATTCGTTTTTGTATACACTAGGCGCAGCTAAACTTTAGTGTGAATATGTACGTTGATACCGTTAATACAGATTGTAGACCCTTACATTCTATTCAGGACAGCCAACTAAGGATATCTGGATGAGTCGCGCTATTTCTCTTGAGGAAGAAAACAAAGAGTTACGTCGCATGCTGACGATTATGCGGCAAAAAGCCTATCACAATGACCAACTCTTACACTCTTTCTTTGAAGCAAAACTCAAGCTCATGTCATCCACTACCCTAGCTGAGCTCGTAAGCTATTTATTAAATGATTTTAGGCGAGATTTTAAGTTATCAAGCTTAACTCTCATGTTACTTGATCCTGAAGATATTGTTCGAGATCTGCTGCAGGGCTATGAAGTCAACTCAACAGAGTCCGAGCTCCATTTGCTTAAATCACAAGGGCCACTCAATGAGTTGTTTCCAGACTTAACCTACTTTTGTGGCGAACCCAGCGAAACCATTCGAACGTTTTGCTTTCCTCACACCGTCACCATTCAATCCTGTGTGTTGTTGCCCCTAATCCAAGATAACTGCTTAATCGGCTCATTAAATCTAGGCAGCCACGACCAGCTGCGGTATAGCCAGTTTTTAAGCTACGACTATGTCATGTACCTTGCATCCGTCTTATCAACTTGCGTGGAAATTTGCATTAGCCGAGAAACGCTTGTCCGTTTAAGCAGCATTGACTCTCTGACAACCACTGCTAACCGTCGCAGCTTCAATGAGCACTTAAGCCGTGAAATCAATCGCTGCCAACGCTCAAACGAGCCTTTTGTATGCATGATGCTCGACATCGATCATTTCAAATCCATTAACGACCGTTTTGGTCACTTAAGTGGCGATCAAGTGCTTCGAGCCGTCGCACACTTGCTAAAAGAAAAACGACGAATTCTTGACTGTGTTGCACGCTACGGTGGAGAGGAGTTTGCGCTGCTGCTGCCAAGTTGCTCACTGGATACAGGATTAAGACTAGCAGAGGAACTGCGCAGAACCATCAGCGAAACACCCTTTTATGGACAAGAAGGCGAGTCGATACAGGTTACCTGCTCTATTGGATTAACGGTTTGCGATCCAAAACACCCGCAATACTATCGTGACGTAGAAAAACTTAAGTCGAACTTAATCAGCAGTGCGGATCAAGCCCTCTATCGGAGCAAGCACAATGGACGCAACTGTGTCCACCACCAACCCTGTCCTATGCTGATCTCGCCTTGAATCACATACACCCCTTCATAAACAAAAAGGCCGCAACTGCGGCCTTTTTGTTTAGATATTAACGATACTGCTCGTCATTGAAGGGGTCAAGTGGGCGCTCTAGCAAGCTGTCCTCATTGAAGTAGAGAACGCGACCTTCAAGCTTAAGCCCTTTAGAGCTGAACCAACGCTCACTTTCTTCCAACGCTTCTTCAGAGCGGCTAACGGCGTACCAAGCCCGGATAACTCGGTAGAGATAATGCGCAGCAAGCGCGGCTGCAGCCCCTAAAAAAAACTTTGAGCTGATCGCAAACACCAGAATAACCAGTGCGACAATCCACACTCGACTGGCCTTGGCCTCTTTAACCGCTTCTTTGGCTGTGCTCAACTGTTCTTGGCACTTTAATGCACGGCGAAAATTCTGCTGAATATCAAACTTATCGTCTGCAACTAAGAATCGTTCCATTCTACTTATCCCAATGGTTTATTTTAAAAATAGTTTATCACAGAGTATAACGAAGCTAGGCAAATGGAGCGAGTCAATCCAATACAACCTTTGACTAAAGTTAAGCCATACTCTTACTTAAAACTTCATAAACATCACCCGACAAATCCCCAGACTCAATGATGCGCTGTAGTTGCGCCCTCATCAACGCCTGCCGCTGGCTATCATAACGCTTCCACCGTGTTAAGGGGGTCAGTAAGCGTGATGCCACCTGCGGGTTTTGTTTATCTAATTCTATAATCTTATCTGCTAAGAAGCGGTACCCCTCGCCATCCAATCCATGAAAGTTCACTGTATTTTGATTACAAAATGTTGAAATCACAGCGCGCAATTTATTTGGGTTACGTGAATCATACACAGGATGTTCCAACAATGCTTTGACACGAGACAAGGCACCAGATTTTGGATCGGCCGCTTGCAGTGCTAGCCACTGATTCATCACGAGAGACTCATGCTGCCATTGATTCAGAAATTCGTCCAGCATTTCTCGCGCAGAATCGGTAAAAACAGAATAAACAACCGTGGACAAGGCTGCAAACTGCTCTGTCATATTATCCGACTCGGAGAACTGCTGCTCAGCCAAGGCCAAATAGGTTGGGCTGTCCAATGCCATCAAATACCCCAAGCAAGTATTCTTTAAACTTCTGCGCGCCATTTCAGAAGAATCAGGGCGATAGCTCTCTTCACTACCCATCTCGTTATACAAGGTTAACCATTGAGCCTCTAACGCTTGTGCAAGTTGACGGCGCATCGTCCGGCGCGCATTGAAAATCGCGTCAACATCAATCACTGTCGATATTTCACTGAGATAGGCTTCTGTGGGCAGAGTTAACAACAAAGAAGCCATTGCCGGATCGTCCGACGCGCGCTCAAGCAATACTTGCCATGCCGAAACGAAGGCTTCAGGTAATGCATCGTCTACCTCTCCTCCTTTGAGGATTCGTGCTTGCAACAACCGAACCGCCAATTGCTGGCCTGCATCCCAACGTGCAAACCCATCTGTTTCATGAGTTAATAAGAAGCTAAGCTGCTCTTCAGTGTAGGGATAAAACAGCTTAACGGGCGCCGAAAAACCGCGCAACAAAGAAGGTGTCGGCTTCTCAAGCACCCCTTTCACGACAAAGATCGTCTCTTCATCTGTTAACTCAACCAACTGCGAAAGCTGCCCATTTGCCAGAGGAATCGCCTGCCCAGTTGAGTCAAAGAGTGCCAAGCTCATCGGAATATGCAAGGGTTGCTTATCAGTCTGACCCGGTGTGGGTGGCGTTGACTGGGTAAAGCGTAAGGTATAAGTTTGCTGACCGGCATTATATTCATCGACAACGTCTAAGCGTGGCGTACCGGCCTGACTGTACCAACGTTTGAACTGGGTCAAATCTCGTTGAGACACGGCCTCCATACAGGCAACAAAATCATCGGTGGTAACGGCTTGACCATCATGGCGATCAAAATAGAGGTCCGTGCCTTGTCGAAACACCTTCTCACCAAGCAAGGTATGCAGCATTCGAACAATTTCAGCGCCCTTTTCATACACCGTCAAGGTATAAAAATTTGAAATCTCAATAAATGATGCTGGACGCACAGGGTGAGACATCGGGCCTGCATCTTCTGCAAATTGTGCTGTACGCAGCAGGGTCACGTCTTCGACACGCTTAACCGCAGCCGAGTGCATATCGGCCGAAAAACATTGGTCTCTGAAAACAGTAAACCCTTCCTTCAAACTCAGCTGGAACCAATCACGGCAGGTCACACGATTTCCAGACCAATTATGAAAATACTCATGCGCTACCACAGACTCCACCCGCTGAAAAGCTGCGTCGGTTGTGGTTCTTGGGTGTGCAAGCACGCAAGAGGTATTAAAGATATTAAGCCCTTTGTTCTCCATTGCACCCATGTTAAAAAAGTCGACAGCGACAATCATGTAAATATCAAGATCATACTCTCGACCATACACACGCTCATCCCAGCGCATGGACTGTTTTAGCGACTCCATCGCATGGCCTAGCTTATCTAAATCCTTGGCTTCGGCATAAATTTGCAACTTTACGGCTCGGCCCGACTGGGTCGTAAACGTATCCTCTGCACAACTCAGATCGCCAGCCACCAGTGCAAACAAGTAGGCAGGCTTTGGAAATGGATCCTGCCAAGTCACCCAATGACTCGTTTCATCCGAGCCCTGTGCCACTGGATTGCCATTACTTAACAGAACGGGGTATTGGTTTTTATTAGCAATCAGTGTTGTCGTAAACACAGCCATGACATCGGGCCGATCGGGATAAAAGGTGATACGCCGAAAGCCCTCCGCTTCACACTGAGTGCAAAACATGCCATCCGAAAGGTACAACCCCTCTAATGCCGTATTTGCTTCGGGGTTAATCTTCGTAACACAACGCAATTCAAAGGTGTCGTTAAGCGAAACATTCAAACGCAACACTTCATCCTGACGCAGCCACCCATTATCAGGGACCGTTACACCGTCGATTGACAGGCTTAATAACTCCAAGGAATCATGCCCAAACAAGCATAAGCTGATCTGGGGAGGCTTTCGGATTACGTCGCATCCGTAATACTGATTCAACGCAAGTTGCCGTTGCATCAAGTTCGAAACGTAAATCAACCGTTTCGACTAAAAATGCGGGGACGGTATAGTCTTTGAGGTAAATAACGGATTTTTGCGACATAAGACGGCGAGACCTTAGCTATTTAAAATTTTTAACACTTCAGGCTGCAGCGGATCACAACCGTGCTGATTTCCATCTGGACGCGTGCGATCAATGAAGCCGACTCGTTTTTCCTCTGGAAGGTTACGCAAGTGCTCATACGCGATGACCGCTTTTAAGCTGTACTCTTTTTGTGCGGCTGTTAACGGCTGTCCATTCGGCCATTTACCGATCTCAATTGATGTCTTCATTGACTCATAGACATCGTGAGTCATGGACTCAATCATTTCATTAAACGATAACATTGATCTCTCCAAAACAAGACACTCGTCGTAACGCATTTTACGCAAAATATCGCCGAAGCAGATGACCTGGCAATACCAATAAAAGCCCAACCAACAACCCCACTAAGTGCGCTGTATTGGCAATAGCTCCAAAACCTATCAAGCCTAAGAGTCCGGTATACCCTAGCAGCAACCAAACCACCATAAACCCCATCAAGCCCGGAGGTAAATAAAATCCAGGGCGAAATCGCATACGATCCCAGAGCCATGCATATCCTAACACAGCGTAAACCACACCGGACATACCACCAAATAATGGACCACTGACTAAAAACTGAGCGAGATTTGACAACCCACCCGCTATTAGCACAATCATCAGCAACCAAACCGGACCTTGCGATTGCTCAATACGCGTTCCCACAACCCAAATCCACAAAAGATTGAAGACAAGGTGCAGCATACTAAAGTGCATAAACATAGGCGTGAAAAAACGCCACCACTCGCCCGAAGCCACAACCCCTTTCAAATTGTAATATGAGATCTGTGCACCAACACTGGAGAAGTCCGAAAACGTCAACAACCGCATCATGCCACGATTATCACCGAACCCAACCAGCATCGAAATAAAAATGCTCAAACCGAGCAAAATGAGCGTCATCCAGTATCTACGCCAGGTCATGTAGGCTCCTTAATCTGAAAAGACAAACTCTCGGGCGACATCGACCCAAACAAATTTATCTTTTTGGATTCTCACTTCGTCATCCATCCGATAGGCGACCAACTTACCGTACTTCACCGCACTATAGTCCAAACATGCAATATTGGGTGCCAAGGGTTCCGGTTCGCCTTGACACCAATAGTGACCAATAAATAAGGGCTTTTGGTCTTCTCGATAGCAGATTAAGTCCGCTCGTTGCTCTCGACTTAAGGGCAGGCGCGCCAAATGCGAGGGTAAAGGATCCGGCTGGAAGACCACGTCTACAAGATAATATGGATCCCTAACCCAGAATTTAGTTCGAAAAAAATGTCGCTCGAACCCATCTCGACTGATCATAACCTCATCGTTGGGCAACTTTAAATGAGTGCCTCTTAGCAATCGATCTATAATGGTGTATTCCAGCGAATCCTGAACAGCGGAGCGAAAGAGAAACCCTCGTTTCATCCGGTTACCCCCGTTCATCTCAATAAAGCGATCAATCATTTCCTGATGCCAACAGGCATGCACAATCCGAAAACGCTCCATATCGAGAAATAAGGGCATTTGCTCAAACCACTGCAAGAAATCTCTCTGATCTTCCGGGTAATTGGCCAACTGTTGCAGGGTTTGTTCCAGTATGCGCTCATGACGAGGGGTATGGCTGCGCAAATAGGCTTGCGCAAAACCGCTCGGCGCAGGTGTCGAATAACACAGATAGTTGTATTCATGATTTCCCATGATAATTTGGGCATGACCCGCATCCACCATGTCCCTCACCAAATGGAGAGCTTCACGGATATGGGGTCCACGATCAATAATATCCCCCACAAAGATGGCTTGGCGCTCTGGATGAGAATATACACCCTTATTTTGAGTATACCCCATACGACTGAGGAGAATTCGAAGACTTAAGGCGCAACCATGAATATCTCCAATTAGGTCGTAGCCTTTAAACGCTCGCTCGCTCACTAAGTGCCTCCATTAACTCGGCCGGGATGACCAGCCCAGTTTTTCACGGCAGGTTTCATAAAAGTTATAATCAACGGGGTGAATCAATTTTAGCTTGGCTGACTTTTTTCGAACCGTAATAATATCACCAGGGGTCAAACTAAAATCAGACTGACCATCACAGGAAATCGTTGGATAGGTTGAGTTTTCTTCACTCACCACCATTTTCAATTCACTGTTGCCATTCACGACAATCGGTCGACTTGATAAGGTGTGCGGAAACATGGGAACCAATACCAGGGCATCTAACTTAGGATGCATGATGGGCCCTCCAGCTGATAAGGCATAGGCGGTCGACCCGGTCGGCGTTGAAATAATCAACCCATCCGAACGCTGGGTATACACAAACTGCCCTTCAATATACAAATCAAACTGAATCATGCGCGTCGCTTTGCCTGGGTGCAGCACACAATCGTTCAAGGCAGCCATTTCGCCGACCATCTCACCTTTACGACGAATATTCACATCCAATAGAAAGCGCGTATCAACGCTGTATTTACCCTGAAGCACTTCATTCACACGCTCCTCAATTTCTTGCGGTGAAATATCGGTTAAGAAACCTAGATTCCCACGGTTAACACCCAGCACGGGAACATTGCTCTGGGCCAACGACCTAGCAGCGCCAAGCAAACTCCCATCTCCACCAACAACAATGACCAAATCACAGATTTCGCCCATCATTTTTTGTTTGCTGGTTTGTCGGCCATGGCCCGGCATCACCTCGGCGATTTTTTGATCCAGAATGACATTCAACCCCTTATCATCCAAAAAGCGAATCAACTGCTTCAAGGTGTCAATTACCGCCTTACTGCCTAAGCGACCAATCAAACCAATGTTTCGAAAGTTATCCATGGGTATCTCACTGTTAAGAAGTCTATCTTCATTATAGTGGCAATGGCCCTTGAAATTCAGGGGCTAATCTCTCAATCTTCGACTTGCAGCCGCGCACCCCCTGCATTCCACCTGTATGAAACAAAGCGATACGACTACCCTGAGGAAATGTATCAGACATTACAAGTCGACAAAACGCTTGATACATTCTTAGCGTATACAAAGGATCCCAAAGGCGTGAGGTTTTATACCATAATGCAGCCAACTCCGCATTGATCTTCCCATAAGGCAAGGTTCCATCCAGTACCGTCAATCCCTCAGGCATAGGCTGGCTCATTTCAGCCAAATGCTGAGACAGCATAGATCGCGCCTCTTGCGCGCTAATTTGAAGTGCAGGAACGACGATCAGATGGCAGTTTTTAGGCTTTCCCAAAAGCAAACCCGCCGCCGTCGCTCCCGTTCCGAGAGGACACAGCACATAGTCAAAATCAGAGACCGCCAAGAAGGACCCGATATTCGCGCAGCTTAAAACGGCTTCGGGAGAACTTCCCCCTTCCGGGATCAACTCAAAATCCCCGAACTGCTCGTAAAGCGCTTGAGTAAAATCTGGATGGGTTTTGTTTCGATACTCCTGTCTTGAAACGAAGTGAAGGGCCATCCCCCAAGACTCTGCATCTTGCAAGGTAGCATTTAACGGACACGGCCTCTCACCTCGAACAACACCAATGGTGGGAATACCATAATGATAACCTGCATAGGCCAACGCATGAAGATGATTTGAGTAGCAGCCACCGAAGCTGAGCAGGGGTCTGCGCGTGCATGATGCAAGACTTCGTTTGAGCACAGGCTCAAGCTTGAACCATTTATTACCACTGATTTGGGGATGGGACAGATCTAGTCGAATAATCGACACATCAAGACATTTCTGTCGTATCAAAGCATTGGAATATGGTTGAGAAGGAATATGCATTTGGAAGTATAAACAATTTTAATGGCGGAACGGACGGGACTCGAACCCGCGACCCCCTGCGTGACAGGCAGGTATTCTAACCAACTGAACTACCGCTCCGTTATGGTGGGCGAAGAGGGGTTCGAACCCCCGACCCCCTGCTTGTAAGGCAGGTGCTCTCCCAACTGAGCTATTCGCCCATAACGAATGACATTATAAAATGTCGGTAACCACTAAAACGTTTACACAAATGGCGGAATGGACGGGACTCGAACCCGCGACCCCCTGCGTGACAGGCAGGTATTCTAACCAACTGAACTACCACTCCGTTATGGTGGGCGAAGAGGGGTTCGAACCCCCGACCCCCTGCTTGTAAGGCAGGTGCTCTCCCAACTGAGCTATTCGCCCATAACGTTCAATACCAGTGGCGGAATGGACGGGACTCGAACCCGCGACCCCCTGCGTGACAGGCAGGTATTCTAACCAACTGAACTACCACTCCGTAATCTGGTATTGCTGTCGTTGCGGCTGTCGCTGTTTTGCTGTGCCTCAATGACGGTGCGAATTCTAATGATATTCAGAACTTTGTCAAACACTTCTTTGCAAAAAAATTAAATATTTTTTACGCCTCAACTCTTAAAACACCCAACAAGTGAGTAAATACAAGGCCTCCAGCGATTTTTCACATCTAAAAATATTTTATAAAAAAAGCATTCTTTTTCACATGCACCCAACACTCTCCCACCTAATTGATTGAATTTTATACAAACAATAGACTGCCAAAGATACAACACAAACACCCAACAACTGACTAACACGGATTTTAGCGCCAAGGACTTGATTGATTTACACCCACAAAGCTAGAGTAACCCAAATTGATGACCACCCAAGATGAGCCTCCGATGCAAAACACCTCCTCCCCTGTTAAAGATGCACTTGATCACTTTTACACAAAGTTTTTTAAGCTTGTCGATGAAAAGGGAGCCCCACTCGTTCCTTATGATTCCGAATGGCTTAGCGTTTGCTATTTAGACGATGGTAAAGAAGGTGACGATGTCAGATGGCTTCCCAAGCGACAAACTCAACAGACGGATATGTTTGAACGCCTCAGTGAGGCACTGGAGACACCTATACACCCTGACATTATCGACTTTTACAGTCATTACTGGTCAGATCCCATCACAGCCAACACTGCACAAGGCAAACTTTCGTTACTGCAGGTATGGAATAACGATGACTTGGAACGTCTACGCGCTAACTTTATTGGACATGCTCTGCAAAAAAAGCGGCGCAGACACCCCCTGACACTATTCTTTGCATTGACTCTTCCTGACACTGAGATGATGATCAGCGTTGACAATGCGGATGGGCGCATTTGGGTTGAACGCCCAGGTAAAGCACCCCATTTATGTGTCGCGGATTCACTGGCTGAATTCATCAACGCTTTAGAACCCGAACTCACAACTGCTTAGAGGATTTATTTGTGCGCACGTTATCCCTTACGATCCTTCTATCGATGCTATTTTTGATCGGATGCACCAGTGGCCCTATGCCACAGCGCATCTATTTTGAGCCTCAAATCACCTCAGTACCCAGACTTCCGTCCTCTATGCCCTTATCGGTTGAGGTACGCTATCCACAACAGCAACTCAAAATCGGCACTCTAGCAGACAGGTTTGGTAACGAAACAACGATTTCTGTAACCGATGGAATGACAGCTGAATTTCAGCGAGCCGCGATCAACACACTCAATCGTATGGGCGTTCAAACCAGCGCTTCATCCAATGCGCGTTTAGTCCTAACACTTGATCAAGTGACCTATTTTCTTCGCAGCGACGGTGTAAGAAGAGAGCTGGTGGGTGAAATACGCATGAGCATGAGTGTTAACGATGGACGTCGTAGCTATTCAGGGAAGTTCGAAGCGGCTCAGCGCCAAGAAGTCCTAGCGACGCCCAGTGAACAGAAAAGCCGTGAGTTCATGAATGAAGTGGCGACTGACTTGCTCACGCAAGCGTTTAACGACCCCGAATTTACACGCTACTTAATTCAAGGGTCGCTGTAAGGAATTACTTTTAAGTATCGGTTGCTTTAAAGCTCATTGCGACCGAGTTAATGCAATAACGAAGACCTGTCGGGGGTGGTCCATCTGGAAACACATGACCCAAATGTGCACCACACCCAGTACAGGTCACTTCCGTTCGCAACATACCATGTGATCGATCCACATGCTCTGTCAACGCAACAGGTCCATAGGCTGCCAAAAACTTGGCCAACCACATCCCGCATCAAACTTGTGCTCCGATGAGAACAAAGGTTGCTGACAACATACGCAGTGATACTGCCCCTCTTGATCCAGTGCATACAGCTCACCCGAAAACGGCCTTTCGGTTCCTTTTTGCCGACACACGTAAAATTGCTCTGGCGTGAGAAGACGTTCCCACTCATCTTCAGTTTTAAGCACTTTCTTTGTCATAATAATTAACCAACATGCTCGTAATTTATCGTGGTTCCCGATTGAAATTAGCCATGTAAGGCGTATGATTATGCGCCTTACATCGGGACGCTTGGTCTGTCATTTCTTGCATCCAAATCATGCTAAACGCCCGCTAACACCCATTTTATTTAGCTTATTTTTTACGCTCAGGCCTCGCCTTTAGAGCTCGGGATCTACAAGATGTCTGTTATCCGAAAATCGAATAAACTTATCAATGTCTGTTATGACATACGTGGCCCTGTCATGCAGGAAGCCAAGCGTCTTGAAGACGAAGGTCATCGTATCATTAAGCTGAACATTGGCAACCCCGCACCTTGGGGTTTTAACGCACCGGAAGAAATCGTCAAAGACGTTATTTATAACCTACCGGAATCTCAAGGCTATTGTGACTCTAAAGGTGTCTTCTCTGCGCGTAAAGCGGTAATGCAAGAGTGCCAACGCAAATCCATCAAACATGTCGGCATCGAAGACATCTACATCGGCAACGGTGTATCGGAATTGATCGTTATGGCCATGCAAGGCTTGCTAAATGACACGGATGAAATGTTAATTCCGTCGCCCGACTACCCTTTATGGACCGCAGCCGTTAGCCTCTCAGGCGGCACCCCTGTTCACTATCGGTGCGATGAGGGAAATGACTGGCTGCCTGATCTAGACGATATCCGCAGTAAAATCACGGAACGAACGCGCGGTATTGTCATTATTAACCCAAACAACCCAACGGGCGCCGTTTACCCTGAGTCAATCTTGCTGGCGCTTCTGGAAATCGCTCGCGAGCACTCACTGATCGTTTTTGCTGACGAAATTTACGACAAAATCCTATACAACGAAGCCGAGCATACATCCATTGCCTCGCTTGCCGATGATGTACTGTGCATCACCTTTAATGGGTTATCAAAAACCTATCGAGCAGCGGGCTTCCGTTCAGGATGGATGATTGTCAGCGGCCCAAAACACAAAGCACGTGATTACGTAGAAGGGTTGGACATGCTCGCCAGCATGCGCCTGTGCGCCAACGTTCCAGCACAGTATGCCATTCAAACAGCATTAGGTGGCTACCAAAGCATTAACGAACTTATCGTTCCGAGTGGACGCTTGCATGAGCAAATGGAGCTGGCTTGGCGAATGCTAAATGACATTCCCGGTGTATCCTGCGTAAAACCCAAAGGGGCGTTGTATTTATTCCCAAAACTGGATCCAGAGCGTTATCCCATCCACAATGATGAAAAGTTTGCACTGGACTTGCTTCAGCAGCAAAAGGTACTGATTGTTCAAGGTAGCGGCTTTAATCTTGATGACACTCAACATTTCCGTTTAGTCTTTCTGCCCAGTACTGACCTTCTGATCGAAGCAATTGAACGAATTGCAGTTTTTTTAAAAACCTACGAGCAATAAGTAAAACAGACTGCTATGATAAAAGAGCCTGAATAGTGTTTATTCAGGTTCAGCTTTTTGTAATCTGACTGACCTATACTTCTTTTTCCATGCACATTAAGGGATGCAGATCTAACATGTTTATCAAAATCAAAAAAAACCTCGGTATCTCTATGCAGCACAATGGCATAGATAAGCGCCATATTGTTCCTGTTACCTCCAACTTTTTACTCAACCTTGATCAAGTGGCTGAAGCCTCTTTCTACACACTAAAAGCCGCAAAAACCCACGTGGATCTTGAAGGTCGTGAAATTGAACTGCCCATGCACACAGCAGTTGTACACCTCCAAATGAGTTATCTCTATGCGCTCTATACTGAGGACAAGGCTGGCCGTAAAGGTCGTATGGCGGAACGACAGTTTTACAAACTTTTCTTTAGACCTGAAAACCTAGACCCTTATCTTGAACTGAGAGGTGTCATCGAGACACAGGTTGCCAATCTTTAATTCGTCTACACTTTGATTCACCTAAGCCGGTTCAAAAAACCGGCTTTTCTATCTTGAAACTTTTACCTTTCACCCACATCTAATAGCCAGTTTAACTTCTAACAGGAATAGACAGCCACTATGAGAATACTCCTCTTTCTTGCAACCAACATTGCAGTGATTTTCATTGCAAGCATTACACTGAACTTACTCGGTGTTGAGCATTACTTATCCGGCACGGGCTTGAACCTTCAATCCTTGTTAATTTTTTGTGCTGTTTTTGGCTTTGCAGGGTCACTCATTTCGTTATTTTTATCGAAATTTATGGCAAAAATGGCAACCAAAACGCAAATCATCGAGCAACCACGCACGGCTGAAGAACGCTGGTTGCTTGAAACCGTTGCAGAGCTCTCTCAAAAAGCAGGCATCAAAATGCCGCAAGTGGGTATTTTCCCAGCTCAGCAATCCAATGCGTTTGCTACAGGCTGGAATAAAAACGATGCTTTAGTTGCTGTTAGCAGTGGTTTATTGCAGCGTTTTCGTCCAGAAGAAATCAAAGCCGTTCTGGCACACGAAATTGGACACGTTGCCAATGGCGACATGGTCACCCTAGCGCTCATTCAAGGCGTTGTGAATACCTTTGTTATGTTCTTTGCTCGAATTGCCGCTTACGCTGTCGATAGCTTCTTGCGCAAGGGTGAAGGTGAAGGACGTGGCATTGGGTACTTTATTACCGTCATCGTCTTTGAAATTATCTTTGGTATTGCAGCCTCAATGATTGTCTCCTGGTTCTCACGCAAACGTGAGTACCGTGCTGATGAAGCGGGTGCCAATTTGGTTAGTTCTGCAGCCATGATTAGCGCCCTACAACGCCTGAAAGCGGAACAAGGCATCCCTGATCAAATGCCAGATCAAATGATGGCGTTTGGTATCAACAGTCATTTAAAGAACGGGCTAATGGCACTCTTCTCAACCCATCCCCCCCTTGATGATCGAATTGCGGCATTAAGTCGTCGCAGCTAAAAGCGCATACGTTTCGAAGAGAGCACTAAGTGCTCTCTTTTTTTATAACAATCTGTCCCCACTTTTCGACCATTCGCTCTAACTCTGCTT
This sequence comes from Nitrincola nitratireducens, assembly GCF_000585235.1. Classification (NCBI taxonomy): domain Bacteria; kingdom Pseudomonadati; phylum Pseudomonadota; class Gammaproteobacteria; order Oceanospirillales; family Oceanospirillaceae; genus Nitrincola; species Nitrincola nitratireducens. The sequence continues at coordinate 433,741 of NZ_AONB01000001.1, read as the reverse complement.
TTTTAATGGGTTTGGAAAGATAGTCATTCATTCCTGCTGCTAAACAGTTATCCCGATCTTCTTTCATTGCATTTGCAGTCATAGCCACGATCGGCACCTCCTTATACAAACTATTTGAAGAACGAATAGCACGTGCTGCAGCCAAACCATCCATAATTGGCATCTGCATATCCATGAACACAAGATCAATTTTTTCTTTTTCGAGTACCTCCAGAGCCTCCAAACCGTTTTCCGCAATCAATACCTGCTGATCAAGTTTGGAGAGCAGGCCAATTGCCACTTTTTGATTCACTTTGTTATCCTCGACCACTAAAACACGCAACCTGTTTTCGGATTCAGTGTTTAAGGCTGGATTTAGCTCACTTGTCAGCACACGAGGCGGTTGAGATTCCAATACCTGATCAAACAACGCTTTCATTTGATCTGAGATCGGTAGACTCGAAACATCGACATTTGAAGACGCTACATAGGTTAATGGGAGAGTAAAATAGAAACGACTGCCCACTCCTGTCAAACTGGAAAAACCAATTTTGCCACCTAAGCACTCAACAATTCGTTTAGAAATTGCGAGCCCCAACCCCGTGCCACCAAACTTTCTTGATGTCGATGCATCCGCTTGCGTGAAGGCCGTGAACAATTTGTTTTTAGCATCATCGGGAATGCCAAGACCCGTATCTTTGATACTAAACCATACCCACCCCGGACGCAGTTTGTCTTTTCTAACAGACACAATGACACTGCCCTCATCGGTAAACTTAACCGCATTTCCAACTAAATTAAGAAGCACTTGGCGCACTCGTCCTGCATCAGAGCGATAGATCCCCTTCACCTCTTCATCTACGTGTGTCTGAATTCGTGTGTTTTTCTTAGCGGCGGCTACTGAAAATAAACTGGTTACTTCACTCACGGTGGACACAAGATCAAATTCAGCATCATCAATTTCAAAACGTCCAGCTTCTAGTTTTGATATATCAAGAATGTCGTTCAAGATTGTTAAGAGTGCTGACGCACTTCCGTAAATAGTTGAAACATAATCGGACTGCACAGGCGTAAGTGGCGTTTCTTTTAAAAGGGTCACCATTCCTAGCACACCATTCATCGGCGTTCTAATTTCATGGCTCATGGTGGCTAAGAATTCAGACTTTGAGTTATTGGCGGCTTCTGCCTTAATGGCTGTAAGTTGTAATTCAGCCGCCAATAACTCAGCATTTTTGCGGGCATGTTTTGCTTCAAGCATTTTTCGAATAATGAAAAAAATGATCATTGACACAACAATCGCAAGCAAGATGACCAATGAACCAAGATATCCATACAAGGTCAGCTGATATTGGCGATCTGAGATGATAATTTGAGCACTTACGCCTTTCATGCGCGTAACCAACTCTTCAGACAGTCGTAAAATATCTTTAGATAATACATCTACCTGCGCAAGAGACTGTTTAGCGTAATCATCCCCTCTCTCAAAGATGGCATCCATCTCACGTACACGCTGTACTATTTGATTGGACAAGACACGCGTTTGAGGCGAAGAGTCAAATAACTCGCTTAATTGCCCTCTTTCAAGAAGCCCCAAACGGCTGTATAGAATTTCAAACCTTAGCGATAGTTCATCCCACGTGTGCGGATCTAAATCAAGCTGATACTTAGCAATCAAGGTGCTTAACTTTAGATTTTCTCTGTCAAGTTGATAAGCGGCCCACAACGCATCATCCCGAGCCGCACTCAGCACTTGATTTTGTCGATCATGCAACGAATAGAGTAAAACGAGAGACGCCAGCAAAAAAACAACAGCACATATGGGTAATAACCAAACATTTAATACATACGCCAAAAAATGCTTAATGTGTGTTTTTGAGCCGAATTCTCTCACTGCTACTCACTCATGCTCATGCTCATGCTAGAGCTCAACGGAACTCTATTGCACGAATCTGCCAGACAGAGCGATTATAGTAAAGCTCATTTTTAAGTTTAGGTTCATCATCAAAGGGATAAATCACAAACAAGGGGCCTTTATCGCGTACTCGCATGTACGCATCATTGTGCTTCAATGCCAAAATAACATCGATTTGCATAAAGTCACTAACAGGAACTTCCGCGCTGTAATCATTTAAAGCCGTGATCACCATAGTCTCGGCCCCCTCCACACCTACCGCGTCCAGCAATGCTCGACCTAAAGGCCCTTCATATCGGTCTTTTGTTTCTGACCAAGGTGTCGTGGTTTCAGTTATTTTCTGCTCCAATGCCTCTAACATTTCACGATCAAAAACCGCACGATCTCCAAAGTTTGTATGGGTTATTTTGCCGGAAACCGTCAGGATCACAGCTCCGTTAGGTTCAGGCAAGGCTTGTGCATGGACAACGCCTACACTCAATAAAGCAACAACACAGATAAACTCCAAAAAAATACGTCGCATTGCAAACTCCTAATTTTCTGTTTTTTCCATTTTATCCGATTCATCCCTTTTTTAGCAAAAATATGTGTTAAGTGCTAGTCTAGTTGTAGCTCATAAATCCAATCGCTGCTAGTGATAGCATCCGAATGTATCTTCAGAGCGGTAGCAGCTGAGGTAGTAATCACCTAAAATAGCTGAGTTACATAAGGCTGTTTCCAGGCTTTCTTTAACAGAGTTGTCACTTTAAAGAAGGACAATGCCATAAAACCCTCTAACGACAGGCGACATGAATGAAATTTCGTTTTCCGGTCATTATTATTGACGAAGACTTCCGTTCCGAAAACATCTCTGGCTCTGGCATACGTGACCTTGCTGAATCAATCGGCAAAGAAGGTATGGAAGTGGTTGGCTTTACCAGCTACGGCGACTTAACGTCCTTTGCCCAACAAGCCAGCCGTGCCTCTTGCTTTATTCTTTCAATTGATGATGAAGAATTTGCCGATGAGCAAAATGGTCATGCATTGGAAGCTGTTCGAAATTTCATAATCGAAGTCCGTAAGCGTAATGCGGACATCCCCGTTTTTTTATACGGAGAAACACGCACCTCTCGTCACATTCCAAATGACATTTTACGAGAACTCCATGGCTTCATTCACATGTTTGAGGACACACCCGAATTCGTCGCTCGACACATTATTCGTGAAGCACGCAAATATCTGGACAGTCTGGCACCGCCGTTTTTCCAAGCGCTTATGGACTATGCCAGCGACAGTTCTTACTCTTGGCATTGCCCCGGACACTCGGGTGGCGTTGCATTTTTGAAAAGCCCAGTAGGGCAAATGTTTCACCAGTTCTTTGGTGAAAACCTCCTGCGCGCCGATGTCTGCAATGCAGTTGATGAGCTTGGACAGCTACTGGACCATACGGGCCCTGTTTCGGCAAGTGAGGCGAATGCAGCACGCATTTTCAACGCTGATCATTTATTCTTTGTCACCAACGGCACGTCAACATCCAATAAAGTGGTTTGGCACTCGACTGTGGCGCCTGGTGATATTGTGGTTGTTGACCGGAATTGCCATAAATCGATTTTACACTCGATCATTATGACAGGTGCGATTCCGGTGTTCTTAATGCCGACTCGCAACCATTACGGCATTATCGGCCCAATACCCAAATCCGAGTTCGATCCAGAAACCATCCGTAAAAAAATTGAGCAAAATCCCTTTGCCCGGGAATCAGCCAACAAAAAACCACGTATTCTAACAATTACACAAAGCACCTATGATGGTGTTTTGTATAACGTTGAGACCATCAAAGAAATGCTGGGCGACATGATCGACACCTTGCACTTTGATGAAGCTTGGCTACCTCACGCCTCATTCCATGAGTTCTACCACAACATGCATGCGATTGGTGAAAACCGTCCTCGCTCAGAGAACACTTTGGTATTTGCCACCCAATCAACGCATAAGTTGTTGGCAGGCTTATCACAAGCCTCTCAGATTCTGGTTCAAGATGCACAATCACGTAAGCTGGACACGCACCGCTTCAATGAGTCTTACTTGATGCACTCCTCTACCAGCCCGCAGTATGCGATCATTGCATCCTGTGACGTAGCTGCCGCGATGATGGAACCACCGGGTGGACACGCGTTGGTTGAGGAGTCCATTTTAGAAGCTTTGGACTTCCGTCGCGCTATGCGTAAGGTGGATGAAGAGTTTGGCGCGGATTGGTGGTTCAAAGTCTGGGGACCTGAGTACCTGACCGAAGAAGGCATCGGTAATCGTGATGATTGGGTGATTCATGCCGATGATAAATGGCATGGATTCGGTAAGATTGAGTCGGGCTTTAATATGCTGGATCCAATTAAAGCCACCATTATCACACCCGGGCTTAATTTAGCTGGAGAGTTTGACGAGGTCGGCATTCCAGCAGCCATCGTAAGCAAGTATTTGGCTGAGCACGGTATCATCATTGAAAAAACGGGGCTCTACTCGTTCTTTATCATGTTCACCATAGGCATTACCAAAGGTCGCTGGAACTCAATGGTCACCGAACTCCAACAGTTCAAAGATGACTATGACCATAACCAGCCCATGTGGCGCATTATGCCGGAGTTCGCGAAGAAGTACCCTGCTTACGAGCGCATTGGCTTACGTGATTTATGTCATCAAATTCATAATGTCTACAAGGATTATGATGTTGCCAAGGTCACGACCGAAATGTATTTGTCTGACATTGAGCCAGCCATGACACCTGCAGATGCCTGGTCAAAAATGGCACATCGTGATGTTGAGCGTGTTTCGATTGATGAATTAGAGGGACGCGTGACCGCAATGTTGGTTACCCCTTACCCACCCGGTATTCCTTTACTGGTGCCAGGTGAACGGTTCAACGATACGATTATTCGCTACTTGAAATTTGCTCGCGATTTCAATGCTCTCTTCCCAGGCTTTGAAACCGATGTTCATGGACTGGTTAGAGAAAAAATCGACGGGAAAGATGCTTATTTCGTTGATGTCGTCAAAGCTTAAATAAACAAAACGGAGCTCTTAGAGCTCCGTTTTTTTGAAGCTGCCGATCCATTATTGTTTTGGAAACACTGACTCTAACAAGCGACTCATATTGTTATTCAGATTTTCCTGTTGTTCTTTTTGAGCATCAATATACCGAATATCTTGCTGTACCAATCCCTTCATCAACTCAGACATAAACGACTCGGGCTCTTTAACAAAGCTCTTAATTTGCTCATTCATCGCCTGTTTCATACCCTCCATCAACTGCGACAAACGCTGCTGTGGCCGTTGAGTTTCGGCAGAGCCACCTAAGGCTTGTGTTTTTTCGTAGCTCATGGCCGCACTGTAACTTTCGCTGCGTGTCAGCGTTAAGCTCATTGACGCCAATTGCTGAGTGTCCATTTTAAAATTAGCGGCTTGTTCGAAGGCTTTTTGCACATCGCCCTCAAAAAACTCATTTGCCAACTGATTGACATCACGAATAAGGTTCTGGATCGCATCAATTTCATCAACATTCAGATTCCCTTGCACTGAAAAGCTAAAGCCTGAGGTCTCACTTCGGCTCATATCAAAAATAGCGGCCATTCCCGAATCGGACTTAGCAATGGACATACCCGCTTGCATGCTTTCAGATCGGCCAAACGAAATACTGACTTTATCACCTTCTTTCGTCATCAAATTTAATTCAAAGGTTTCTGATTTTTCAAAACGTTGTGCGGCCGTCATCTGTGTCAAATTTGAAACAAGCCGTTGTTGCGGTGACAACTTCGCTAATGCATCAAAGGTTAAGCGTTCTGTCTCGGACACATCTTCTGCGATCTTGCCCTTGAGGACATCTAAATTGGTAAGAATCTCTTTTGCCTCTTTAAAGCCTTTCTCCACTCCTTTCATGGCGGCATCATACATTTGCTGGATACGCTCTTCCGATGCCCCCCGAGCACGCGCATTCTCAAGTCCTGCAGCGACAAAACCACTGATTCGATCAGCCACCTTCTCCGGTGTAAACTGATTCGCATCCAGCTTTTTAAATTTATCGACCGACATACCCGGTATGCTTTGGGATAGGGTTTGCAACACTTTATCGTGCAACTCAGACAGACTGCGTCCAGACTCTGACGGCTTCGCTGATTTGGATGAGCTGATAGCGTTATCGAGGGGTCTTGGTGTCGGCACCAAGGAGGATTTTATCGTATTCACGGTCATCTCCAACTCTGATGTTCGTATTCGTTGCACTGAACACGTATTTCAATCATGTATTACTTAGGCTATCGGCTGAGCTCATCTGAGCTTGAGGGTTAAATGCTACCTAGATCAAAGGAAATACCCTGACTGCTCACTCTTAAGTGTCCGTCTTGCTCTTCCGCCAACTCAACCAGCTGATAGAAAACATTACGCGACAAACGCCCCTCCATACCCCAACGGATCATTACATAAGGACTAGGCTCTTGGGTGATTGAATCGATTCCTATGCGAAGCGGATGCTCGACTCCGGCAATAACCTGATCGCCCACTGAGGTGGTAAAACGCAAACCCGTTTGCCCCTGAACATCAATGACATCTAAACAGATCACTTGAAAAGGGACATCATCCACACGAATCCCCACTTTCTCAACGGGCGTTTTTAGGTAATAGTGCTCTCCCTCTTTCCAGAGGATACGCGAAAACATTTTGACCATACGCTCACGCCCTATAGGACTGTTCTGATAAAACCAACGACCATCTTTGGCAATGCGCATGTCAATATCACCACAAAAAGATGGATTCCAACGATCAACCGGGGGTAATTTTTCATCACTTCCCACCTGCATCAAGAGTTGATTGGGTAATGTCTCCATGAGTAACTTCACCTAAATAGAATAAGAAAATGGATTTTAAGTAATTTTATTTATATGAGTCATCTTCAGCTTAACTCAAAAAACTTTCAAGACTCACAAAGCACATCTGAATCTCATTCATTGTTACAATAACGACATCGAAGACGATATTTAATCAAAGGCGTGTCACTTTATGTCTCAGTCACTTTCTACCAAGTTCAAAGATCCTCAACAGGGCGTTTATTTTATTGGTACGACTCCACCAAAACACTCTACTGATGATGAACAGATGTCCGTGATTGCTGACAAACTTCTGGCACGTCTGATGGGCTTGGAATACGACGGCCTGGTTGTATACGACATACAGGATGAAAGCAGCCGCATCACCTCACCGCGCCCCTTTCCTTTTGCGCATACACGTGATGCAAGAGAGTATTCTGCCTTATTGGCACAGCAATCCAGCCACGAAATTATTACCTATAAAAGTGTAGCACAACGTGACGGCGAAGCCTTTAAAGCTTGGCTACATGAAACGCGTGAGATCTACCATCTACAAAATTTGGTGTTAGTTGGCAGCCCTTCTTCAGAAGGTGACGTTCGCTTGAATTTGAACGAAGCCTATCAAATTCTCAAAAATGGCAGCTTCGACTATCATTTAGGGGGGGTGACAATTGCTGAACGCCACGCACTTAAAGGCAATGAGCACGAGCGTCTCATGAATAAGACCTTACAAGGCTGTGAGTTTTTTATCTCCCAAGCGGTCTACAACCCTCAAGCCACCATCGACTTATTAACGCGCTATGCACGTTCTTGCCGCCTAGCGAATCAGGCGCCCAAGCGGATTATTTTAACCTTCGCACCTTGTGGCAGCGCCAAAACACTGGAGTTTATGGAATGGCTGGGTATCTCCATTCCTGAAGCAACCCGTTGGCGCATTTTAGATTCAGAGAAACCTCTATCTGAATCTGTCAGAATTTGCCAAACAAACCTAGATCAAATTCTAAGTGCGTGTCGCCACCTTGACCTGCCTCTTGGGTTAAACATCGAAAGCTTAACGAACCGAAAAGAAGAAATTGACGCCTCTGTGCATCTGTTCAAGCTTTTAAAGGCAACGCTCGATCTTCATTTAGCGCAAAAGGCACTGGAAAGCGTGTAACCATTCGTTTCCTGACAATGCCTCACGATAATGAGGCATTGTCGGGTATGTCTCTCCTTAACGATAAAGTCCATCTTCCCACGCACGATCTCCTTTTAACAAAATAGACACGCGAGTCTCTATTTTTCCAATCGAACATTTGGCAAAATGTGCTCCTGTTTGTGAGGGAGCACCCTGCTTTACCGTCAATCATTTGATGTGCAGCAGTTTCAGTTACTTCAATCTACCCTAATGTTCTCATCGGAGATATTAACGTGTTCAGAACAATCTCTGATCAACGTTTCACCTCTATCACCTGCGCTTTACTTTGTGCTTTATTGGCCATCACACCTGCCCTTAACGCTGAAGAGACAGATGAAGTTTTTGACATCAATGACTTAACCGAGCCTGTTGTCTTACCCGACAATGCGCCTGAGATACGTCAAAGCTGGACGCTTAATTTATATTTCGAAAATGATTTATTTAACAACACAGATCAGCAATACACCAATGGTGTGCGCGTATCTTGGATTTCGCCAGATATCCTAAGCTTTGTTGACGATGCGCAGTTACCCATTTGGATACGCCGTGTGAATACATACCTGACCCCGTTTGATCCCGTTCCTTTTGATCAACAGCAAGCCGTCAGTCGTCGTCTGATATTTAGTCTGGGCCAAAAAATGTTCACACCTGAAAACAGGCTGCTGACAGAAGTCGACCCAAACGATCGCCCCTACGCTGGCTGGTTGTATGCAGGGATGGGATACCATACGCGTAGCCAGCACAAAATGAACTCCTTTGAGGTCAATCTTGGAGTGGTAGGTCCGGCAGCGTTAGCTAAAGAAGCTCAAGACCTCGTTCATGACCTTCGTGGCTTTGACCGTTTTGACGGTTGGGATAACCAATTGAAAAATGAACCGGGTATTCAACTGGTCTATGAGCATAAAAACCGCATTGCACGTACATCATTGTTTCCGGGCATGGAGTTTGATGCCATTGTTCATGCAGGGGGCAGCCTTGGCAATGTGGCGACCTATGTGAACACGGGCGGTCAAATTCGTCTCGGGAAAAACTTACCCTCTGACTTGGGCACGTCTGCCTTAAGGGCTGGAGGTGACAGCAGTGTACCGGGCTTTGGTGACCCACGCTTTGATAATCAATGGAGCGTGCATGGCTTTATGTCATTGGATGGACGCTTTGTCGTTCGCGACATTTTCTTGGATGGTAATACTTGGCGTGACAGCCATTCCGTTGATAAGCGCCATACCTTTGCCGAGGCATCCTTTGGCTTGGCTGGCACTTACGAACGCTGGAAACTGTCGTACGCTCGCGTGTATCGCACCAAGCAATTCCGTACGCAGCGCAACAGCCATAATTTTGGCTCAATTGCTCTGTCCTACTCCTTGTAAATCGCGCTTATCCTCCGGCGAGTTTTACCTTAAAGCCTTCTGCCTCCAGAAGGCTTTTAATCAAGTCTCGATGATCCCCTTGAATTTCAATGATGCCCTCTTTGCAAGCACCACCCGTTCCGCACTTCTGCTTTAAGGTTTTCGCTAAACGCTTAAGATCGGCTTCTGGTAAAGGAACACCTGAAACAGTTGTCACGCCCTTTCCTTTTCGGCCCGAAACTTCGCGACGAATACGCACAATACCATCAAGTAGGGCTAAACGCGCTTCATCGGCCAATTGATCACAGATACACTCTTTTACAGGCCGTCGACATTCAGAGCACTGCTGGCCTGTTTCTGTCGAATACACCAAGCCACGAAGTTGATCTTGCAAAGACGCCATTGAGTCCCCTTGTTTTTGAAGATTAATAACCGAGCCCGCCGCCAATTTGGCGCGCTAAATAAATGCAGTAATTATCGGTCATCCCGGAGATGAAATCGATAGCACGCAAATAACTTTGATACAAAGGCCAATGAGGCTCGGGGGCATGAATGCCCATTAAATTCATAATTTTTTCGGTTCGATACCCCGGCCGAGCGGGCGAATCCGCATGTGCTTCATACACGGCATCACAAAACGCCTCCAAGAGAACACCAAGCATCGTATAGGCACCGACTTCCAACTCCGCTTTACGATTGTTCGGGAAGACACGCTCACGCGCAATGCGTTTTGCTGTGGCCAACCCTGCTTTAACCATCGGATCACCATCGGCCAACAACTCTCCCTTATACTGTCCACTCATAATGGCGGGATAGTGATGGCGATAGGCGATAATCGCGGACTCAACCATATTCTCCATCGCTTTTCCGCGTAAAGCCGAAATCTTCCGACGAGCAGATGCCTGTGAGTTGAAAATCTCATGATCAAAATCAAGATCACCACACAGCTGCAACAAAATGGGCTTCACTTCATCAAACGTAAGAATATGCAACTCTATTGCATCTTCAAGATCCAAGATGGCATAGCATATATCATCCGCGGCCTCCACCAACCAGGTTAAAGGATGCCGACACCAGTGATTTTCATCCAGCTTTATCAGCCGAGCTCATGCCCAAGTTGATTTAACGTCTCCACTTCGGATTGGAAAACACCGAACTTCCCCCTCTCTCCTGCTTTTTCAACCGTCCAAGGGTATTTAATCAGGGTTCCCAATGTTGGGTACGTCAGACGTAAGCCACCGTCAAATAGATTGTTTTCGATTTTGGTGACCACTCGAAGGCCCTGAGCATTGCCTTCAAAGGTTTGCAAATCTTGCAGCTCCAAGGGATGCAAGGATGCAAAGCGCGGATCTTGCGCATGACGTCGAAACCAGTCTCGAATCGCATACTCGCCTGCATGCCCAAACGGGGGATTGCCTATGTCGTGTGCCAAACACGCTGACTGCACAATCATGCCAACATCATGGGGAGAAGACCAAGGTGGAAGCTCATTCGCAATCAGTTCTCCTACCCGAATACCCAGACTGCGCCCAAGACTACCGACCTCGATTGAATGGGTTAAACGCGTATGGATATGATCATTGAGCGTGAGGGGGTGCACTTGAGTTTTACGTCCCAGCCGCCTGAATGCACTGGAAAAAATGATGCGATCATGATCTTTATGAAAATGACTGCGGCCAATCTCTGCAGAGGTCAGATGTTCATGCCCATAACGTTTTGTCGTCAATAACTGCGGCCATTGCATCGGCATAGTGCCTTCCTTATTCTAAATGTCAGCCTGCATCATGAGGGGCAAGCGTTTGAGTCCTGTAATCACTTAATTCTAGCCAAGCGCAATAATTAAGACTAGGCATTAAGTCTAAACAGGTTATAATAACCAAGTAATTTACTCAGTTTTAAAGGAAGGATAATAACATGGCTAGCGTTTCTCTACGTGGTAACCCCGTTAATACGATTGGCGATCTTCCAGCTGTTGGTAGCTCATGCCCCAACTTTACCCTAACAGGCACCGATTTAGCTGATTTTGCATTGCAAGACTTGGCTGGACAACGTGTTGTGCTCAATATTTTTCCAAGTGTAGACACCCCAACCTGTGCGACCTCCGTGCGCAAGTTCAACGAAGCGGCATCCTCATTGGATAACACAACAGTCGTTTGCATTTCGGCTGACTTACCCTTTGCACTGGCACGTTTCTGTGGCGCTGAAGGTCTCGACAAGGTTAAAAGTGCGTCTACCTTCCGCAGTGATTTTGGCAATACTATGGGCTTGACCTTTGTCGACGGTCCTCTGACTGGATTGTTGTCTCGCGCGGTGGTTGTGCTGGATGAGGCCGGACACGTTCTGCACACTGAGCTCGTGGCTGAAATCGCCAGTGAGCCCAACTATGAAGCGGCACTGGCGGTGCTCTAAGCCTAGGCTCTAAACTTCGCTTTTCACGCGTAACGGCTGACCATCAAATGATACACCCGCCCAACCTGTGTTCATAAAGTTGCGGATATTTTGATGGTCGGCTCCTTCTGGATGCTGCAATACATCCTCAGTGTAAAAACGACCAAAGGCATTGAGCGTCGCTTGCTCCGATAAGGCGTGCACTTGTGCAAAGGCTAAAATTTTACATGAGCCTTGGTTCACCTCAGCTGAATTTTCCAGATCCCCATTTCGAAAGGCCGTAGGCGTAAAATCGTAGTGAGCGTTTAAGGTTTCCATCACGGTTTCAAAGGCAACTGGACCTGCATTTAACGCAGTTATTAATTCATTCGGTGTCATATTCTTCTCATTTTGCATGGGATTGATAGGCATCTAATGTTGCTTGCCGCGCCTTTTTATACTCAACAATGGGTGCAGGCCGCCCTAACGACTGACCGGCACCCGGTGTGTGGCGCTGCTTAGCCGGTAATTGTCGCAATTCTGGCAACCAAAAGGCAATAAACTCACCCGACGCATCAAACTTTTCACTTTGAAGCTCTGGATTGAAAATTCTAAAATACGGCGCAGCATCTGCCCCCACCGATGCAGACCACTGCCAACCGCCTTGATTCGATGCAAAATCGCCATCTATCAACTGAGACATAAAAAAATCGGCCCCTATCCGCCAATCAACTCGCAACAACTTCGTGAGAAAAGAAGCAACCACCATGCGTAAACGATTGTGCATCCAGCCCGTGGACAAAAGCTGCTTCATCGCGGCATCGACAATCGGGTAGCCGGTTTCACCTTGGCACCAGGCTTTGAAGCGCTTTTCATCAAATTGCCATTGTATTTTCTCTTCAACTTCTGGCCTAAAGGGATAGCCTTTACTCTGCTCTGGGAATGCCACCAGCATATGGCGATAAAACTCACGCCAAATCAATTCGTTGAGCCAAGTGCTGTCTAGCCAAGCATCTGATGCGTAGTGACTGATTAGTGCGGCAAGGCATTGCCTTGGCGACACTGCACCGAGGACCAAGTAAGGTGACAGCCGTGATGTTTTATCTTTAAATGGAAAATCACGCAGCGCTTTATAGTCCGCTTCCCGCTCATCAATGAAACGATTTAATCGTTGATGGATATCAGCCGTGGTGACAGGCCAGAGGGTGGGATCATAGGCGCGCTCGTCATTGGCAAGCAGCGTTAAGCCTAGGTCATGGGGCACATCATCAGACGGCATAAACGATGGAGGCTGCATTGCCGGAAGCCCCAGCGCGGGCGTTAAGTGCTTGAGTAGGTATTGGCGCCAAGCGCGACTGTAGGGCGTGAATACTTTAAAGGGTGTTCCCTGCCCTGTCAGTACCTGACCGGGCGGAACAATTAACTCGCCATGAAAGGCTAAACATTCAACCCCAACGGCATTCAACTCATGACAAACCGCTTGATCTCGTTGGCGCTCATTCAACGGATACTCATAATTAAAAAAGAGCTTTGAAGCTCCCACCGACATGACAAACTGCTGTAACGCCTTAGGCACCTCTTTAAAGGTGTCAAGCGACAGCACACGCAGCGGTATATTGAGCTGCAGCAACTCATCCTTTAACACCTTCAGTCGATCACGCCACAATGCCATTTTGGCCGGAGATTCAAGGTGCATTTGCCACTGTTTTGGCGTCAGTGTCACCACGGCAATCACACCCTGTTGCGATTCACAGGCATAAAAAAGCGCCGGATTGTCTATCCGGCGCAGGTCATTTCGAATCCAATACACATTCATAATGAAGGTCTTATCATAGTCCTATAAATGGCTGCACCAAACGTCCCATTAAACCCGTAAACTTCAAGGGAGCATCCGTCGCAATTAAGCAAATACAGTCTTGATCGGTATCAACGATAGGTTGGTGTTTTACTTCACCATCCAAATCGGCTACGTCTCCTGCACTAAAGCGGCCAAACTCATCTGTGTAAGAACCGCGCAGGATTAAGGTCAACTCGTTACCTGCATGAGTATGGTGAGGGACCGAAACACCCGGTGCAATTTTCAATAAGCGCGTTGCGCCGGGTCCCTTTAAGTTCAAATCAATATGATGAACACCATAGCCCAAACGCTTCCAAGGCAGGTGGTCAAGGTTTGTCTGAAGGTAATGATGTAAAGGAGCAGGTAAATCCGTTGCCGTTTGCACAGGACGTATCTGCGGCAGCGGTATCTCTTCCTCAAGATCCAAACGATCCATCACCGATTTAAGTGCATCGGCTTTCAGGCTCATAGGCTCAATTTGTGCCAACAGAGCACCACCAATCGCTTCAGCCTCGGCGAGACGTTGACGGCAATGTGGGCACCAATGTAAATGGCAAGCCACTAATAAAGCCATGCCCTGGGGGAGACTGCCGGAGGCATAGGCCATTAAAGTAGCGTCGTCAAAATGATGGCTAATGTTCACTCTTCTTCTCCCCAATGCGCTTTTAACTTGCTAAACGCTAAACGTAATCTTGATTTAACACTGCCCAACGGAATCCCTAACTGGTCGGCAATTTCAGAATGCGATTTCCCTTCGTAATAGGATAGATGCAACACTTGCGCTTGGTTCTCAGGCAGAGTGGCAATAGCGTCTCGCATCCGTTCTTCGAGTATTAAGTGTTCACCTTGATCTCGCTGCTCCGGATCAGGCTCTTCCTCGGGTAACTCGTATTCAACTGCCTTTTCTCGGCGCATTCTATCAATACACAGATTGCGTGCGAGGGTGAAGATCCACGTGCTTGCACTGGCCTTTTCAGCATTGAACATATGCGCTTTACGCCATACCGATAACATGGCTTCTTGCGCAACCTCTTCAGCCGTTGCTGGCGGCATGCCTAGACGAGTAATGTAAGCCTTTAGACGTGGTGCAAAGTAATCAAATAAACTCGCAAATACAGCTTTATCCCGGGTTTCGGCCAGAGAAGTCAAACGCGCAGACCAATTGTCACGCATTTCTTTTTTCCTCTCCTCCGCAATGCTTAAGACTGCGTTCACATCGCCTCCTAAAGGCTCGTCGTTATTCATTGCATCATCCTACGGGCTGTCGTCTGAAATAGATCATCTCTTTTAACCTCAAAATCGTCGGTTCACAATATGTGTTTAGTCTTAGTGATCTAAGCACATAAACTGACACGTAAGGCTCACTAACGAAACCTTTGCAAGGCATGAGGCCACCCAATGAACGTTAAAGTAATTAGACCCTTAAAGATAGCGGTAATCGGATCGGGTATCTCCGGTCTTTCATGCGCTTGGCTTCTTAATCAACACCATAATGTCACCCTCTTCGAAAAAGACGATCGTCCCGGTGGACACTCCAACACTGTGGCCGTTGATTACCCAGATGGAGCACGGATTGACGTTGACACGGGGTTCATTGTGTTTAACCCCGTTAATTACCCGAATCTTGTTAAATTTTTTGACCACCTTGAGGTTGAAAGCCTTGAAACAGAAATGTCCTTTGCCGTGAGCTTAAATCAAGGAGAGGTTGAGTACAGTGGTACCGATTTAAACGGTCTCTTTGCCCAGCGTCGTAACCTTTTTAAACCCAGTTTTTGGATGTTGATTAAAGACCTGCTTCGTTTCTATAAAGAGTCCGACAGCATGGCAACAAATCCAGCAACGGCAAACATGTCATTGGGTGAGTTGCTCAAACACCATGGTTATGGCGAGGCGTTTATTCAACAACACCTGATCCCGATGGGAGCGGCTATCTGGTCAACACCCGCAAAGCAGATGCTTGAGTATCCTGCGCAAACCTTCTTACGCTTTTGCCAGAATCATGGGTTAGTGCAACTTAAAGACCGCCCTCAATGGCGCACGGTGAAAGGTGGAAGCCGAGTCTATGTGCAGAAAATTGTCGATGCACTGGGCGAAAATCTGCGCTTGAACCAACATATCCATAAAATTCATCGACACAACGGTAAGGTCATTCTGGAAGACTTACATGGTCGACGCGA
Source organism: Nitrincola nitratireducens (assembly GCF_000585235.1). Taxonomy (NCBI): domain Bacteria; kingdom Pseudomonadati; phylum Pseudomonadota; class Gammaproteobacteria; order Oceanospirillales; family Oceanospirillaceae; genus Nitrincola; species Nitrincola nitratireducens. The sequence continues at coordinate 418,114 of NZ_AONB01000001.1, read as the reverse complement.
AACTTTCGATCATGTCGTATTGGCGTGCCATGCCGATCAATCCTTAGAGATGCTGGCAGAGCCACTGTCGACGAGCAGCAGTTGCTGAGGCATTTTCCGTATCAGCGCAACCGCGCCATTCTTCATAATGATCCTGCCTTAATGCCAAAGCGCAAAGCCGCATGGGCAAGCTGGAACTATCTTGCCGAAGGCCAAGAGCACAGCACTGACACGCTCAGTGTTACCTATTGGATGAATCGCTTGCAGCATCTACCCGAGGAAAAGCCTTTATTCGTGACACTGAATCCGCTGAGCGAGCCAAAAGAAGGTAGCATTTGCCGCAGTTACTTATACGATCATCCAGCCTTCACACTTGAGTCGATCCAAGCTCAAGAGTCACTTTGGAGTTTACAGGGTGTTAAAAACACTTGGTTCTGTGGTGCTTGGTTTGGTTACGGTTTCCATGAAGATGGCTTACAGTCAGGACTTGCCGTTGCCGAACGCCTTGGCGGTATCAAACGTCCTTGGAGTTTAGATAACCCCAACAGTCGCATTCATGTTCATCCACCTAAGCGTCCCGACAAAGCTGAATCAGGAAGCGGTCGCATGAGTCTCTCTCTTCATTCCGCTATTTACTGCGGCGAGGTGATGCATCAACGCTTAAAGCCTGCCAAACATCGATTTGTGTATAACGTCAGCTCTTGGCTATTGGACCTTGACGAGCTAGAGGCCTTAAATCGCTTACGCTTTTTTTCAGTCAACCGCTTCAATCTTTTTTCATTCCACACCAAGGATCACGGTGATGGCAGTACAACGCCTTTGAAGGAGCAGGTCAATAGACTCCTCAAAGACAACCAGATCGATCTAGGCGCAGGCGCGATTCGCCTTTTGTGTTATCCACGCATACTGGGTTACGTGTTTAATCCCTTAAGTGTGTTTTATTGCTACAACGAGGATAACGAACTCGTCGCAATTCTGTATGAAGTCAGTAATACGTTTAATCAGCGCCACTCGTATCTGATTCCTGTCGAGAAAGCCTCAGGCAAGGTCATACAGCAAGCCTGTAACAAACACTTTTACGTCTCCCCTTTTATGCCGATGGAGACAAACTACCAATTCAGAATGACGCCTCCGGGTGACAAGGTCGCTGTTCTGATTCAGCAAACGGATCCAGAAGGAGCCATTTTGAATGCGACCTTTACCGGTCAGCGTATTGAAATAACCGAAAAAACAATCACTCAAACATTTTGGCGTCATCCGCTGATGACCATGAAAGTCATTGCAGGTATTCACTGGGAAGCCCTGCAATTATGGCGAAAAGGCTTGCGTATACAGCCTCGACCCACCCCACCTGAACATCGAATTTCATTGGTCCAGCAGACGGAGATGAACTCATTATGAAGCCTTCACACTACCAAACTCTCACTGCACAAGCGCTCTTGCCCGAACAGGCTGGTTTAACCGTCTTTGTTTCAATACCGTGATGAAGTATCTACCTCATCTTGATTTCGGCACCTTGTTGTTTACGCTCCCCAGCGGACAAACACTGACATTCGGTCATCAACACGAAGGGGAACCGAGAGCCGAGATTCGTTTGCACAGCCTGAAACCTTTACGCCGCTTTTTACAAGGCGGACAGCTCGGTGTTGCCGAAAGCTATATGGCCGGTGAGTGGGACAGCCCTGACCTGGTGGCCTTAGTTCAATGGGCGTTAGGCAATGAAGCTAAAATGCCAGAGCTCAATAATGGTAAAGCCTGGATACGTGCGCTCAATCGGTTAATACACTTAAAACGCTCTAACACTAAAAAAGGCAGCCGCAAAAACATTGCCTATCATTACGATCTTGGCAACGACTTTTATCAGTTGTGGCTGGATGAAAGCATGACCTATTCAGCGGCGCTCTTTGCCCATGAAAATCAGTCATTGCATCAAGCTCAACTCAATAAATACCGTCGAATTGCCGAGATGCTAGATCTAAAGCCAGGTCAGCAGCTCCTCGAAATCGGTTGTGGCTGGGGTGGTTTTGCGGAGTTTGCCGCGCATGAGTTTGGGGTCAAAGTTCACGGTGTCACCTTGTCGCAAGAACAGCTCGCCTTTGCTCGTGCACGAATTGAATCCGCTAAACTCGATCACCTATGCTCCTTCAGCCTGACGGATTACCGCGATGTTGAGGCGCAGTATGATCATATTGTTTCAATCGAGATGTTTGAAGCCGTGGGTGAAGAGCATTGGGACACCTACTTTACGCAATTGAAAAACTGTTTGCGTCCCGGTGGCAAGGCCATTTTACAAATCATCAGTATTGATGAAACGCGTTTCGAGGAGTATCGCCGCAATCCCGACTTTATCCAACGCTACATTTTCCCGGGCGGAATGTTACCCTCACCTGAACGTCTAACCCTTGCCGCCGCTCAACAAGGCTTTGACATCACAGATCAGTTGCTATTTGGCTTGGATTACGCAACCACACTTGCCCGCTGGCGTCATCGTTTTATAGAGCAATGGCCTCGCATTCAGGCACAAGGATTTGATGAGCGCTTCAGACGTATGTGGCTCTTCTACCTCGCGTACTGTGAGGGTGGCTTTCGCTACAAAACCATTGATGTTGGTCTTTATCAATTGGAAGCCAAGTGAACAGCCATTTACCCAAGCGGGCTGTGCTGAGTTACGCACTCCCCGCCCTCCCTTTAGCCATTCCCACCGTCGCCGTGTACATTCTGCTCCCCACTTTTTATGTAGAAGAGGTTGGAATGTCGTTGGGCATGGTGGGATTGCTGTTGGTGTTGGCACGTGTGCTGGACGTCATCAGTGACCCTTTAATTGGTCGGTGGTTGGATCATGTGCAAGGTAAACTGTTTAAACTGACCTTTGTGGCGGGAGGATTGCTATGTATTCCTGGTCTCTGGTTGCTCATCCACCCTGACCCGAGCACAGCTGCAATCTCATTGTTTGCAGGGTCGGCTCTACTCTATTTGGGCTGGACGCTGATTCAAATTCCTTACATCACTTGGATCACTCACCTTAGCTCCGACAGCTTCCAACGCTCACGTGCCATCAGTTACCGAGAAGGGTTTTCCTTGTTGGGTCTGTTGCTTTCCGCCTGTCTTCCGTTGTTGGCACTGATGGGTTTTTCAACTCAGGCGGTACTGCAGTCGATGATGCTGGTCACGGTTCTACTGGGAGCTTTTTTCCTGTATCGACTCTTATCCGACTTACCTACGCCCTCTTACCTTAAGATGGCACAAGGTCGTTGGCACGATATCAAAAACAATCGCTTAGCCATTCGATTGATTGCTGCATGGCTGCTCAACGGCATAGCCAATGGCATACCTGCAGTGCTCTTCCCTTTGTATATCACCTCTGTGCTTGGTAACTCACCCGATGCACGTGGTGTGTTCATTTTAATTTACTTTATTGCCGCCTGCTGCAGCCTTCCGCTTTGGCTCTACTTAAGTCGGCGTTTTGACAAGGTGCTACTCTGGTCTGTCGCCATGATCCTCGCCATCTGTGCATTTATACCGGCCGTTTTTCTCACACCCGGTGATAATCACGCCTTTGTCCTAATCTGTATCCTTACTGGCTTTGCATTTGGTGCCGATCTGTCGCTCCCCCATGCCATTCAAGCGGAAGTGGCCGACTGGGATAAATTTCGCTTTAAACGAGAGCACACAGGCTTGCTCTTCGCCCTCTGGAACGCAGCCACCAAAGCCGCTTTAGCCTTGGCTGCACTCTTTGCGCTTGGTTTATTGGAGCTAAGCGGTTTCGATGCACAAAGCGCGACTCCATCACTGAGCCTGGCATTGATCTACGCCTTATTGCCTTGCGTATTCAAAAGCATGTCTATCTTAATTTTATGGAGGTTTCCGTTGCGAAACCATCATCATCGAGCACTCATACGCCGCCTAAACGAGCGTACTTCTGGGAGTTTACATCATGCGGGCTCGCTCACTAAACCTGTGCTTTCTTCTGCTACTCATGGTCGGGTGCAGTAATATGAACATCGAACATTTTGATAAACGAGAGCCTAAGCTGGTGCTTGAGGATTTTTTTGAAGGAAAGGTCTATGCCTGGGGGATCTTTGAAGACCGCTTTGGCAAACTGCGTCGCGAGTTTATCGTTGAAATTGACGGCACGATGGAGAATGGAAAGTTAGTGTTAGATGAACTGTTTCTTTATTCTGATGGTGAGCTCGACCGACGTATATGGACGATAACACCACAAGGTAATGGTCAATATTCGGGCACAGCAGACGACATTATTGGGCAAGCCAGTGGACAGATTAAAGGTAATACTCTGCACTGGGTCTATAGTATGAATTTGAAAGTCGGCGATGATAGTTGGAAGGTCAATTTTGACGACTGGATGTACTTACAACCGGGCGGCGTATTAATTAATCGAGCCACGATTCGCAAATGGGGGTTTGAGCTGGGAACCGTGACGCTATCGTTTAGCCGAGGCGAGCATCTAAATCATGCCCCCTTTAGTCTGAGTGAGCATTTTAGTGATCGCTAGCCATACGGTTACGAATGGCTTTTAACAGGCGACCGAGCAAAGGGATTTGCATATACAAGGGTGCACTGTCCCAATAATCTATGTGTTCACACACTTTGCCATCGGCATTAAAGACGATGCGTGACACCCCTTCACTTTCAAAAGCGCCTATGACTGGCATATCCGCCCTAAAACGCCAACGCAACCACGCATGATCGCCACACACATCTTGCTCAAGCACTGTAAACCCTGGGTTCTGAGTATGCCTAAACATGTCTTGCAACACATTCGCCATTTTCTCAAACCCACAGTGATCATTAAAAGGGTCTTTAAAGCGTATATCCGATGACACTAACGGACGAAAAGATTCAATTGTCGCTGGGGACAATTGACTAAACACCGAGGCATAGGCCTCACAAACAGCTTGATTGGATTGGGTTGTCATTTTTCAGATCCTGATGAAGAAAATCCCGTCATACGCCCCACCAATGCGAAATACCAACGATAGGGTAAATACCTTAAGGTTTTTAAGATCAATACAAAAGGGGTTGGGAATGCAATTTCAAACCGATGTGATGTCAGTCCTTTGATAATGGCCTTTGCTGCATCCTCTGGCTCCACTAAAAACGGCATTTCAAAGGTGTTTTTATCCGTTAAAGGGGTTTTGACAAATCCTGGGTTAATGATCTGCAGCTTGATTTGAGTTAAACGTAACTCAAAATAGAGTGCTTCACAGGCATGGATAATAGCCGCTTTGCTCGCCCCGTAGGCCGATGCCAGCGGTAAACCTTGATACCCAGCAACCGATGCAGTGACGGCAATATGGCCTGCGTTTCGAGCTTTAAATCGAGGGAGTAGAGCCTCAACACAATTTAACACCCCAAACACGTTGACTTCAAACAACTGCCGAAATGGGACAACCGAGAAATCATCTAAACCATTGGCAAAATGATCGCCTGCATTCAAAACCGCCAACTCAATCAACCCTTGGTTTTTTTCAATTTCATTAATACACTCAGCCACGGCCTGAGCATTTGTCACATCCAACACTTGATAATGGGCTCTAGGAAACTCCAAGCGAGCATTGATCGTTTGGCATGCTTTACTTAAACGCTGCGGATCGCGACCCGTAATAACGATCACACGCCCTTGTTCTGCCAACTGTTGTGCAAGGGCAAAGCCTATACCGCTGCCTCCACCCGTGATCCAAGTGCAATGCGTCGACTTCATCGATCCACCCCTATTTGGCGACTTAACACACGAATCCGTGAGCGATCACGAGCTGAAAATTCCATACCAAGCCAACGCCCATCTTCATCGTACCAAGTCTCTGTATCCTTCAAGTCACCACCCAAACGATAATGGGGAACGATCACACGCTCGTCGGCCCCTCTTGGAACCTCAATCTCGCCTATGCGCTCTACATTTAATGTACTGAGCCTGCCCGTCAGCGTATTAATGACCTGCTGCTGCGACAGAATGTCCACATTCCAATGATTTGTTGTTAAAAGTGTACCCTCAATTTCAATTTCGTGTGTTTTACCCTCCTGAGACACCCGCAATACATCGCCTTGACGTTGCATTTGAATCTCTGTTTCCTTGCCATCATCATTAACGCGCACCTCTAAAGACTGCAATTCACCCTTGCGCCAACGTTCCGTCGCTTGGTATAGATAACGGTAGTTAAACATACCTAGAAAGCGAATCTGCAGGTTCATTTCTGCATCCACCCTCAGTAGATCGCCCTCTTGATCAAAGTGAAGTGTATGTGTACCAATGAGACGGTCATCTCGATACACATCATACAGCGCTGAACCAGCGTAGCGTGCCTGAAGAACCTCGTCAGTTGACGAATAAACAGGAAGTGCTATAAACAAAGTGAGTAAAATAAACATAAACGATCTTTGCCATCGTCTCATACGTACACAGCGATTCATTGAGAACTCCTTTTCTTAGGTGTACGCACCGTCATTGGCGAATGGTTCAAGTACATAGGTATTAAACTCAAGGTGGATACCCAACACGCAAGCCTTCATTTAAGATCAAGATCAGATAACAATTAGAATTTAACTTTGCTTTTCGGAGCACCTGTCCATGACCGCCCAATCTACTGCCTCACCCAGACTTTCCTTTGGCAAAAAACTGACGCTAATGATTTTAGGGATTGTGATCACGTCGGTTTGCCTGATTGCCGCCACTGTTTTCAGCCAATACTACCGATCACATACACAAATGATCATCAATCAACTGGCAGGACAAGGCGAACGCTACGCGCAAAGTTTTATCGACTGGCTTGACGCACGGCAAGACGAAATGCGGTTTTTAGCGCGACTCACTCCCGTTATTGAGGGAGACTTCGATGCAACCAACCATTTGCTGCAGCAAACAGCACAGGTTCAGGGGTTTTATGACACCATTTTTGTTGTCTCGCCTCAAGGTTTAGGTACTTCAGGCGTTTCGTATAGCCAAAACCGCGCCAATATATTACCTCTGAGTGAAGCTCAAGCCTTTTCGGTTCCTGACCGCGATTGGTTTAAGCAAGCAATTTCCGGTCGAGACGTCTTTTCACAGCCCGTCATTTCAAGGGCTACAGGAAATCAGGTCAGCACCGTTGCGGTCCCCATCTATAAAAACAATCAAATTGTATCCGTCATGCGCGGAGCCGTAACGCTTGATACCTTGATCAACCGTGTGCGAGAACTCAACCAAGACCCTCAAGTGGATATTTATTTAATTAATACCGATGGACAACTGCTCACACCCTCTCGATCCATGGCCGATACCAGTCGTGCCATTACGTCTCAAGCCAGCGAAGCCATAGCACAGATGATGGCGGGGTCTGGTCGCTATTTAAACGGGGCCAATGAGGAGGTGGTCGGCAGTTATATCCCGATTCCTGTCCTCGGCTGGGGATTAGTACTTGAGGTCAAGGCCAGCGAGGCAATGCGCCCTGTTCAAAAAACGGTTTGGATTTTGCTTTTTTTCTTTTTATTCATTGTCATCGCTGCAACCGCGATCGGCTTACTTATCGTCCGTTCAATTGTACAAACACTCGGGGGCGATCCAACCTTTGCTGCCAGTGTTGTCAGACGTGTCGCTCAAGGTGACTTAACCGTCACGATACCCATTTCAAAACACCAAGAGTCCAGCTTACTGGGTTCAATTGAAGCCATGCGCAAAAGCCTCTCTGGCACCATTGATCGTATCAAAACCAACTCGGAAACACTGGCGTCCTCTGCCACAGAGCTGAGCCAAATCAGCCAAGAAACCGACAGAGGGGTTAAGTACCAATCCTCTCAATTAGATAACGCCGCAACCGCCATTAATGAAATGGCGGCCACCGTTGAGGAAGTGGCTCGCAGCGCACAGTCAGCGGCAGATCAAATTGTTCATGCCAGTGAGAAAGCCAAAATCGGTGGCAATATTGTTTCATCCTCTGTTGCGTCCATGCATAAGCTTTCTGACGAAATTTCAAAAGCTGCCGAAATTATTCAAAACCTAAAATCCGACAGCGATACGATTGGTAGCGTGCTGCAGGTGATTCGTGATGTTGCCTCGCAAACCAACCTGCTTGCGCTCAACGCCTCCATTGAAGCCGCTCGGGCTGGCGACAGTGGACGTGGATTTGCCGTTGTAGCCGATGAGGTTCGTGGACTTGCAAGACGCACGGAAGAGTCCACCAATGAAATTCAATCCGTCATTAATCAACTGCAATCACGGGCTGAGCAGGCGGTGTCCGCGATCAACCAAAGTGTCGAGCACACTGAGTCGACACTCGAAAGTTCTGAAAAAGCCAACGTGGCTTTGGACGAAATTCTCGCCCTAGTGCATGCGGCTCATGATATGATTCAACACATTGCAACGGCCACGGAAGAACAATCCGCCGTTGCAAAAGAAATTAACCAAAACATACACGGTATTAAAGACATTGCGGATCAATCGGCTGAGCATGTCGGACAATCAACAGAGGCAACCAATGCCCTGTCGCAACTGGCTGAACAACTGCACAGCGAAATGAACCGATTTAATGTATAAGGAATTAAGGTATTTTTATATGCGGAAGCTATTTTTTGCACTCTCAACCCTTTGTCTCGTGAGCTTTGCGTCTATTACCCAAGCGGACACACGGTCCTTATGGAAACCAACAAAGGCGCAATCGAGATACAATTATACGATGAACGCTCACCCTTAACCGTGGCCAATTTTTTGGCTTATGTCGATGCAGGTTATTACAACGGCCTCATTTTCCATCGAGTCATTCCTGGCTTTATGATTCAAGGCGGCGGTTTTAACGAGCAAATGCAGCAAAAAGCAACAAATGCCGCTGTGCAAAATGAGTCAGAAAATGGGATCGCCAACCAACGCGGAACCATCGCCATGGCTCGTACCAATGCACCGCACAGTGCCACGTCGCAGTTTTTTATTAATACCGCCAACAATCCAAACTTGAATGGCGCACCAGGTCGCTTTGGCTACGCGGTCTTTGGTGAGGTCGTAAAAGGCATGGACGTTGTGGATCAGATTGAGCGTGTTTCGACCCAGCGTAAAGGCATGCATCAGAATGTCCCGTCTGACAACATCGTGATTGAGCGGGTAACACGCGTCACCCCTTAAACTCAACAGTATTAAGTGGGCATGCGCGCCACGTAGGTTCCAATTAAACTCAGCGCGTGCCCCTTCGCATCGTAAATATCGACATCTAATGTCCACTTAGCTTTACCTTGATCACGAAGATCACGAATAAAGGCTTTGCAAACATCAGCACTGGGCAGGTTAACATTTGCCGTGAAGTGACTGGTCACCGGTGCAAGATAGCGTATATGACTTTCGGCAATCACCACCCCAGCCTGTAAATTGGCATCTCGGGCGTAAAGGCTGGTTAAACACCAACCGGACAAGGTTGCCAGAGCCGCTAAGGAACCGCCAAAGCCCGTACCTTTATCATTAATATTCGGTGATAAGGGCGCACGCAGACTCAAACCATGCCCGTCATACAGCAAATCTTGCAACTCCATGGCGTTGATTAACGGGATTTGCGCTTTAATCTCGTCAAAAAAAGCAGCGACTTGTTTATTATTCATGCATGCCCCCAACGTTGAACAAACTCTCCGGGTGAAGGACAAGGAACCACACGATGTTTCCGTGCTTTTCCCATGTAAATAAACCCTATGATTTCTTCGTTCGCCTCAAGTCCCAAAAGGCGATGCACATCGCGATTAAAGGCCATTGCCCCACTGCGCCATATTGAGTCGACCCCTTGAGCAAAGGCGGCCAAAATCATACTGTGCGCCGCACAGCCTGCCGTAATTTGCTGCTCGATTAAGGGAACCTTCGGGTGATCTTGTAAACAGGCAATCGCCACTAGAATCATAGGCGCTCGCAAAGGATTCCCCGCCAGCTTATCCAACTCGGCATCGGTAATTGCTGGATTCTCGATACGCGCCGCTTCAACGAACACCTTTCCTAAGCGCTCACGCCCCTGCCCTTCAATCTGCAAAAAACGATAGGGACGTAAACCACCGTGATCCGGTGCTCTAAACGCTGCACGAAAAATCAAATCCAGTTGTTCGGGTGTTGGCGCTGGCTCATCTAATACCGGCGAAGACACACGCGTTAACAGTAGATCGAGCGCTTGCATATACACCTCATCAATTATTGGCGCGATAAACGGCAGTTTCTTGGCAAACTGTCTAAGCTAGAACGGTAAGGATTAATATCCAGCCCTCCACGTCGCACATAACGTGCATACACGGTTAGCTTTTGTGGTTTGCACTGCTGCCATATATCCATAAATATAGTTTCAACACACTGCTCATGAAAGTCCCCTTTTTCACGATAGGAAATGAGGTAAGCGAGCAGACCTGCCCTGTCCAGCGCGGGGCCCTTATAACGAATTTGTATACTGGCCCAGTCAGGCTGCCCCGTGACCGGGCAGTTCGACTTCAATAGATGACTGTACAGGCTTTCATCGACAATGCGTGATCCGGCACGTAACAGCTGAGGGTTGGGTTGATAATGCGTGACCTCAACGTCAAGCTCATCTAAACACTCCCCTTGAAAGCGCTCAAAGGGCGGAGCAGCATCGAGTTTACTAAGCTGCACCTGCACGGTCGCGCCAGCAGCGGCAGATAAATCCCTGCGCATCAGCGCCACAACATCCGACTCAGAGGCAAAACACGTTAAATTGAATGAGTTCAAATACAACTTAAAGGATTTCGATTCAATGATATTGGGCGAATGCGACGGTATCCGAAACTCGGCAATCCTTACAATCGGCTTACCCTTAGGGTTTAACCAAGACACCTCGAATGCATTCCAAATATCCACGCCTCTAAAAGGTAAAGAGGCCCGATTCACGCCCTTTTCATCCCAACTGATTTGGCGCGAAATGGGGTAGAGTAAGCTAGGGTCATAGGTATTAACATAGGCCGTACCCTGCCCTAAAGGAGACTGCTTAATGATTTCATGATCGCTCATCAGTGACGAATCCCCTTACCCGTATTCAACAAATGCATCGCAAACGCAGCTAACACTAGAATAAAGCCAATAATCATCATAAAGGCAAAACCGATATTAATATCACTGACACCCAATAATCCATAGCGGAAACTGTTCACCATATAGAGTATAGGATTAAATTGAGAAACGGTCTGCCAGAAGCCAGGTAACAAGGCAATAGAGTAAAAGACACCCCCCAAATAGGTTAAGGGCGTTAGGATAAACGTCGGAACAATCGAAATATCATCAAATGTATTGGCATACACCGCATTAATAAAGCCGCCTAATGAAAAGACAATGGCCGTCAAGATAACGGTACTGAGCGTAATAAAAAAGTGATGTATCGAGAGATTCGTAAAAAACAAGGATAGAAGCGTAACGATCACCCCCACTGCCAAACCACGGGCGGCTCCCCCTGCCACATAACCAGCCAGGATCACCCAATTGGGTATGGGCGCCACGAGCAGCTCTTCAATGTTCCGTTGAAATTTTGTACCAAAAAAGGATGACACAACATTGCCGTAGGAGTTGGTAATAACGGACATCATGATTAACCCCGGCGCAATGTATTCCATATAGGCAAAACCACCCATATCACCAATGCGCGAGCCAATCAGATTACCAAAAATAATAAAATACAAGGTCATTGTAATCGCAGGGGGCAGCAGAGTTTGCACCCATATTCGCGTAAAACGACGAACTTCTTTCGTCAAGATGGTCCAGAACGCAGTGAACAGCAACTGACCTCTCATGCGAGCTCCTTCATTTCTAAATTCTTTTCGACCAATGACACAAACAACTCTTCCAAACGATTGGATTTATTGCGCATACTCATCACTTCTACACCTTGATCGGCCAACTGCTGAAAAACACGATTTAACCCGGTGTTTTTATCAACATCGACCTCTATTGTGCGCGCATCTATCTGGCGCAACGCATAGCCACTGATTGCCAAGGCATCGGGTAGCTCATCCTTCAGGTCCAGAATAAACGTCTCGGTGTTCAGCTTTAGCAGTAGGCTGCGCATGCTGGTGTTTTCAATGATGTTGCCTTTATCAATGATCGCAATGTTACGACACAAGGACTCGGCTTCTTCCAAATAATGAGTGGTCAAAATAATGGTGGTGCCCTGCGCATTAATTTCACGCAGGAACTCCCACATTGAGCGTCGCAGCTCAATATCAACGCCCGCCGTCGGCTCATCAAGAATCAGCAACTTAGGCTCATGAACCAAGGCTCGGGCAATCATTAAACGTCGCTTCATTCCCCCCGAGAGCATACGGGCACTTTGGTTTTTCTTTTCCCACAGACCCAGCTTTCGCAAATAGAACTCAGCACGCTCGGTGGCGATGCGCTTAGGGATGCCGTAAAAGCCTGCTTGAGTCACGACGATGTCGATGACCTTTTCAAAGGCATTAAAGTTAAATTCCTGCGGAACCACACCCAGCATTTTTTTGGCATCGGCGGTTTGTGTTTCTAAATCAAAACCAAAAATTTTGACGCGCCCAGAGGTTTTATTCACCAGAGATGAAACAATCCCCAGCGTTGTCGACTTGCCAGCACCGTTCGGCCCCAGCAGGGCAAAAAAGTCACCTTCTTTTACCTCAAGCGATATCCCTTTAAGGGCGACAAATCCATTTGCGTAAGTTTTGTTTAGATCTTCAAGTACTAATGCATTCGCCATAGGATATCCTTGATGAATAAAGTCTTTATAGTGGGTTCTAAAACCGATTTTTCAAGGACTCAGCTAAAACATATTGATCTAATACATCCACTGTAGCCATTGATGATAGAGCGGTATTCCCAAAATCACATTCATCGGAAAGGTCATGCCTAATGCCGCAAACATGGCCAAGCCCATATCGGCATCCGGTATAACATTACGAATAATGGCGGGTGCGGCAATATACGAGGCACTGGCAAACAAGCTAGCTATAATCAGCGTAGACCCCTCGGGTAGCTGTAAGGTTTTACCAACCAATACCCCTACGAATGCCAATGCAAAAGGGATTAACAGCGCAAACAGCGCCAAACGCCAAGAGGATTTTGGAAAGGGACGTAAGGATAAAGCGGCGGTAAGGCCCATGTCCAGCAAAAACAGTGCTAACACCACATGAAAGCCCTGAGTTAACAGACCGGTCACTGCAACGCCCTGCTCTGGCCCATAAAGATAGCCAATTAACAGACCGCCAACGAGTAAAACAACCCCTCGGTTTGCAAACGCCTCATGCCATACACTGCTGCTCACTGCACCTTGGCTGCCTTGATTATGTCGACGGTATAAAAATACGGCAACCACTATCGCAGGCAACTCTAATGCGACTAGATAGAGGGTGACTTCAGCACCAACGGCGAGCTGATGTGTTTGAATATACGCCAATGCAACCGCAAACGTACCCGCACTCACGGAACCGTAGTGTGCCGACAAGCTGATCGCATTCGCCTTGGAAAGCTGAACAGCAAAACGAAGGACAGGCACTAAAACAAGGGGAATAAGACCGCCCACCACCATCAATAACAGCAGCTCAGGTAAGATGGATACGCGAAACTCGCCGTAAAGGGCAAAGCCCCCTTTTAAGCCAATGGTGAGCATCAGCATTAGACTCAGCAAATCATAGGCGGCTTTGGGCACCACTAAGTCAGACTTGATGAGTCCAGCCACCAAGCCCAATACAAAAAACATCACGACGATATCCGGCACGACATTTTACTCCTAACTCGGGTTAAAGATGGCGCATTGTCGCTGACTAAAAATATTTATACTAATTAAAAAACCAATACCCTATTATAGATAATTATCTATACATGGAGATTGAGCATGAACCTTCGTCATCTTACTTTCCGGCTGCTTGAGGTCTATGTTGCGGTTGTACGTGCAGGCAACATCAGCGAAGCAGCACGCCGCCTCCACCTCACGCAACCCACGGTGTCCTTGCAGCTTAAGCGCCTTAATGAAACCGTCGGTGAGCCTTTACTTGTCAGTCACAAAGGCCAATTACAAATGACCGATGCAGGCCTTGCGCTCTACAATGCGTGCCAAGAACTACTCGGACGCTTCCAAGAGCTGGATGACACGCTCAGTGAGTTACAACTTGGCCACCAAGGACGCTTAAGTATCGCCATGGTCAACACGGCACAATACGTGCTACCCAAGCTGCTCGGCCCGTTCAGCCAATCTTTTCCAGACGTCGACATCACATTGGAAATCGGCAATCGCGCACAAATGCTGACACGTTTTAACCAACAACTGGACGATATCTATATTTTTAGCCACCCTCCATCACTGGAGCATGCCGCCGCCGCTCGCTTCCTACGCAATCCACTGGTGCTCATTGCACCCACACATCATCCGTTTCATAAGCGTAGTCAAGTTTCGCTTAAAGAGCTGACTCAGGAACGATTTTTACTAAGAGAGCCTGGCTCAGCAACACGCATGCTATTCGACAGCTGGCTGCGCACCCAAGGTATTCAATTAACCAAAAGCATGCAAATTGCCAGTAATGACGCGATTCGTGTGGCCGTTGAAGCCTCAATGGGAGTGGCTGTGATCTCACAACACGTCATTCCTGAAGGCCAAAAAGGCATCGCAATTCTGCCTGTTGAATCCCTGCCTATTGAAAGTCACTGGCACTTTATTGTTCGACGCGACCGCCGAATCAGCAAAACGGCTAAACTCTTTTTAACCTTTGTCGATGCGCATTTGGAGCGTTATTTAGAACCTGACTTTGCATGTCATGAAATTTCAGCTTTGTTGGATGAGGTGATCGGGTTTTAGATGTGTTTTGATTGACACAAATACATCTCCATTAACACTAGATGGGCGACAACACACAAAAGGCTTCACTAAGGAAGCCTTTGGGTTAAAACAAACACCAATCAATTGCACGTCTCAAGCAGAAGGGGATACCTGAGATCACGCCCGTGCAATCATCAAGTTTGCTTCACACATCAGTTTTCATCATTTGATTTCCAACCCAAATCAAATCATTAAAACTGCAAACGGTAGGTCAAATAGGCCGTGTCATTTCCGCCGACGATTGGGAATAATGCCCGCTCATCATTGTATTGCTTGTAACTGTTGGTATTACTCACAGCGGCAGCATTGTAATTCACGTATCCAATGGCCAGAACGGCATTCCCAAGACGACGATGCAGCTCTACAGATGCGGAGCGCTCACGGTCGGCTTGATCCTGCTTAGTGGTAGCAAAACCAACGGAGGCACCATAGCCATTGAGTTCATAGCCCGCATTCAAGGCATAGCCTTTGTCGGTCAGATTACGAACTTTATCTTTCGACTGCTCGTATTTGGCCGCAAATCTAAAATTATTTAAACGGTAACGTGCAGCCACTCCCCATAAATTTGAGTCGACACCATACATACCCTGTGCGTCTTTTCCTGATTTTACGGCTCCATACGCGGTTGCAAGTGTTAAATCGCTTAGGGTGTATTTAACCCCCAAATTATACCCATCAATTTCATTGTCTTTTTGAGTGGATGCGGGACCGGCAAACACATTGCCCGAGGTTTCTCCTGCAAAGACGCCGACAATCATGGCTTCAAGGCCATTCAGATTAGGAGAAATGTACCCAATTGAGTTGGAGACACGACGATCAGCACGAAATCCCGTTCTGGGATCACTGCCATTTGCCACATAGCCAACATCCAGTCCTGTGGGTAAGGCAGACATTGCAAACTCATTCACATTCCCGACATACGCATAAGTGGGATGGTCAAACTTACCTCCCATCAACGTTCCCCAATCCCCTTTGGCTCCGACATGAGCATAACGCCCTCCCCCCAAAGCCCCTGTGTTCAGGCTTAAACCCTGCTCCCAATTGAAAATCCCTTTGGTATTGTCTAACCCTAAATCAACCGTGCCTCGAATGCCGATACGGCTAGCGTAGTCGTCTAGGACAGCGGAACGATCATCCGTTTTGAACATTCCTAAACGAAATGATCCATAAAGCGTTGCATCCGCATAACTCAAACTGGGAATAACTGCAGCCAAAGCGACCGTAAGACAGGATTTATGTATTGGTTTCATGTTAACTACCATCTTTTTTAGATTTATTGATCAGCATTTAAACGTAACTGGATAAGGTATTTATAGATCGATACGTTGATCGGCAATAGAACTCATCAGCAGTTGTTAAAATCTAACATACAGTAATGTATTTTACAAACACATCTGTATGTTATGTGATTAAAACCCTTATCATTAACAACCAATATCATGATTAAATTGTATTAATAAACAGATGGAAGAATATGCAAGCAAGCAATCCAACATACAGATAGGAACGTATTTCATTTTTCTTAAGACAGTTAACTTGACCGCACGCGAATGCTATGATGCTATGCAATATCAACTAGGACAGGTATCAGAAACATCGCTATGGCATCTCAAAGGCTTTCTCGTAACGACTGGATCAATGCGGCTATGAATGTGCTCTCCACAGGAGGGATCGACATGGTTCGTGTTGACAATCTTGCTAAAGAGTTAAAAATTACACGCGGCAGCTTTTATTATCATTTTGAAAGTCGCCAGGACTTACTCAAGGGCATACTTGACCGTTGGCGCCTTAAAGCCACGGAGGCCGTGATTGCGGGCCTTAAGAAGAAGTCACTCTCAAGCAAAGAGCAGCTTGTTGAGCTCATGTTGCTGCCACTCAAAGGGGACAAGTCTTTTGAAGCGGCCTCTATCGAGATTTCGTTACGTGCTTGGGCTCGACGAGACGATATGGCAAGAGCGGCCGTTGACGAAGTTGATCGCTATCGAATTGCCTTTATTGAGCAGTTGTTTGTGGATCTTGCCCACCCGGCAGAACAAGCAAACGACCTTGCCTACCTGGTCTACTCTTATATGATTGCCACGTCCTTGCTTCACCCAAACGACTCCCTGAGCAATCAGAATGCACGCGCGAAACGACTGTCTGACTTTTTAAGCGACAACTGCCCTCTGCTGGATTGTCGTTTTCGTCCTCACGCGCATTAATCTTTACTGCACTAGCACTTCCTTATAAAAAAACCCGCATCAGCGGGTTAAAGGCAGGGCTAGAAGAACACTTAGATAAGCAGACTCACACTTACATGAGCTCAACCAAGAACAGAGACAAGCCCGGCACTAAGATAATCAGCGCTAAACGGAATATGTCCGCGATTAAAAATGGAAACACACCCTTAAAAATCACCTTAAGATCAACATCAGGAACAACGGACTTCAAGACAAAGACATTCAAGCCAACCGGCGGTGTAATTAAACTAATCTCAGTTGCAACCACCACAATAATGCCAAACCAAATGAGATCCATGCCCATTCCTGAAACAATTGGATAGAACACAGGCACAGTGAGCAGCAGCATTGAAATCGATTCCAGCACAGCACCTAAAATGAAGTAAATTAGAATAATGACTAAAATCACACCTAACAGGCTTAGGTTTAATCCTTCAATCCAACTGACGATGTAAAAAGGCAAATTCGATACATTCACAAGGTTTGCAAAAATCAATGATCCAATAAGGATCGCGACTAAAGCAACCGTCGTTGCAGCCGAATCCTCAACAGCATCACGAAGTTTCTTCCACGTAAAACGGCCACGGATCATTGTAATCGCTATCGCTCCGACCGAACCGACGCCTGCCGCTTCCGTTGGTGAAAAGAAGCCAAAATAAATCCCCCCCAACACGAGAATGATTAATAGCGAAAAGGCCCAAAGCTGTCTAAGCGCCAATAGCTTTTCTCGAAACGGAACTTCCTCCGAACCTGCTGCACTGTCTTTTTTAACATGAACAACATACAAAACAGCCGCAATGTAAAATAAAACACCGAGAATGCCTGGAATTACACCAGCGACAAACAGCTTACCAATATCTGTTTCTGTGATGATTCCATAGAAGACCAGTGCAATAGAGGGCGGAATCAGGATTCCCAATGTGCCACCTGCCGCAATAGATCCGGTGGCCAAGCCATCACTGTAGCCATACTTTTTCATTGACGGGTAGGCAATACGTGTCATGGTTGCTGCTGTTGCAAAACTGGAACCGCAAAAGGTACTAAATCCACCAGAAGCACCAATCGTGGTGATCGCCAACCCGCCTTTAAAGTGTCCAACGAGTGCATGAGTCGCGTTATATAACTCTTCAGCCAACCCCGAACGGCTAATAATATTCCCCATCAAGATAAATAGTGGAATAACAGCAAACTCATAGGAAAGCACCGTTTCAGTTCCGATCATTCCCAATTGACTGAAGGCTGCACTCCAGCCCTGATAATAGGCCAACCCACATATACCCACCAATCCAGTGGCGATTGCAATGGGAATACGTAAGAACAGCATGACCAGTAACACAGCAAACGCGATTGACATCACCATTTGTTTTACCTCAATTCAAATAAACCAATTATTCTTTTACTTCACTCGGCGAGTCAGGAAAGGTGACCAATAAGCTTGTAAGTGCAATAGCCGACAAAACCGACATAACGGCTAAGACCGTCCATTTTTCAATTCCGAGAAACATAAATATTTCTCCGAAATTTTTAGATTCAATTGTTTGCTGATAAATCATGACAACTAAAGCCGTAAAAAATACGATTTCCACTAAGTAGGATAACCAAGAAATAAACTGTCCAGCTCTGCCATTAAATATTTTTTCTAACAGATCAATCCGAATATGCTTACGCTTTTTATGCACATGGTACAAGCCTGCATAAAATGAAATGGCAAGGCATATTCCAACGACTTCATAGGCAAAACCAAGAGGGCTGTTGAATACGACTCGACCAAATACATCAACGAAGGTAATACCTGCCATAATAATCAAGGCAAGTAATGAAATTTTGGCACACAAATACTCTAAAAAGCTTAAAAACGACATTTTCATGGTAACCTCAAACAGAAAAGACGTGCTCTACGAACGATAGAGCACGGAATAGGCTTAGTTTGAAAGCGCTTCAATCTGTTCTTCGTAGAATTGAATAAGTGCGCTGCCATCAAGACCCGCTGCACTGGCTTTTTCTAACCAAGCTTCACGGATAGGCTCAAACGCAGCATCGATTGCTGTGTTAAGGTCATCACCTGAAACAATGTAGTTATCACCCAAATTCGCCTTTAACTGCTCTCGGGCTTTCAGATCATTTTCATGCCATAAGCTTCCCATGCGAACCGCCAAGGCTTCGCCTGAAATAGCCGTGATCGCTTCACGATCTCGTTCGCTAATCGCATTCCATTTATCTTTATTCATGATGATAAATGTACTGTTTGTAAAAATCCCGCCCGGTATTTGCGTGATGTGATTCACGTAATTATCGACCTTAAAGCCTGTTAAGAGCTCATCGGATAAAGTCGTTCCATCAATAATTCCGCGAGACAAGAACTCTCGTAGTTCCGACAAAGATCCCGAGATGGGCACAGCCCCTAGGGTACGAAGGGCATCACCAACAACGTTGGTTTGCACACGAATCTTTTTCCCACGTAAATCACCTGGTGTTTTGACGGAATCGCGACGCATGTGCAGATTACCACCTGACGTTACATGGACGGCCAGGGTGTGTACATCACTATGCATCCCCGCATCCGACAAATACTGCTCAAATAAGCGTTGATAGGCCGCCGAACTGATGCCCGCATTTTCGTTCATGAACGGAAATTCGACCATTTCAGTCAACGGGAAGGCACCTGGGTTATACCCGTGAGGGCCCCACGCAATATCCGCAATGCCACTGACAACGGATTGATAGTTACGCGCAGGAGGCGCTAAAGGCTTAGCTGATGCCTGAATCTTTACGCGTCCCTCAGTAACCTGCTCAATTTCTTCAAAATACTTGTACAACCCTTCCGCTTGCGACCAGTGTTGCGATGGAAACCACTGATTGTAACGCAAGGTCACCGTTTCTGAGGCGATGGTACTTGTGGCAATCAGGATGCCTGACAGTACCACACCCAGTTTGATGAGTTTATTTTTTGGGTTATTCATAGGCTGTAACTCCACGTGTTTATTATTATTACTGATTTTAAAAATTAACATACACTACTGTACTTTACAATAATGAATCTTCATCGTTAACTGGTCTTTTGTCTAACAAAACATTGAAATACAGCAAATATCACAATATTTTTTTCGATAAAAGACCTAACAATTTATGACTCCCTTAAATACACACACGATAACAAACAGTTATGTATCTTAAGGGCAAATTTTCACACAAAAGCATCCGCGAAAAAGGAATCCTGCTTCAATCCGCACGACTCGACAAAATCCTTCTTGGCCGATTCAATCACAATCGGGGCGCCACAGGCATAGACTTGATAGCCTGAAAGATCCTGACAATCGTCCATCACAGCCCTATGCACAAACCCTCTTCGTCCTACCCAGTCACCGGACACCTCATCCGATAACACAGGCGTATAATCGAACCAAGGGTGTGCCGCTTGCCATTGCTGACAAAGTTCGTTGTGATAAAGATCCTGCAAACGCCGTCCTCCCCAATACAAATGGACTGGGCGCGTATTTTCTCGCTCAATCAATTGCTCCATTAGGGCTTTAATCGGTGCAAAGCCTGTTCCACTTGCCAGTAATATCATCGGGCTATCGGACTCCCTCAAATAAAAACTCCCAAATGGACCTTCCAACGTGACCCTGTTTTTAACCTGTAACTCATCAAAGATGTAAGGCGTTGCCTGTCCGTCGTTCACTCGTCGGATGTGAAGCTCAATACGACCGTCATCGGCCGAACGCTTAGCCATTGAATAACTGCGCGTCACGCCCGTTGCAAGGGTCAAATCCACATACTGACCCGGCAAGTAGTTAAATTGCGTGCCCGGTGCCAGCATACACTCCAAAATAACCACATCATCTGCAACTTGATCTTTGCCCATAATGCGTCCAATCACTTTTTGAATGCTAATGCCTTCAAACTCAGTGACTTCTGGTGCATCGATCACTAGATCTGTCGTTGCGCGTGCTTGGCACGTGAGCAGCGTTTCCCCATTTTGATCAGTACTGGACAGTTCAAGGCCGTCTGGATAGACAACTTGCCCTGAGATTAAGGGTGTGCGGCAGTCTCCACATCGACCATCCCGGCATCCGTGCTTGAGCATAATGCCTGCTTTTAAGGCGGCATCTAAAACACTTCCGGATGCGTCTGCTTCAAAGTGTTTTCCAACTGGCTGTATCTCAACATGATAGGTCATCGTCAGGCCTGCTTTGCTTTTGCCATGGTCAGCGCCAAATCTTCAATCATGTCCTCTTGCCCACCGACGGTGCCACGACGACCAAGCTCAACCAGAATATCGCGCGCACTCACGCCATATTTCTTTTCAGCCCGCTGAGCAAAGAGTAAGAAGGAGCTATAGACTCCGGCATAACCAAGCGTTAAAGAATCACGGTCAACACGAATCGGTTGATCCATCATCGGGACGACTAAGTCTTCAGCCACATCCATAATCTTATAGAGATCGATGCCGGTTTCAGCGCCCATACGATTTAAGACAGCCACCAAAATTTCCAAAGGAGTATTGCCCGCCCCCGCACCCAGTCCCGCAACCGATCCATCAATGCGCACCGCACCCGCTTCTATCGCAGCTAAGGAGTTCGCAATCGCCATACCCATGTTGTGGTGACCATGAAAGCCGATTTCTATTTCAGAGGGTAACTCGGCTCGTAACAAACCAATTTTTGCACTCACTTCATCTGGGAGCATGTAACCTGCGGAGTCTGTGCAATAAATACAATTTGCACCGTAACTCACCATTAACTTAGCTTGCTCAAGCACTTTTTCGGGTGTAATCATGTGTGCCATCATTAAAAACCCGACGGTGTCCATGCCCATTTTCGCCGCCATGCCAATGTGCTGCTGAGAAACATCGGCTTCGGTGCAATGGGTCGCAACACGTATTGTGTGCACACCGCAATCGCGCGCCATTTTAAGGTGGTCAACGGTACCGATACCCGGTAAGAGCAAGGCCGAAATTTTGGCCTGCTTCATCTGAGGCACAACCGCCTTTAAATAGGCTTCATCTGTATGCGCTGGAAAACCGTAGTTCACCGACGCGCCACCAAGACCATCACCATGGGTCACTTCAATCAATGGCATCCCCGCCGCATCCATCGCAGAGGCAACAGCGACCATTTGCTCTAGGCTGATTTGGTGTCGTTTTGCATGCATGCCATCACGCAAACTCATATCGTGCAGGGTGACTTGCTTACCTTCTAAATTCATTTACTTTCTCCTGTTAACCGCGAGCGGGTAGTGTAATGCTGCCTTCAGCGGCTTCTTCAGCGAACATTTCCGCTGTACGCAGTGCTGCAGCCGTCATGATGTCTAAGTTGCCTGCATATTTAGGTAGGAAGTCACCCAAGCCCTCCACCTCCATAAACATGGACACACGATTTCCATCAAACACTGGCCCGTTAACCAATCGGTACCCCGGTACATATTTCTGCACCTCTTTAACCATCGCATGGACCGACTCGGTAATAGCGTCTTGATCTGGTTCGGATTCAGTCAAACAATGCACCGTGTCGCGCATCATTAAGGGTGGCTCAGCTGGGTTAATAATGATGATGGCTTTACCCTGTTTAGCACCGCCTACCTTTTCTACAGCCCCAGCCGTGGTACGTGTAAACTCATCAATGTTGACACGCGTCCCTGGCCCCACTGAACGTGAGGACACCGTCGCAATGATTTCGCCATATGTCAATGGCTGAACCTTTGAAACAGCGGCGACCATCGGGATCGTCGCTTGGCCACCGCAGGTCACCATATTGACGTTCATTTCCAAGTTTTTGGCATGATCCGTCAAGTTAACAGGTGGGATGCAAAACGGACCAATTGCCGCTGGCGTTAAATCGATCATAATCACGCCAAGCTCATTCAACTTACGACTGTTTTCAGCATGCACGTAGGCAGATGTGGCATCGAAAGCAACACGAATATCGTCTTCAACTATGTGCGACAAGATGCCATCCACCCCTTCTGCACAGACTTTAATGCCCATTTCTTTGGCGCGTTTCAGGCCTTCCGATTCAGGGTCTATACCGACCATCCAGACAGGTTCGATCCATTCTGAACGCTGCATTTTCATGAGTAGATCTGTGCCGATGTTGCCTGGACCTATGATCACCGCTTTAAGTTTATTGCTCATATTTCACTCACTTATTTACAAAAGACTAATCAGGCTTTCATGGCCCTTTTCATCGTATAGACGCTCAACATCCGCACTGCGGGTTTCTAAAAGTTTGCGCTGATTCAGATTCCCTTTATCCGTAATTTCGCCTAAATCAATAGACGGCGGTGCATCCAGCAGGCTTAATAAGCAGGCGCGTTGAGAAGAGCCTTTTGCGTGTTTGGCCATGCTATCCAGTGCGTCTTTTAGCGCCGAACGCACAGATGGGAGAGACATCAAATCGGTCCCCGTTAAACGGGATTGCGCGTCATCAGCTAAACGACGTAACGCCTCCCCTGGAAACGCGAGCAGGCCTATATGATCACGATCGTGTCCCGTGACAACCACGTCCGACACCAAAGCACCAAAGTGCTTATGCACCAAGTCACGAACCGATGCCACGCAGACCCAAGTTCCTGTACTTAATTTAAAGTCTTCTGAAACGCGTCCATCAAAAATAATCCCCTCTGATGGATTGTCAGGATTTGCCAACCGCCCCGCATCACCGATGCGGTAATAGCCAAGTTCATCGAAGGCTTGCTTGGTAATCTCAGGATCATCAAGGTACTCGGTAAAGACGATTGGGCCCTTGATTCTGAGCTCTAACTTCGAGCCGTTGGGCACAAATCGCATCGACATACCTGGCATCGGAATCCCAATATTGCCGGGCTTGTCGAGATACCAATGCACATTTGTAATGGCGGGTGCTGTTTCAGTCGCTCCCCACTCCGTTGTGAAGAACACCTCATGTCCAGTCTCTGCACACATAGACTTAAGCTCATCCCATACGGGCTTAGATAACGCAGCGCCAGCGTAAAACAGCATGGTTAAACTGGAGAAAAAGATATTTTTGAGCTCATCATCCTGACGCAAATGGTCGAGAATCGCTTCATAGCCTTTAGGAACATTAAAAAACAAATTGGGCTTAATCTCTTTGAAATTACGAAGCGTCGTTTCAATTAAACCCGACACTGGCTTGCCCGCATCAATATAGAGCGACCCGCCATTGCGCAGAACCAAATTAAAGTTGTGATTGGTACCAAAGGTATGACTCCAGGGCAGCCAATCCAGCACTCTGGGTATCTGTGTCTCAACAAAGGGCCAGCACTGAGCAATCATCTGCTGGTTTGAGCACATCATACGCTGGGTGTTCACCACCACTTTCGGATGGCCAGTTGAACCAGAGGTCAACATATACTTGGCATGCGTGTCTGGAGTGACCTTTGAAAAGCGTGTGTCCACTTCATCGCTTGGCGACAAATTAAGCAAACTTTCCAACAGGATCGTGTTCGACACTGCCTCCTGCCCACGCGATACAATTTTCACCGCAATACCGTCACAGGCATTCAGAGCGGCTTGAAATAACGCGCCATCTTCTGCAAAAACCGCTACCGGCTTCAGACGCTCAACGATTCCAAGCAAACGGTCATGCGATTTGGACATTAATGAATAGGCCACAGAGACTGACGTCACTGGAATACCGATATACATCGCTGCCATTTTCATTAACGCATGATCAATTGAATTCCCTGAGATGATCATTAAGGGCCGCCCTTGCGGGAGATCAAGATCTATCAATCCTTGCGCAATTGAGCGCACGGCATTTCGAAACGCTTTGTAGCTTAGTGAGCGCCAGCCATCCCCTGCACGCTCAGCAATATAGAGTTGTTCAGGACGTTTTTTTGCCCATTTTTCAAGCCAATCGCCCACGCAGCGATCGAAAGGCAAAAGAGGATTTGCAGATTCAACGACAAAGGAGCCGTCGCCTAACTCACGCTTAATCGCAGATGGCGTAGGCATCTGAGCATAGACAGTTGTACCCATATCAATAACCTTTATTATTGTTGTCTTATGTTTTATTCAGCAACCAGTGTTAAAACATCCAAGCCTTTAAAGTCAAATCGAATTTCATCGCCTGGCTGAATCGCCACCATGGGTGCCATCGCTCCTGACAACACAAGTTGACCGGCTTTGATGGGCGTGCCCAATTCAGCCATCTTGCGAGCTAACCACCAAGCAGCATACAGAGGATTGCCAAGGCAGGCGGCACCAACGCCTTCAACGTCGCCGCTTGCGGTGTGAATCGTTAGACGTAATTCCGCAAAATTGACACCTCGGGGATCGAAGGTCTTTGCGCCTAACATGTACAAGGCGGAAGAAGCATTATCAGCAACGGTATCGACCAGCGTAATCTTCCAGTCCTTCACCACCGAATCGACAATCTCAATCACTGGCACGAAAAAATCGATGGCGGCCAATAACTCAGCAAAGGTTAAATCGGTCTGCAGCAGATCGCGTTTAAACACAAAACCGATCTCCCCTTCCGCTTTAGGCGAAATTAGCCCCTGAGTCATGACTCGATCCTGTCCACATAACTCCATATCCGAGAACAAGACGCCAAAATCAGGCTCATTGACTCCGAGCTGCTGCTGTACGGCTTTAGACGTGAGCCCTATTTTGTAGCCAACAAGGCGCTTTCCGCTGTTGATGTGATGTGCATTTACACGTGACTGTATGGCATAGGCATCGGCAACATTAAGTTCAGGGTAACGCGCTGAAAATGGAGAAACCGCGACGGCACGAGTGCGCGCATCCAGGATTTCAGTGGCTAATTGGTGATACAAAGCATCAGACATTTTTTAAGTACTCGCTAGAAAGGTCATTAAGTGTTTTCATGGCGCTGCGGTATTCATGGCACAGGGACTCGACAATGCTAGCGGTCGATTCAACCTGTACGATGCTCCCGGCCCCCTGACCTGCGGACCACACGTCTTTCCAAGCTTTATTCGCGGTTGAGATATTACCGGAGAAATCTATCTTGGCCGTGGATGCTGAACCTGGATCAATGTTGGCCATTTCGAGACTACCTTTCATCCAATTCGCAGGTACACCACTGACGGATGTCGTCTCTATAATGTCTTCAATACGAGAGTCGACCAGCATGGCTTTATAGGCGTCACTGGCAAAACTTTCTTTTGCTGCGATAAAGCGCGTCCCCGCCACTACGAAGTCTGCACCTGCGACTTGCATGGCTAAAATATCGCGCCCATGCGAAATACAGCCAGCCACACCTAATGGGCCATCCCAGAATTCCCGCACTTCTTGAATGAATGCTAAGGGGTTGTATTTACCGGTATGACCACCGGCTCCACTCACGACCAGAATCAAACCGTCTACACCCGCCTTCACAGCTTTTTTAGCCAGTGCGGGAGAAATCACGTCAGCGATCACGTCACCACCGTAACTTTTCACAGCATCCATAACACGTGCAGGAGACCCTAAAGCGGTAGATACCACCGAGGGTTGGTATTTTTTCACCAGTTCGATTTCTGCATCAAAACGATCATAGGTTGAATGCACAATCATATTGAGCAACCAGGGTAATCGGTGTGGATTTAGACGCTCACTAATTTGCGCCAACCAGCCATCGAGTATCTCTGGATTACGCGCATTGGGCGCGGGCAAACTGCCTATCAGACCGCTTTCTGAACTTGCAATGACCAATTCAGGTGACGATACCAAAAACATGGGTGCAACAATCATTGGCAGTTTTATTGTTTTAATCACGTTCATTTCGACATTCCTCTAGCGGGCGATCCAGCCACCATCACTGTGAATGACACATCCGGTTGTCATAGGAGATTGTTCATTTGACGCTAGGAGCACGTAAAGCGATGTGTGATCGGCAGGGGCAGCAATGCGCTTTAAGGGCACTGCTTGCGCTGCTTTTTCATGGAAGCCGTCGATATGATTCAGGGGCTGAGACTTACGCGAAACGCCTTCAACCGACTTCATTTCAGTATCCGTAGCACCCGGTGACACACCATTGACACGAATATCCGGTGCTAACTCATAGGCCAACTGTTTAATCAGCCCCACCACAGCATGTTTTGACGTCACGTATAAAATGCCGCCGCCCCCTGGATAAAAACCAGAGTTGGACACCGTCAATACTATATTTCCCTGACTGGCTTTTAAGGCGTCTAATGAGGCCTTCACACCGTTCATATACCCCAGCACGTTGACGCGGAATAGCCGATCAAAACTGCTGGCCAATTGCTCAGACTGAATGCGACTTAACGGGGCAAAGTAGTCAAAAATAGCAGCATTGCCAACAAAGGTATCCAGTCGACCAAAACGCTGCACAGCCAGCTCCACGACCTTTTGATTGTCCTCATAGGAGGTTACATCACCACAAACGGTACAGACTCGCTCCGGGTGTTGCACCTGAAGGGCTGCGAGCTTTTCTTGATTAATATCTAAGACCGCAACACGAGCCCCTTCTTGGATAAAGCGCTCGACAACAGCCAGCCCTATCCCATCAGCGCCCCCAGAGACGAATGCAACTTTGGATTCCAATGCGCTCATAATTCACTCACAAGAAGGTATTGATGTTTTTACAACTGAGCGTTGCGTTCGGAATCAAGATCAGACGTTTTAAGAGCTTCAAACCTGACTCGGTTCTGATCAAGGTGTCATAGCGACGCCCGTAAATCACATACTCTTCATCCAAGCCACGGCTGCGAATACTGGTAAAGGTGGAATACACCTCATAGGTATTGGGCTCTTGCGCGATAAAAGCCTCAAGGTTGTTGACCTGATGCACATTGCGCGTCGCAGGGTTTTCTGCCCAAGCCGAAGGCTGACGAAAACGAGCCACCCGACGCTGCAAGTCGCGCAGGCTGTCATCAAAATACGCCATATGGTCTTTATCGTAGAAACCTTGCTTCAAGGGATTCTCGCGACGGCGATTTTCAATACCCGGCATCCAATAATGAATGTCCTCATGAATAAGCCCGAGCCACTCCTCAAAGCGCTCCTCATCCAAAAGGCGCGCTTCTTTATTCAGGAACGCCGCCACTTCAAAAAATACATCCTGCGATACGCTCTCTAACGCTGCTGATTGAGTAAACATTATTCAGCCTCCACCTTGCCTTTGTTTCTGTTGGGGACTTCAGACCAAGTGTGAGCACTTAAGAGATCATACCAATATTGATAGAAGGCTCTTGAATTGGCTTCGTTAAGTTGCCCTTGGTAGACATTGCCCGGTAAGCGAGTCTCTTCCATGAAGGTATCCATGCCCAATCCGACGTACAAATCTTGCTTAGCGGTGACTCGGCCTTTGGCTGTTTTCGTGCAATATTCCCAGTTTTCACCATCGTCCATTTCAAAGACGCCGGTTGGTGAAAAGGTCATCATGGCGCCTTTACGCCACATTTCTTTGATGTCGTCCGGGGCTGATTTATTGACAACAACCCAAGTAAACAACTCTATTTTATTAGGGCCTCTTGGCTGCCAAACACGAACCGTATTCTGACCCGGCAAGAAAGAGAAATTAGGGAAAATCGTGCAAGAGGAAACCGATGCAATCATGTTAGAGCGGAAGTCGCCCAAACGCTCTGCGACAGACGGTTTAATGGTGTGAATATAGCGATTCAGCTTACTCTCCCCTAGAACCGCGACATTGCCAACGGTATCCAACGCAAACTCGTAGCCATGGCCATTCCAGTTCACAGAGTAGGACTCTTCGAAATCACTCACTTTGGCAACGGCACCGCCGAGCATTGCTCTTGCGGCTGAGTCATGCGTCCAACCCGCATGCAGAATATCGCCTACGAAGTTTTCAGCTGCGATTTTCCAGTTGCACTCATACGTGGAACGTATGCAGCCGCCAACAAATTCAGTTCCGCCCTCTTGGTTATCAAATAAGGCATCCAAGTACCACGTCATAGGACCTAGGTATTCTTGTAAGCTCGGGCTTTCGGGATCAAAGGTCGCAAAAACCAAACCTTTATAGGTGTCTACTTTTGCAACTTCGCGCAGCCCCCATTTCGACTTATCAAACTCGCTGGCTTCATAAATGCCGGACTCATGCTGTCCAACCAGGTTTCCAGCGGTATCGAATGACCAACCGTGATAATTGCAAATAAATCCACGCGTTGTTCCAGACTCCGAAAAACACACTTTATTGCCACGATGAGGACATGCATTTAAAAAGACTTTAATGGAGCCATCTTTCTGGCGAACAACGATGACTTCATCTTCACCCATGGTGGTCGTGATGTAATCGCCTGTCTTAACCAATTGAGATTCATGGGCTACAAACAGCCAGCAGCGTGCAAAGATCTTTTCTAACTCCTGCTCGTATATGGATTGGCTGTAGAAAATCTCACCCGCGATGCGCCCTTCGTCCAGATCGCAAACCTGCTTTAAATTGTCTAAGCGTTCAGTGACATCTAAGGTTTTTATAATATTGCTCATTCAATCGCTCCTCAGCCTTTTGCAATCATATTGGCGTCGACTTCGACCAACGCATAAATCGCGTCATCGTCGATTTCAACGGGATAGGTGCGCAGATCTATCTCACAGGGAAACCCTTGCGCCTTTCCGGTAGGAATATGGAACTGCCCCCAATGAACGGGGCATACAATCATGTCGTCTTCGATATCCCCATCCGCTAAGGATGCGGTGGCATGTGTACACAGATCAGCCGTGGCATACACCTGCCCCCCAAGGTTATAGACCGCTATATCACCATGGGCTTTATTCTCGATTTTTTTCACTTGGTTCTCGGCCAACTCCGAGAGCTTGCATAGATATACCTTTTCCATGTTTGCACTCACTCCACGCATAATTCTATAAAGCCCAAACCTGTCACCCATTGCGGCACAGGCTGGTATTCAATTAAATGACCACGCTTGGCATCGATTGCGGTCATCGCGCAGATAAAGTTGCGAATCTCCATGGCACCATTGCCGCCATTTTCTAACACCATGTCATCGGTTAAAGCGGCAAGCGCATCAACCTGCATCGAACAGCAGTGTTCAATCACTTGTCGATCAAATGCCTCATTCACACGACCGGACTCTTTAGTCCCCACCCAATGACTAATACCACCACTGCCGATAACAGCCACTTTCTCAGCATCTGGAAACTGTGTTATCGCAGAGTTCAAATGACGCCCTAATTCAATGCACCGCTCTTTTGTGATAAAGGGATCCACTGCACTGGCAATGTAAACAGGAATCGCTTTAATGGTTGTGCCTTTGATTTCAGATGCGCGCTTTACGATCAACTGATAGGGAATTGAAAAGGAATGATCTGTCGTAAAGGAGCGTGCTTCAGCCCAATCAAACCCTGATGCCTTGCCTTCGTTCGAAATATAGCGAGCCAAGGATTCGTTATTGGGTATTTCTTCTTTCTTTAAGCCTGGCAATTGATCCAAAGGCCCTTCGGTATGCCCTGTTGCAATGCAGTATTGCGGCAAACAGGTTGTTCCAAACAACATGTAATGATCATTACCGATAATAATGACGGTAGAGGCGTCCAGTTCGGCAAGGCGCTTTGCACAGGTTTCGTATGCATCCCAGACAGCTTTCGCTTGCTCAGCAGGAGGTGCATCGGGTGCAACAAACATCACCGGATCATGAGGACAAGAAAGCCACCAACTATTTCTGCCATGGGATCACCCTTTAATTGAAGCGGAATACTGAGCATCTGAGCCCAGCTTTTTGTTATAAGAAGACATGCGACGATCAGGAGACATTTCGATCCAGTACCCCATCGTTAGCATCGGGTTCACACCCATTTCTTGCATTTTTTTCACATCAAAACTGAGGATCATTTCCACATCCTCAGGCGCGAGTGGAAATCGACTCAGGTACTTTTCTGGGTCCTCTTTAAACTTGGACTTGGAAAAACGGTCCACCGAGAGGCTCCACAAAATGCGCTCCAACACATCACGTTTCATAACATCACTCGCCAATAAAGTTAAAAACTTGCTGCAAAAACTTTGCGCGCTGCTCGGTTTGAACCCAATGACCACACTGTCCAAAGACAAACAAATCACTGTTGGGTATGTTCGCTAACAGCGTTAACCCGCATTGCATAGGCACAACACCATCTTCACGACCATGCAGAATCAACGTGGGTGCTTGAATATTCTTGAGTGCTTTTTCTGGGAAACCCTTAACCAGAGTCTCACCCTCTTCATTGGGCTTCGGCAGGAGTTTGCGTAGCGCATCTTGTGCACCGGGACGCGCACTGGCTTCATATCGTGACTGAACCAGTGCATCGGTAATTAACTCTTTGTTGTACGGAAACAATTCCATCAAGGCGCGCATATTGTCGACTGATGGCTCGTACAACCAAGCACCCGCCAAACCTTTTGTTTGTGTAAAGGTACCCGCAGGTGTTCCTAATAAAACCAATTTATCTAAACGTTCGGGGTTAAACAGCGCGAGCCCTATCCCCATCGCCCCACCGAATGAATTACCAACCAAAGAGGCCTTATCAATGCCAACCGCATCCATAAACTCGACCAAGTGGTTCACCCAGAATTTAATGTCGTAATGCGTGTCATCTTTAAACTCTGTAAAACCAAAGCCCGCAATATCAGGCACAACCACTCGATAGCGTGTTGCGAGCTCATCCATCACACCCGCCCAATTCGTCCACCCCGAAACGCCAGGCCCGGAACCGTGCAACAACAACAATGCAGGACCGGTACCCACTTCAAAGTAAGCCGTCGCGTGCCCTGCCGCTTGTACAAATTTACGATCTGACTCTTGCATTGCCTAAACCTCAAAAACATACAGTAGTGTATTTTTATTCTAGAGTTGATTCACAAGATCTGTCAATAGAAAAGGCTTAGTTTCTGTAGGCTGATATTCAATCTAAAAAACACACGTATAATTTTAAAAAATTATATATTTTTCAATATATTAATTACAAATAGATTATATGATTTATGAATTGAAATCGGATATGGGCATCTTGACACCTACTAGACTTTAGTCTAAAACTGATCGAACAACAAACAATCTATTACAAAACCATTCCAAAATAGATACACTCTTGTATCTTAATTAAAGGAAATAGCCATGACACAAGCCATCACGCAAACGCTAAACAACATCCAATTCTCCCACCAATACGTAAAAGCAAAGAATACGAGCAATTCAAAAACCCTTTTACTCTACCCAACTTGGGCAGGAATCACTGATTTCGAGCGCGAGATAGCTCAACGAATGTCTCACATGGGATGGAATGTTTGGATTATCGATGTATTTGGAGGAGGCACGGATCTATCTGACTTGGAGAAGCGTAGCGATGCCATGAGCAGACTACTGAGCAATTACGAAGAGTTGCGGAACACACTTCGCAACTTTGCCAAATTCGCCCTTGAGCAAGATGCGCACTCAGACACTGTCAGCGTGATGGGATACTGTCTAGGAGGGTTGTGCGCAATTCAGAGCACTTTGTGGGTAGAGGACGTCACACGAGGCGTGAGTTTGCACGGCTTATTAAACTTCCCAAAAACACCTGCTTCTGTAGAGAATGCTTCATTGCTCATCCTTAATGGTGCTTCCGATCCTATGGTCCCCATTGAGGATATTGAGCGCACGCGCGCCTACCTTAATACAATGAATATTGATTGGACATTTGTGGATTTGGGTCATGCGATGCATTCGTTTGCGATACCGGACGCACAATCCCCAGAACGCGGTGTTGCTTACCATGCATCAGCTGATCAGAAAAGCTGGAACTACCTTGTGGGCTTTCTAAATACAGAAAAATAGATCGAGTTTAAAACAAATCTAACCAATGGAAAGTTCACATAAAGATGCAAAGCGAATAGCATTTGGTCTATGATCAATTTACTCCGTCATTCAGCTTCGATCAGCTGATTGCATATCTATGGATTTGTAAAACAATTATAAAGGTTTTTGTATGCCAAAAATTCGCTTAACCACTTTACTGGCCACTAGCTTTTCGGGTGTTGCAATCATACTGCTTATTGTAGGTTTCTTAGGAATACGTGCTGAACTCAGCATGAGTAAGGACATAACAAACATTGGGGAAGTCCGTCTTCAATCCGTGGCTTTGCTCAATCAACTGAATGTAGAACGGCTGCGTATTCGTACACAAACATTGGATGTACTTAGATACACTGTGTATTCTGATCAAGCTAAGACCACGCTTAAAGACGTCCTTGAGGTTCGCCAAGACTCTTGGAATACAATCAACAAACTCATCAGCCAATACGCCAGCATTCCCAAGAGCACACAAGAGGAACAACAAAACTTCGAACAATTACAGCTATTGATTAGTGTCTGGCGACAGCACTACGAAACGCTGGAGACTGGTATGAAGTCTATGGTTTTAGCTAACTCACAACGTGACTACTTATCACCTTACTTAGAATACAGAGAAGCCTATAATGCGATGTTGCCAGCATCCAGAGCACTTGGCGATTTACTGGACAATTTATCAGATCAAAACCTGAGCATTGCCAATACAACTGTCGAGCAGGCAACCAGCAGCGCCAAAAACGCCATCATACTGACTTCGATTATTGTTGCCTTTGGCTTTATCATTGCATTGGTCGCAGGCCTTAGCATTACACGTTACGTTATGCGACTGATTGGAGGCGAACCCTCTGAAGTCAATGAAATTGTGCGCCGAGTTGCGGCAGGCGATCTAACTGTTAAAATCCAACTCAAATCTGGCGACAATACAAGCATATTGGCTGCCTTTTCATCCATGGTTATCACTTTGCGCAACATCATGAGTGAAATCACTCAAGCTGCCTTACACGTCACCGCTGCGGCGGAGGAGCTCTCTAGCTCAAGCGCTCAAACTAATGCACAGGTTCAACTCCAGCAATCAGAAATGACCCAAGTCGCAACGGCGATGAATGAAATGGCCGCCACGGTTGCCGATGTTGCCAAAAATGCAACCGCCGCGGCCAGCGCAGCGAATGCGTCTCGCAACGAGGCCGACAAAGGCATGAGGATTGTATCCGACGTAGTGAGCGCTATTAACACCCTAGCCACCAATATCGATCAAGCCTCGCAGAGCATGACTGGCTTGGTCAAAGACAGCGAACAAATTGGCAGTGTGCTGGAGGTCATTCAATCGATTGCTGAACAAACCAATCTCCTTGCACTGAATGCCGCCATTGAGGCCGCTCGCGCCGGCGATCAAGGGCGAGGGTTTGCGGTTGTTGCGGATGAAGTTAGATCCCTTGCCAGCCGCACCCAATCATCGACCGAAGACATTCACAAACGCATTGGTCAATTGCAACACAGCTCCAGTTCGGCTGCGACACTGATGCAAACCAGTAAGCACCAAGGCGAGCAAAGCGTTGTTCAGGCAAATCAAGCGGGAGAAGCCCTACAAGCCATCACAGCCGCCGTTATGACGATTGATAGCATGAATGCCCAAATCGCAACAGCGGCTGAGCAGCAGTCCTCCGTTGCCGAAGAAATCAACCAGAACATCAACAATGTTTCACAGTCGATTGAGGAAACAGCCTCTGCGGCTTCACAGGTCACCGCGGCCAGTCAAGAGCTGGCCAGCCTGTCTGCTCAGCTACAACAAAGCGTTCAGCAATTCAAATTGAGCTAGCATTAGCACATAAAAACCAAACAGAATCGATTGAGGGGGTCACCACCCTCTCAATCGATACACCGAACAACTGATAAGACTGATAAGACTGATAAGACTGATAAGACTGATAACGCCATTTTTTTGAATTAATTATTCGAAGCAACAGACATTTGCATTTGAAATGCGTAATAGAATAAGAAACAGGACTGAATACATGAAGGATGAAATAGAAGTATAGAAGTAAATGGCGTCCCATAGGGGGTTCGAACCCCTGTTACCGCCGTGAAAGGGCGGTGTCCTAGGCCACTAGACGAATGGGACGTGACATGTTTACATCTAAAACTTTGGAGCGGGAAACGAGACTCGAACTCGCGACCCCGACCTTGGCAAGGTCGTGCTCTACCAACTGAGCTATTCCCGCATTATCTCAAGAGAGATGGCGTCCCATAGGGGGTTCGAACCCCTGTTACCGCCGTGAAAGGGCGGTGTCCTAGGCCACTAGACGAATGGGACGTGGCGCATTTACTTCTAAAACTTTGGAGCGGGAAACGAGACTCGAACTCGCGACCCCGACCTTGGCAAGGTCGTGCTCTACCAACTGAGCTATTCCCGCACTATCTCAAAAGAGATGGCGTCCCATAGGGGGTTCGAACCCCTGTTACCGCCGTGAAAGGGCGGTGTCCTAGGCCACTAGACGAATGGGACGCAGCCTGCACTTTCGTGCTACTTCAGCAAGTTAAGTTGCTTGCTGAAGTGGCGCATATATTACGTATAAGACCTTTTTACGTCAACCCTTATTTCTAAAAAAATTAATAAATTTTTCATTACATTAATGACTCCACTCTAGAGTAAGATTAAATCGTTAGCTACAACTGCGTAAGGTACTGGATGGGTCCCACTGAAACCACGGCTGTGATATTGATCGGCGTCGCATTATGACAATTGCTGCGATTGCTGTTCAGCACGCAGAGGATGAACGTCGCGAACGACACATCAAAATCTTACACCTCCTCGACCAAACACGTGGAATAGAACACATTTTGCTCAACCTACCCGTCTTATTTCAGACTCCTGCGTTGCGCTTATGCCTAATTGGTGCATTAAAGCGCATTTGGCAAACGATTATTCAACTCGAAAGAAGTGAAAAGCATCGATACAAACTCGACGAATTAACCGCATTGGAAAGTGTTGAGCCATCGGATATTCCCTTATCGGCAAACAACATTACGTATTTCAGTGATAGGAACTCAGCCATGCAAGCCAGAGCGATGATCCGAGAGTCCGTTCAGATCCTTGCTCAATTACATCAAGCCCAGCAAGTTCAGCAGACAACGGCTTACGCGTTAGCAATGGACTTAAAACGGGGATTTAAGCGCTGCAGCGTCGATATTACGCTGCTAGAAGCATTGGAACAAACAGAGGATCATGGACCACGGGTTGCGTTGCACAAGTTCAGAGGTGCGCTTATGGTGCTTAAGCGTCTCAATAAAGATCACTCACTTTCCCAGCAAATGATGAATATCAGACAACTCATCGCAAAGCTTGAAACAGAAGCTCAGGCGTTGGCTCAAGTAAATGTTGAAAAAAAGAACCGCGGCTAAAACCTTAAGGCTCACGCCCCAACAACTTTAACTTTAAGGCCATGTTATTTTTCGAGTCGGCATTGTAAACAGCCTCATCATAGCTAATTTTACCGGCCTCGTAGAGTGCAAACAGAGAGTCTTCAAATGTAAACATAGAGCCATCTCCCCCCTGCTCAACAGCCTCTTTAATTTTCCCTAAATCACCACGGTTAATTAAGCTGGCAATGTAAGGTGAATTAATTAGCACTTCCGACGCTGGAACTAGCTGACCGTCTATCCCTTTCACCAAACGCAAGGAAACGATCGCTTTCAGGTTTTGAGCCAATTCAAGCTGCAACTTTCGCGCATCCGCCTCTGGAAAAAAACTTAAAATTCGCTCGATGGCTTGGGAGGAGTTATTTGCATGAAGGGTGGATATGCATAAATGCCCTGTCTCGGCATAACGAACAGCATGTGACATGGTTTCTTTATCGCGAATTTCTCCAATAACAATCATATCTGGAGCTTCACGTAATGCGTTCTTTAAGCCATGTGCGTAGGAGTGGGTGTCCATACCTACCTCTCGCTGACTGATCAGTGACTTTTGATTAGTGAACAAATACTCAACAGGATCCTCTATGGTTAATATATGCCCTGTTGTTCGTATGTTTCGACTTTGAACCATCGCGGCAAGAGACGTCGATTTACCTGACCCCGTCGCACCGACCAACAGCACAAGCCCCCTGCGCTCCATCACCAAGTCTTCCAATATAAGCGGTAAATTCAACTCACTAATGGACGGAATTTGATTACGAATATGACGGATGACAAAGGAGATATCGCCCCTTTGCTTAAACACATTAATGCGAAAGCGCCCAACACCGGCTAAAGAGTAGGCAAAATTCATCTCCCATTCGCGCTCAAACTCTTCGATTTGACGCTCTGTCATCAAACTATAAATAGCCTCTCGAACCGTGAGCGGAGACAGACGTTTTTCACCGACAGGACGCATCACTTCATTAATCTTGATTTGAATACGTGCGTAACTACTAAAAAAAATATCGGATGCATTCTTCTCAACCATGAGTTTCAAGTATCCGTGCAAATCCGCCATTCACATCACCGAGTTCAATATCAAAATAAGTTAAAGCATAGATCTAGCATCAACTAGACTGAATTGCAGTCAAAAACTGCGTGAATCACTAAAAGAGGCTCGCAGTCTTTAATCGAAGCGAATTATCTACAAAGTGAAGAGGGCATACAACAACTCTAGACAAGATGTGACAGTAGAACTAGGTGGATATATAGCAAAAGGGTCACCCTACTCCCAATAAAAAAGCACCAAGCATAGACATGGTCTACCTGATGCTTTTGGACTTGACAATTTTGAAGTATCTACTGAGCCAGCACACCATCTCTGTAGTCTTGCAAGGCTTGCTCAATCTCAGCCGTCGTGTTCATCACAAACGGACCATATTGCACAATCGGTTCATTGATAGGCTTTGCCGCAATCAAGAGTAGGCGTACACCTTGATCACCTGCTTCTATACGAACCGTATCCCCCGCATCTAATTCATAGGCTGCATGCATTCTCAGTGCTTGATCGGCCACTTTCGCTCTACCTTCAAACACATAGATGAACCCAGAAAGCTCTGCTGACACAGGAACATCCAGTGTCGCGTTAGCGGTTAACGTCAGATCAACAAACAAAGGCGCGGTCACTATTCCTGCAACAGGCCCTTGGTAGTCCTTTCCATCCAAGGTCAGAGCACCTGCAACTAAATTCGCCGTACCACCTTCAAACGAAAAGCGAGTCACCTCTTCCGGGTCTATATTTTGATAGGCTGCGGGCTTCATTTTTTCAGCTGCAGGCAAATTCACCCACAACTGAAACCCACGCATTAACCCTTGATCTTGCTGAGGGCGCTCTTCATGAATAACACCTCGACCCGCTGTCATCCATTGCACGCCGCCAGAGCACAACAATCCTTCATTCCCCATATGATCTCTATGCAGCATTTTGCCTTCGAGCATATAAGTGACGGTTTCAAACCCACGATGAGGATGTGGAGGAAACCCCGCAATATAGTCATCAGGATTATCAGATGAAAACATATCCAACATCAAAAACGGATCGATCCGCATATTTTGACGCTGCCCAAGACTGCGTTTGAGTTTAACACCTGCACCGTCTTGGCTATCAATAGCATTGATAACCTTTTTGATTGAACGTAATTGCATATCGTTTCCTCCAACCTAGCGCTTAAACTGAAATGCTCGCAATGATCTCCTGAGCCTCAGCGAGAGAGGCTTCTTTTTCAGCCATGTTTAAGCCTTCAGCATAGATCACTTGAACACTTGTTAGCCCCAAAAATGCCAGAATTTGCTTCAACCAAGGTACTTGATGGTCCAATCCAGCATCTTTATACATTCCACCACGTGTAGCCAAAATGTAAACAGGCTTGTCTGCCAACAAACCAACAGGTCCATTTTCCGTGTATTTAAATGTCACACCATTACGTGCAATCATATCCACCCAAGCTTTAAGCTGAGATGGCACTGCAAAGTTGTACATAGGCGCCGAAATGATCAATGCATCGGCTGATGCAATTTCATTCACCAAGTCGTCAGAGAGCGCCACTACAGCACGCTGCTCATCTGTACGATCTGCTTCATCTGTCATGAGCGCTGAAATAACAGACATATCAAAATGCGGGATAGTGTCTGCCACCAGATCACGTACGACCACAGCGGATTCAGGGTATGCCGCTTTCCACTTTTCAATTAGGACAGCACCCAATTGTGCAGATTGCCCTTGATCACCAAAAATACTGCTTTTAACTTGAAGTAATGTTTTCATTAAGGTATCTCCTTGAGTTCAGTATGCGCATTATGTGATCTATAATATGAATAATAAACCCATAAAAACTGTTAAATATGATCGAAAAAACTGATAGGTTTACCCCATGAACGTCACGTTGGAGCAATGGCAAACGTTAATCGCAGTTGTCGATGAAGGTGGCTATGCACAAGCCGCTGAAGCACTTCGCAAAAGTCAATCAGCGGTTAGCTACGCTATTTCAAAGTTAGAATCAGCACTGGGCGTTGCCGTGTTTAAGATTGATGGCCGAAAAGCGTCCTAACCGCTCCAGGTGAAGCCTTGCTAAGACATGCGCGGCAATTAGTGGAAAATGCTGAACGCATCGAAACACTCGCCAATTATTTTACACAAGGCTGGGAACCCGAAATTCGAATTGCCATGGACACTATTTTTCCTGAAGATTTGATGCTGTCCGTTCTAAATGCATTTGCGAGCGAACATCCGCAGATTCGCATCACCTTGGTGGAAAGCGCGCTGAGTGGCACAGATGAAGCACTGTTACGACATGAAGCTGACTTAGTCATTGGTGGGCACGTTCCACCTGGATTTACTGGACACTTTTTGTTGAATATTCAGTTTCTAGCGGTTGCACACCCCTCACACCCTCTTCATCACAATGACGCCCCCTTAACACTAGATGATTTAAAAAGTCATAGACAACTGGTTGTTAAGGATTCTGGCTCAAGACGGCTCGATGCAGGCTGCTAGGCGCCCATCAACGCTGGACATTTAGCAGCGTTCACACATCCATTAAAAGTGCCTGCCAAGGATTAGGATTTGCATGGTACCCCACGCTTAAAATTGCACAGCCACTTAAAGCAGGAAACTTAAAAGCCCTTCCTTTGGTGAGCGGTGCTGTACGGGAGGTCCCTATTTACTTAATTTTAAGTGACGGTGAATACGCTCACCCCGGTGTTAGGCGTTTAGCCACCCTTTTAAAGACAGTCATTCAAAACTGTTTACAGACAAAAGCACAATGAATCCAAAATGCCCATTCACCCGTAAATACCTTCAAGACTCTATGAGGTAAAACCATGCCTACCATTAAATATATACTTTTAGGATGTATCATGTTGTTTTCGCAAACCTCTTCGGCACAACCAGCGTCTACGATTGATGCCCTTTTGAAGCACGATCTAAAACGATTACATTCCAGCGAGATTGTCCATCTTAAAGATCACTACCAAGGACAGCCCTTACTTTTTATTAATACGGCGAGCCACTGCGGTTTTACAGGGCAATTTGAAGCGCTCGAAGCGCTGCATCAGCGTTATAAAGACCGTGGGCTTATTTTGGCTGGATTTCCATCTAATAGTTTTTTACAAGAATCAAAAGATGAAGCCGATACAGCGCGTGTATGCTTCCAGAATTTTGGGGTGACATTTGATATGTTCACACATATCAATGTTCGAGGGTCCGATGTGCATCCAATTTTTGCAGAGCTTGCCAGACAAACCCACGCACCTAAATGGAATTTCTACAAATATCTGATTGATCGTGACGGTAAGGTTGTTCAGGCGTTTCCTAGCACAACTCGACCAGACGCTCGTGAAGTAATCGAGGCGATTGAAGCGTTACTTTAAGTGGTTCTTATTCATGCCAACCCCCGTCACATGGACTGACGGGGGCGCAAATCAATGAAGATTAGTGATTTGCTAAGCGGCCCAATGTGCTCTCGAGCGCGCTTTTCATTTTTTCGCATGCACCGCTAACCGCCTTACCGGTTGAGTCGGCGTGGTCAGATACCGCAATAGGCTGTAACCCTGATACACGTGCTTCTATATTGCAACGCTTATCATTGTCACCCGATTTATGGGCATTTTCATCGTGAAGATGAACTTCAATGCGGGTAACTTTTTCACTAAACCGCCCTAAAACTTTTTCGACAGTGGCTTGTACGTGGGCATTTAAGGCCTCATTGCCTTCGATACTGCTATCGGTATTGACTTGAATTATCATTTAAAGCTCCTTGTATGAACAGTACGTATTAAACGTACTTATATTATAACTGTTTTTAGAAAAAATTCCTGT
Source organism: Nitrincola nitratireducens (assembly GCF_000585235.1). Taxonomy (NCBI): domain Bacteria; kingdom Pseudomonadati; phylum Pseudomonadota; class Gammaproteobacteria; order Oceanospirillales; family Oceanospirillaceae; genus Nitrincola; species Nitrincola nitratireducens. The sequence goes on along the minus strand of NZ_AONB01000001.1, from coordinate 377,111 downwards.
GCATTAGCGCATCCAGTTTTAAGTGATAATAGTAACGTTTCGCACGTAAAACATCCATGCGAGAATATTTTTTGCAACAATTCATGGATTGATTTTTAACTGGTTCAATTTTCGAGTAAAATCTATGCAATTTAATTTTGCTCACTATTGGAGTTTTAGATGCACTTTCGGCACACTCTGTTAACACTCTCGCTTGCGTCTTTATTGGCGGCTTGTGCACCCGGGCACATGTACATCGAAGAAGGTGTTGTTGAAAGGATTGATACTAAGCTGGACGCTCAATCTGATCAGATTTCTTCATTATCTGAACAGCAAGAGCTTGCAGTCAGTCATATTCTATCGTCTTACGATGCCGTATCTGAGAGCATGATTGAACGGCTCACCAACACCATCAAAACCCATGTGGAACCACCTAAGTGCGCTCCCCAACCACGCTTGGTCTGCCCACCACAAGGCAGTTCAGGAACACTGGTGCTTGGCGGCCTCGAAAAACAAGTGGTCGGTGAAGCTGAACGCGTTTATTTGGCAAACCTGGACGTCGTACTACCTGCTCGAATCGATACAGGTGCAACAACCTCTTCAATTGATGCACGCAATATTAATTTTTTTGAACGCGATGGAAAGCGCTGGGTTCGCTTTGACTTTGTGCATCCCACCACGGGGGACGACGCCACATTTGAACGGCAAGTTGTTCGTGTAGTCCGCATCAGTCAGTCAATTACCGATGATTACGAGCGCAGACCCGTGATTGAGCTGCGCTTTACACTGGGTAACATTTCGCAAACGGCAGAGTTCACATTAACCGACCGTAGCCATCTGGACTTCCCTGTACTTATTGGACGCAATATTCTAAGAGACCTCATGGTGGTGGATGTGAGCAAACAACATATTGCACCACTGAACATTAATCAGACCACACCTTAAGCCTGAGCACCTCAGGCTTTTTAGACAGGTATCCGCATGGTATCCCGAGTTCCATTTTATACAATCGTTGCGTTGTTAATTTTTACAGGGCTGTGCACAGCCCTACTTAGACACGTCCAACTTGGCATTCCGTTCCTACCCGGACAGCAAGAAAAAGTCTGGCTGATTGAAGCAAGGGTTGATTTTAATGCCCAAAACGCGCCGGTTCTTGCTAGCTTAGACTTACCCGACAATCCGCCCGGATATGCAATTCTAAACGAACTGGCCGCCTCCCCAGGCTATGGATTTTCAATTATCGAAAACGATGGAAGACGGCGCGGTGAATGGTCAAAAAACTCCGCTGATGGGGCGCAAACACTCTATTACAAAGCGCAGCTGATTCGATCTAAAAACCTAGACACTGAGCTTGTCGACGTCACCCCCAATCCCCAACCCGTTTTTTGGGACGGCCCCGAAGCCACCGCTGCCGAATACGTGATCGAAATGGCGCAGAGCAAATCCAGCTCGCCCGAGAGTTTCACTCGCGAGCTGATGCGTTTACTTCTCAACCCTGAGCCTGGACAAAACACAGGGCTTCTTTTAGCCAACCAACCGCCTGTGATTGTCATGGATAAACTCTTAAATCAAGCTGGCATTCCAGCACGCATTTCCATGGGGCTTCAACTTGAAGACGCTCGACGTCGGCAATCTCTCGTCCCTGTGATTGAAATTTTTGCAAAAGACCGCTGGCTCGTGTTCGACCCGAGCACTGGGCAACAAGGGCTCTCCGAAGACATTTTACTGTGGCAACGTGGCTCAAACTCGCTACTCGATGTGGTCGGAGGGGTAAACTCCAGAGTGAGCTTTTCGATGATAGAGCAGACTCTGCCTGCGCTAGAGCTCGCGCAAACTCAATTTGCAGGACAAGGATTTGCATGGCTAGGTGTTCACACGCTACCCATCGAAGAACAAAGCATGTTTAAACTCTTGTTCTTACTCCCCCTTGGCGCCATGGTTGTCGTCTTTATGCGCATTATTGTGGGCTTAAAGACATCTGGAACCTTTATGCCCATTCTGATTGCCTTGGCATTTTTACAAACATCCCTGGTACTGGCTTAATTAGCTTTATTAGCATTGTCGCCATGGGGCTGGTCATACGTACCTACCTTTCACGCCTCAATCTACTGCTGGTATCCCGTATTGCAACACTGGTGGTATTGGTTGTATTTTTAGTCTCATTCTTAAGCCTAGTCGGTTACCAATTGGGCTTTAGCACTGGCATGACAATTACCTTCTTCCCAATGATCATTATCGCTTGGACCATTGAGCGCATGTCGATCCTCTGGGAAGAGGAAGGCCCTCGCGAAGTGGTCACGCAAGGCGGTGGCAGCCTGTTTGTCGCGGTACTTGCCTACCTACTCATGCAGTTGCCATTATCTGGCCACTTGAGCTTCAACTTCCCAGAACTCAATCTGATCATTCTGGCCATTATCATGCTGATGGGACAATATACCGGGTACAAGCTATCTGACTGCGTCGCTTTAGAGCCATGATTGAGGAAGATAAAGCATGAACTGGGTCAGTCCATTCAGGCTCGCCAAAGCCGGCATTTTAGGCATGAACTGTCGCAATGTTGATTTTATCGGCCGCTACAATCTTCGCCGCTTTTACCCTTTGGTTGATGACAAACTGAAAACCAAACTGCTTGCCGAAGAGTACGGCGTAGCGACGCCAACACTGCGCTTTGTTGTGAAAACTCAGCATGAAATAGGTCACATAGAAGACCGACTTATGGATCTGAATGGTTTTGCCATCAAACCTTCACGCGGCTCTGGCGGCAAGGGCATACTGGTCATCATCGGCCGCAAGGGCAATCAGTTCATCAAATCCTCAGGCACCGAAGTTAGCATCGAAGATATACGTCGTCATCTGACCAACACACTAGCAGGCCTCTACTCACTGCGCGGAGCACCCGATGTTGCTATTATTGAGGATTTAATCGAGTTTGATGACACCTTCAAAGGTTACTCCCATGAAGGTGTACCCGACATCCGCATCATCGTTTTTAGAGGCTATCCGGTTATGGCAATGCTGAGGCTCGCCACACACGCATCCGATGGCAAAGCAAACCTGCACCAGGGCGCAGTCGGCGTTGGCTTGGACATCGCAACTGGCCAAGGACTCAAAGCAGTTCAATTTTCCAACCCAATCACCCTGCACCCAGATACAAAAATGCCCCTCGGCGACTTGAAAATTCCAGACTGGAAAAACATGCTATTACTGGCTTCGCGCTGTTACGAGATGAGCAATTTGGGCTATATAGGAACAGACATTGTTCTAGATAAAAGCCGAGGCGCTCAACTACTAGAGTTGAACGCCCGCCCCGGTTTATCTATCCAAGTTGCTAACGGAAAGGGGTTACTGCCTAGACTGCGTCACATCGAAAAAATCCGCAAGCCTCACCGCTTGGCTGATGATCGCGTTGAATATGCGATGGCAACCTTTCACAGCCAAGGCATCTAGGCAACTCCAACTTAAGACAGACTCGGTCTACCCTGCAGATAGGATGCTGCAGGGTTGACACAAAACATGCGCTTCAAGGCCTGCCGCCCTAATAACATCCTAAATAACATGTTGTCACGGCTGGTTAAGGACATTTCAACATCAAATCGATGCGAACCTATTAACAAAGGTGTCACTATAAAATAGCGCTCCGTCATATGCCCGCCGGAATCTGTGACCTGACGCACATCACTCACTGGCGCTTCACACCACACTTCAAGCTGTGTGTTTTTTTGCTGGGGATGCAAACCAAACCTCACCCAACGCTGACCGTCCTTTTTAAATTCATCAATATGGAACGTATGCAAGGCAGAGGTTCTCGCGCCCGTATCGACTTTACACTTCAAGCTTGATACACCAAGCTCAGGCAGTGCGACCCACTCTCGCCAACCTACCAACTCCAATCCAGATGCCTTCGCATCTGTATCAATCATGGTGGTGACCACCGACTCCATGTGCATGTCCATGTGCGATTTCATCATCTGAAGCAGCGCGAATATCTTCGATTTTAATATCGTAGGACAACGTCTGACCCGCCAAAGGATGATTGGTGTCAACGGTAATCATAAAACGACCCATTTTAACAACCGTTACATGGCGACGACCCTGATCGGTTTCAACCAGCGCAATCATCCCAGGCTTCCAGGTTTTAGCGCCCTGCGGCAAGCCCTGCAGGTGCTTAACAGGCACTTTCATTTCCAACCCTTCTTCGCGCACGCCGTAACCCTCTTCAGGCGACAAGGTCACGGTAAATTCGTCCCCAACGGCATGACCTTCCATCGCGGCTTCCAGCCCAGGAATCATATTGTTGTGACCGTGCAAGTAGGCCATCGGCGTATGACCTTGATTTGATTCAAGCTCCTCACCCTGCTCATTTTTTAATGTATAATAAAAACTAACTACTGCATCTGACTGTATCGTTTGCATACAGAAACCAATCCTAATAAGTTAACATTTGATGCACAGCAAAGGCACCACACAAAATACGGAAAACCACTTTAAAAAGTTGTTACTACGCCAACGGCTGATGATAAGCTAACGCCGACAAAAAAGTAATAAGTGTATATAACTACAGGCTATTCACGCATGCAAGTGATTGACATTGAGGCATCAGGTCTCGATCCAGATTTATCCTACCCGATTGAGATCGGCGTGTATGACACCCAGCACCCAGAGACATCGATCAGCTTTCTAATCAAGCCCGATGCCTCTTGGGAGTACTGGGATAGTAATGCAGAATCGATTCATAACATCTCACGTAACCTGCTGGATAAAGAAGGCATCAGCCTCGAAGACGCATGTGACAGACTCAACCTAGGGATCGATCAAGTCGTCATTTCTGACGCACCCGACTTTGATTACATGTGGCTACAACGTTTGTTTGATAAAGCCTCTAAACCCATGCGTTTTAAAGTCAGCGGGTTTTACTCCTTTTTAACTCCCGAACAGCAAAGTCAGTTAAATCGCCACTTAGATATCCAAGAACGTCCGCACCGTGCATTAGCGGATGCACGAATGATCGGGCAGGCACTTAGACCCTTCCTTAACGAGTAGATGAATATGATTCGCAGAGGCTATAGACAAATACAATTACTTTAAGTAGAATACTACCTCTTTTCTGAGGCACTGCTGCTGATGTGTGCGGCCAGCCTCTTTGCTAAGCTAACTGAGCGGCACGTTTCACGAAACACCTCTCTTCTACCAGGTAAAAAATCACAGCATGTCGAATACTGATATTCGCCCCACCACTTTTGGTGACTTGGGCCTCTCTACACCTATTCTTGAAGCACTTAACGACGTGGGGTATGAAACCCCATCCCCAATCCAAGAAGGCTCTATTCCTCCTCTTTTGGAAGGACGCGACCTCTTAGGCCAAGCTCAAACAGGTACAGGTAAAACCGCGGCATTTGCACTCCCTTTGTTGCAACGCCTTGATCCATCTAAAACTCATCCGCAGTTGCTGATCCTAGCACCAACGCGTGAACTTGCACTTCAGGTTGCCACTGCGTGCGAGAAGTACTCAAAGCATTTAAACGGTATCCGCACCCTATCAATCTACGGTGGGCAAGGATACGATGAGCAGCTGCGTGGCCTTCGCCGCGGTGCGCATGTCGTCATTGGCACACCTGGCCGTGTCATGGACCATATCCGTCGTGGCACGCTGGCACTCGACAAACTGCAAACGCTGGTTCTAGACGAAGCCGACGAAATGCTGCGCATGGGCTTTATTGATGATGTGGAATGGATCCTTGAGCACACCCCTGCTCAACGCCAAATTGCACTCTTTTCAGCAACGATGCCACCTGCGATTCGTCGCATCGCGGATAACTACTTGACCAACCCAGCGGTCGTTAAGATTGCAAGTCAAACGGCTACCGCCAGCACCATTCGCCAACGCGTTTGGACGGTTCGTGGCATGACAAAAATCATGGCTCTAACTCGCTTACTCGAACTTCGCGAGCATGAAGGCGTACTGGTCTTCGTCAGAACCAAAAATGCGACTGAAGAAGTCGCAGAGCAATTAACGCGCGCAGGCTTTCCGGCATTTGCACTTCATGGCGATATCGCTCAAGCGCAGCGTGAGCGTGTTGTTGATAAACTGAAGCGTGGCGATTTAGATATCGTTATAGCAACAGACGTTGTAGCTCGTGGCTTAGACGTTGAGCGTATTACCCACGTTATCAACTTCGACATTCCCTACGATGCCGAGTCCTATATTCACCGTATTGGTCGTACAGGTCGTGCTGGTCGTAACGGAGATGCTGTACTGTTTGTTGCACCTCGCGAACAACGTCTGTTGCAACAAATTGAGCGCACAACACGCTCGCCTATTGAAATGCTGGAGCTACCAACAGCCAAGCAGATCAATGAGCTACGCGTTCAACGTTTGCAAAGCCAATTAATTGCTGCCGCTGAAAGCAACGAAGCAACTCAGTTTGCCTCAATAATTAAGACCTTAACTGAGTCAGGTGAGCTAACTCCAGAGCAAATTGCAGCCGCCGCACTGAAGCTTATGTATAACGATAAGCCTTTATTCATGGATGAGCGCGAGCCTGCTCCAGCACGCGAAAGACGTCCTCGCGAATCCCTTCGTGACGAAAAACCTCGTCGCGGCGCACCTCGTAATGATGCCCCTTCAGAAGGAATGCAGCGTTATTGGATTGGAGTTGGCTATCAGCACGGGGTTAAGCCAGGCAATATTGTTGGCGCCATCGCAAATGAAGCGGGTGTTGAAAGCCAACACATTGGACGTATCGACATTAGCGAGATGTTTAGCACCGTTGACTTACCTGCAGGTATCACAGCGGATACAATACAGACACTCAAGCGTGCACGCATTTGTGGCCAAGCCCTAAACATCCGCCCATGGGTTGAAGATGGAAAGGAAAGAGGCACTGATCGCAACAGCGCACCTGGCAACAAAAGCAAGCGCCGCGCTCCAGCGAATGGAAAGCGTTCAAGCAATGCCTCAAGCTCTCGAGCACGCTAAAAACTCGAGGCAGAATTAGGGACATACGTCTGCCTTGATTGTACGGCATAGCTCATGGAGCTATGCCTTTTATTATGTCTAGGTTATTCGCTTGCGTCAGAAGTTAATTATCACCCTCACCACCGTGAGAGGGTCAAAACAGTACACCCTCAATCAGCTCGCTAAATACCTAGTGGGGCTTTTTCTTCTCCTCTCGGCCTTAAGCTTTTTTGTTTCAAACCTTCTTCTTGTAAAAACCCGAGATCACCTTAACGGACTCGCACAAGAAAAACTGATGCTTGAAGAGCAGTACATAGAAGCACTTGGGACTCAGCAATCTTATATGAAAAACCTGATTGAGCTGAGCGAGCTCTTCACTGAAACGTTTTATGAGAAGTATCAGCTGGAAAATGAAAAGTATCAGCTAGAAGAAGAAGTGATTCGCCTTGATGCCGATTTAAATGAAATGGAATCAATCCTTGGCATTATACCCTCACCCGAACAACCTGCCTCTCCTGAGGAACGCACAGACCTTCTGAAAGCAGCCGCCTTACAACGTTTATTTCTATTACACTCAATACCCAATGGCCTCCCCGTTAAAGGGGCTAAAATCAGTTCTGGCTTCGGTGAACGCGTACATCCAATTTCACGACGTCGCTCACAACACAACGGCATCGACTTCCCCTCACCGATTGGAACACCCATTTACGCCACGGCAGACGGTATTGTTGAGCGTGCAGGTTTGGAGTCTGGTTCAGGATTTGGTAATCTCATCATCTTGCAGCATAATTTCGGCTTTAAAACTTTTTATGCGCATTTAAATGAAATAAAGATCGCACAGGGACAATATGTCCATAAAGGCCAACTGATCGGGACCGTGGGTAAAACTGGGCGTGTCACAGGCCCTCATTTACACTATGAAGTGCGACACTTACTCACCCCTCTAGACCCTTATCCTTTTGCACGTTGGGGACTGAGTAATTTTGATTATATTTTTAACGCCGTAGAGGATATTCCGTGGGAATCATTAAGCGCCATATATCCGCTAAATCAGGCGGGTCCGCAGTAACCATCATTGCTGAAGGAAATCGCTTTTATGGTGACACTGTCATCAGCGGTAAAATGCATATTGACGGCACATTCGAAGGCAGCCTACACTCTACCGATGATATTTCCATCGGTCGCAACGGTGTAGTTGCAGGACAAATTTTTGCGAAAACCATTTATGTGAACGGACGCTTAGAAGGTGAAATCATCTGCGACCACCTTCATATTGAGAAAGGCGGCACGGTCAATGGACGCCTGTGTTGCGCGAAATTACAAATCGATAATGACGGACACTTTATCGGTGAGCGCACCTTACCTGATGCATTATCGGCAGCAGACGTATCTGAACGACCTAAGCCCACAGAGCACCACTCGACCTACTCATCTAGCGAGCTGATGATTGATAACGCCATGCAACTGATAGACTCGCTCCCTGATCGTATTACCCTAACAAAACAAGAGTAATTGACCTATGTGTGAACTATTAGGCATGAGTGCAAATGTACCTACAGACATCTGCTTCAGTTTTACCGGACTTATGCAACGCGGAGGAGGCACTGGGCCACACAAAGACGGCTGGGGTATCGCATTTTATGAAGGTAAAGGACTGAGAACCTTCCATGACCCTGCTCCCAGTGTTGATTCAAAAATTGCACGCTTAATCGCCGAGTACCCCATCAAAAGTTGTACTGTTATTAGTCACATACGGCAAGCCAACGTTGGCAATATTAGCTTAGAGAACACACACCCGTTTAGCCGCGAGCTATGGGGACGACAATGGTGCTTTGCACATAACGGTCAGCTTGACCCTGTCCTATTTTCATGGCCTTTGAATTACTATCAACCGGTTGGCACAACCGACAGCGAGTATGCATTTTGTTGGTTGCTTGGTGAGATTCGCCATCATTTCCCTACCCCTCCAGACACGATGGACGCGCTTATTCAGTTTGTCCATGCTCGCTGTGAAACCCTCAGAGCATTAGGCGTTTTCAACATGCTACTGAGTGAGTCAACGCATCTGTTTACTTACTGCACAAGTAAACTTTCCTGGATCACACGTCGCTCTCCTTTTGGAGAAGCCCGTCTGAGCGATTGCGAAATAGCGGTCAATTTTGAAGCGGTCACGACACCAAATGACATCGTCACGGTGATTGCAACCGAGCCCTTAACCAACAACGAACACTGGAATCGTTATAAAACCGGTGAAATGGTTATATTTATTGAGGGTATTCCTGTAAGGCATTTGCATAGTTTGACTTGAAGTACGACAATTGATGTAGCGATGGGAGAGGAAATCATGATAACAATAACCGATCAGCCTCAGACTCAATATCAAAACCTGAATCAAGTCATTGATCAAGTCGTATTGAGATTTTCCGAAAAACCTGCATTTTCTCATCTTGGGGCAGAGCTAAGCTTTACTGCACTCGACAATCTAGCCAGACGCTTTGCAGCATGGATACAGCAGCACACCCAACTTCAACCGGGTGATCGCATAGCCATTCAACTCCCCAATAGCATTCAGTATCCAGTGGTCTTATTTGGTGCCCTCAAAGCAGGTTTGGTTGTTGTGAACACCAATCCTTTGTACACATCAAACGAACTTGAAAACCAGTTGATTAACAGCGGGGCCAAAGCCCTCGTCGCGTTTACACCGCTGGCAAAAGATTTAAAGAGGATTTTGCCAAATACTCAAGTGAGATGGACGATCTTAACCGAACTTGCCGACCTGCATGCCTACCCAAAGCGTTTGCTCCTCAATGCCTACTTGAGGCATTTTAAACTACGCTATTGTACACCCGATTTGAGCAATGCAATTTCGCTGCCGGAGCTGTTGCAGATGGCTCGAGCTGAAGACTTTACACCGATTGAAATCTCAAGCGATCAGCTCGCTCTATTACAATACACTGGAGGCACAACAGGTATTGCCAAAGGTGCCATGCTGACCCACGGCAATTTAATCGCGAATTTGGCTCAATTAAACGAACTGCTGCGACACTATACCCAGCAAGGACAAGAGCGACTAATACAACCTCTGCCTATCTACCATGTCTACGCATTTATGCTGACCTTGTCATTATTCAGCATCGGTTGTCGCACCGAACTTGTCCCCAACCCACGGGATATCTCAGGCTTAATCAAACTGTTTAAACGGCAAAGACCCACAATTTTTTCAGGGATTAATCCTCTATTTTCAGCACTACTCCAGCACTCGCATTTTAAAAAAGTCAATTTTAAGGCCTTACGCATCACTATTTCGGGTGGAATGGCCTTGACCCCAAGCCTCGCACAGCAATGGGAAGTCACCACAGGATGCCCTATCGCAGAGGGCTATGGACTCACAGAATGCTCACCTGTTGTCAGTGTCAATTTACCAGATCAAGTCCAGATTGGAACAGCTGGACCTTTGTTACCTCAGACGCAAGTGCGCGTTGTTGGTCCACTTGGCGAAATTCTCCCGCGCGGTGAGATAGGGGAAATTGAAGTTCGAGGCCCTCAGGTCATGGCCGGATACTGGCAACAACCGCAAGAAACGGCCAAAGTCATCACACGACACGGCTGGCTTGCAACGGGTGATATCGGCATGCTCAATGAGCAGAACGTGTTGCGCATTGTTGACCGAAGCAAAGAGGTTATTAATGTCTCAGGCTTTAAGGTCTATCCAACGGAAATTGAAAATATTGTTAAGGCCATGCCCGAGATTGAGGACTGTGCAGCGATTGGGTTACCTGATGAGCATACTGGCGAAAAAATTAAGCTATTCGTGATCAGCCGCCACCCCAAAATGGGCGGACAACAAATCAGGGACTATTGCAAAGAGCGCTTAACCAGCTACAAAGTGCCTAAATCGATTGAGTTTTGCACAACGCTTCCTCGCAGCCCTGTCGGAAAAGTGTTGCGACGAGTGCTGCGTGAGCAAGCGTTAAACGATGCAAAGCAAAGCATGAGCAAAACTCAATGACGCCTTAAGCTCAGCTACGATGGGCCAAGGCAAAACAAGGCACGTAGTCTTCGTGATTAATTTTCATACGGCGCTGCTGAACAAATGCACTCAGCAACTCATTCAATGCATCCATAACCTGAGGATCTCCTGTCAATTGGAAGGGTCCAAACTCCTCTATGGCTTTGACGCCCGGCTCTTTGACATTGCCAGCCACAATACCCGACAAGGCACGTCGTAACTGGGCGGCCAACTCATAGTCAGGCTGATGCATCGACAAATTAAGATTCGCCATATTTTCATGGGTCGGCTCAAATGGCAACTGCAACTCATACGGAATCTTTAATTGCCAATTGAAATGGTAGGACTCACCATACGTGCGCCTATGAAGCGTCACTTCGTTTAAACCTTCACGCATACGTTGCGCAACTAAGTGAGCATCGTCGACTATAATTTCGTAAAACGAAGCGGCACGTTCACCGAGGGTCGTGCGAATAAATTTATCAACCGTATCGAAGTACGATTCACTGCCCGCCGGCCCAGTAAATATCAAAGGAAAAGGCATCGACGCGTTTTCTTCGCGTAACAAAATACCCAGAATATACAAAATTTCCTCTGCGGTACCTGCCCCACCCGGAAAGACAATAATCCCATGTCCGACACGAACAAATGCTTCAAGCCTCTTTTCGATATCCGGCATAATCAGCAATTCATTGACAATCGGGTTCGGTGATTCAGCTGCGATAATGCCCGGTTCGGTGATGCCAAGGTATCGACCTCGGTCCATACGCTGCTTGGCATGTGCAATGGTCGCACCTTTCATTGGCCCTTTCATGGCACCAGGACCACAGCCCGTGCAAATATTAAGCTTGCGCAGACCTAGCTCATAGCCGACTTTTTTCGTGTATTCGTACTCAAAACGACTAATCGAATGCCCGCCCCAACACACCACCATATCAGGCTTAATACGAGGACGAATTGCGCCAGCGTGCCGCAATATATGAAAAACATGATTGCTGATCGTTTCCGACTGACTCAATCCATCACAGCAACTCTCAATATCGTCTTGGATATAGAGCAAATCACGTAATACGGAAAACAAATGCTCCCGTATCCCTTGAATAATCTCACCATCGACAAACGCCGATGCAGGGGCATTGATGAGCTCCAACTGCAAATCACGATACTTCTGGCTGATATTAACGTCATAATTACGATAGCGCTCAAGTACTTGGCGCGTACTGTCCATTTCACTTCCAGTGTTCAACACAGCCAGCGTGCATTGACGAAATAACGCGTACAAGCCGTTATTACTGCGATCCTGCAGACGGGCAATTTCGAAAGGAGAAAGCGTATTTAAACTGTTAATAGGGGTAACATTAGCGTTTACAAACGTTTCGGTCATCATAATGACCTCCTTTTAACATCGGAAAAGTATGAATACTCAAAATAGAAAGCCCAACATCTTAGACTTTTTTGATACTGGTCACGGGCAATGTAATTTTTTGCTGTTGATGTAGCACATTTAATAAAATAACGACGCGCTCTTCACCATCAAATGACTCAAAGATGGCTTCAATTTCTTTAAAAGCGCCTTCAGTGATACGGATGGACTCCCCCTTCTCCAATGCCTGAGCCATTTGGATGGATGAACAACGGCGCTTCAGTTCAAAGATAATCCTCTGATCAACCGATAGAGGATATCCACCAAAGGACACCATTCTTGAAACACCTCGTGTTGAACGTATGGGCTGCCAGTTATCCATCGATTTATCGAGATAGATAAACAGATACCCAGGAAACAGAGGCTCTTGCAACACAACACGCTTACGGTTTCGAATTTTTTCGCATTCATGAAAGGGCAGATAACATTCGTACCCTTGGTTTTCTAAATTTTCTTGTGCTCTGAGGGTCTCCCCGGGCTTACACTGCACTAGATACCATTCTCGCCCGCTCATTTGACCTCTCCTGATCACTTGATCACTGAGTGATTGTCATCGCCAACATCTATGGCCTGATCACTCAGTTTTTCTCTACGAATATTCGATCTCTAAACAAGATGTTACCGCAAAGGGTATTGAAAAAAAACCTTTGCTATTCATCCTCATCCAGCCAGCGATACAGCGTTCTTCGACCAATTCCCAGCAATGCGGCTGCACGGCGTTTATTTCCATCCACTTCGTTGAGTACGTAATGAATATAACGCCGCTGCAACTCCTCTAATGTTGGCAAAACGGATCCAGATAAAAGCGACTGTTCTATACCTGCGTGATGGGAGCTCTCTTGCAAAGACGGCTGACTCGGCTTAAGGAGCCGTGTGGGTAGGTCATCAACTTGAATATAGGTGTGACGGCAAAAGGTCACCGCTCGCTCAATTACATTTTGCAATTCCCTGACATTGCCCGGAAATTCATAGGACTTGATCAACACCAAAGCTTCTTGGCTAAATCCCTGAATCGGCTTTTGCTGCGAGATCGTCAAGGTTTGCATAAAACGTGCTGCCAACGCCTCCAAGTCATCCTCACGCTCCCTTAATGCTGGCACCTTAAGACTGAAGGTTTCCAGCCGGTAATATAGATCCTCTCTGAAAGTGCCATCGCTGACTTTGGACTGTAAATCGCGATGAGTTGCAGCTAACACCCTGACATCCACATGCTCTTCTGTGTCTTGGCCCACGGGACGGATAGAACCATCCTGAAGGGCTCTAAGCAGTTTAGCTTGTAACGTCAGTGGCATTTCGCCTATCTCGTCTAACAATAAGGTACCGCCATTTGCCTCCTGCAACAGACCTTTGCGAGCGCCTTTTGCCCCCGTAAATGCACCCACCGCATGACCAAAAAACTCACTTTCCAATAAGTCCTGAGGAATTCCGGCGCAGTTCACCGCTAAAAAAGGCCCGTGAGCACGGTCACTTTCAGCATGAATCGCCTTTGCAACGAGCTCTTTACCTGTTCCGCTTTCACCAATAATCAAGACAGGCCCTTGCGCCTTAGCAATCACTTTGATCTGATTAAACAGATTTCGCATCACCTGACTGGAGCCAAACATACCGTGAAAGCCTGCATCTTTTGAGAGTTGTCGGTAACGCTGCAGTTCATCTTGTAGTTGTCGTGTTTGCAGGGTTTTATGAACACTCAATAAAAAGTGGTCCATGTCCAGAGGCTTGGTAATAAAGTCATCCGCACCTGCCTGTAACGCCTCAACCGCCTGCTTCACACTGCCAAATGCCGTAATCACAATGAGACCGGGTCGCTCACCCTCTGACCAACGCTCACTTACAAACCGTACTAGATCCATCCCTTTTCCGTCAGGTAGACGCAGATCAGTCACGATCAATGAAGGCGTATCATGGCTTAGGGCCTGCAGTGCATCTTGCAATCGATAATGAAGCAAGGGCGTGTATCCTTGTGCATCCAACTCATCTGCAATTAATGCCGCAAGGCCTTTGTCATCCTCCAAGACCAATACAGTGGCACCCACCTTGACTGCACTCATAAAACGTCTCCTTCGACTAACGTTGGCAAGGTTATTAAAAAACGCGCTCCCCCCAAAGCACTCTCACTGATGTCAATACGGCCCTGATGCTCCTTAATGACTCGACTCACTATCGCTAAGCCTAAACCACTGCCTTGTCCCGGAAGCTTTGTGGTCACAAACGGGTCAAACAGTTGGCTTTTTATCGCCTCATCGACCCCTCCCCCCTCATCATCAACCCAAAGCGCCAAGGTTTTACCCTCATCCAATGACTGCCATGAAACCTGTACCCGCCCTTCAGGGCAGGCCTGTCGTGCATTTCTCAGCAAATTAATCAACACCTGCTCTAAGCCCAAAGAATCGCCCTGAATCGTGATATCCTCGGCATCGATCACCTCAACAGGATACCCCTCATCTGCAACAATTGATTCGGCATGATGCACCCAAGAGCGGACAGACAGTCTCTGCTGTGAAGCACTCGAGGCGCGTCCAAAGGTTAATAACTGTTGAATAATGGAGGTCATACGCCCTGTTTGATGGCGGATATCCTCAAGTTCGCGTTGCTCATCCGGCGATTGTGCTCGTTTGAGCAAGCGCCGAGCACGACCGTCCACCACGGTTAAAGGGGCAGCCAATTCATGCGCCACCCCCGCCGATACTTGACCCAAAGACGCCATGTTTTCGCTTTGCCTGAGCCGATCTGACATTAATGCTTGTTCTTTTCGTTGTGCGATTTCACGCTCCTCGGCCGCCTTCATCGCATCCAACATTCCGTTTAAGCCATTGGCAAGTTGCCGAATCTCAGTAGGCCCCGTCAATTCGGCTCGATGAGACGCATCACCCTGCTCGACTTTTCGCATGCTGGTTAATAGTTTTTCAATGGGGCGCCCCACCGCACGCTGGTGCGCGTAAGTTAAAACACCCAAGATTAAGAGTGCAACGGCGGCAAAACCGCCCCAAGATGCGTATTGAATCGTCACCAGAGCCTGATCCATATCACTGCGTCGACGCGTCACCTGCAACAAACCACTCGGGGTTCCTCCCGCATCAAACAAAGGCAGAAAAAATGAATACACATTACGGCCACGAATCCGCTCATAATGGGCAAATTCTCCAACCAATGTTTTCTCTAATGCTGTCGTCGCCTGGCGCTTCGTCGGATTTACAGCACCAAAACTAATCAGCCGATTGCCTTCTGTATCAAATAAATACGCCCCGTAAACCTCGGTAATACCAAACACTGACGCTAAGCTCTCTTCAAGCTGTTCGAGATCTTGACGCTCCAATGCTTGATTGACGGGCAGATAAATAGCCCGTGCAACCAGTTGCAGGTCTCGCTGCATTCTCTCCTCAATAAACGATTCAATTACCATTTGCCCACCCGCTAAAATCACGCCGAGCATAATCAACACAGGTGCAACGACCTGCAGAATCAACACTCGCTTTAAACTTGAAAACATCAGCTGAAATCGCATGAAAACAACCCCTTCACAGCAGAACCTTATGACACATGAGCCATAATGACACACTATTCCGGTATTTTAAAGCCTTGCCAGACAGCCTAAAAATCAATCAAAAATAATTATAGTAATTTAAAATCAATTACTTAATTTACTTTTTAGCAAATTGGCACGGTTATCGCTTTATCTAGTGTGAAATCAACAAAAGGAGCGACATTATGAAAATTCTTAACGCTGGTCTTATCACTGCATTATTAAGCTTTGCGATGGTCCCTGCGATATTGGCGGAAACTAGCTATCCGGCCAATGAAGAACCTCATATGACCCAGCATCAAGCATCTAATTTCACTGATGCTGATATTGAAAAATTCATTGCTGTTCAAAATGAACTGGATGGTATTCGTAGCGACTATGCGGATCGTTTAGCTGCTGCCGCCAATCCTGACGAGGCCGCTGAACTTCAGCAAGAAGCAGGCAGCAAAATGGTTGAAACGGTTGAGGCCGCCGGCCTATCTGTTGAACATTACAATGCCATCGCCATGGCTGTTCAAACCCAACCAGAACTCCGTGATCGCGTTGAACAGTCCATTAATTAATGAGCCGCCGGATCAACCGCTCTAGACCGTTAAATTAAACACACGTAAGGCTCCAATCATAACGGCGAATCGTAAAGACGTTTTTATGCATTGGGGCCGACCATGAAAGCCAATCATCTCTTTTTATTTACCAATGACTTGCGAGTGGACGACAATCCAGCCCTGCTCAACGCCATCAAATCCTGTGATACTTTAGTATGCGTCTACTGTCTTGATCCCATCCTTTTTTCACCCGGCCATTATAGTCATCAGCCGATTGCGGCACCTCGATGGCAATTTTTAAAAGAGTCAATCACCGCGCTAGCAAGCGCTTTAAGCCAGCTCGGACAGCAACTCCTGATCCACTTTGAATCGCCAAAAGACACAATACCCAAGATGATTACTGAGTACGACATCACAGCCGTATATCGCAGTTTACAGGTTGGCTGGAACGAACAAGCCTATTGGCAGACACTCAAGCGGTCTTATCCGTATATAACATTTGAAGAGTATGCGTCCAATACCCTCTGGTCGCTTAATGAACTCCCCTTCTCACTTGAAGACTTACCCGACATTTTTTCCCAATTTAGAAAGCAGGTGGAAAAACGTACAATCCTGACACCTTACGATCGGCCAGCTCAGCTACCTAAAACGCCTCTTCACAAACGTGAATGGTCAAGCCATCTCCCCAATGTGCAAAACAGCCCTTCCCAGTTCAAGGGTGGTGAAACAGCTGGTTACCTCCACTTGCATCAATATTTTGCCTCTTCAGCCCCCTCAATCTACAAAGAAACACGCAATGCGTTAGATCAATGGGAACATTCAACCAAATTCTCACCTTGGTTAGCACAGGGCTGTATTTCGGTTAAACGTATTTACGAAACTCTTCGAACCTATGAAAAAGTTAAGGGAGCTAACGATTCGACCTATTGGATTTTTTTCGAGCTTTTATGGCGTGAATATTTTCAATGGTATGCCCTCAAGCACGGCGCAAAGCTTTTCCACTTTAAAGGCATCAAGTCGCGCAAACCGCTCACCAGCTTTTATCCGCAACGCTTCAAATCATGGTGCGAGGGAACAACGGCTTTTCCACTCGTCAATGCCTGCATGAAGCAACTGCGTGCGACAGGCTATATGTCCAACCGAGGCCGCCAAATTGCCGCAAGCTGCTTAATTAACGAATTAGAAATCGACTGGCGCTACGGTGCAGACTGGTTCGAACAGCACTTGATTGACTATGACGCTGCATCAAATTGGGGAAACTGGCAATATTTGGCTGGTGTTGGAGCTGACCCTAGAGGTTTAAGGCGCTTCAATATCGATAAGCAAACTCAAACCTACGATCCTCAGCTTGTGTTCATCAAGCGCTGGCAAGGCAATACACACATGCTCCCCACGCACCGAGTAGATGCCGCTGACTGGCCAATTGAATAATTCTGTTGAATGCCATGACACCTTCAGCGCATGCTTAAATCCGACGTGCGCTGGAATCATTGCAATACTTTATCAATACGGCAAGAATAATTAATAAATCTTCATTGCAATTTATCCGATAAGCATTATCATTTGCATGTACTTTAACACTGAGGTTCAGTAGCCATGTATGTTTGTATTTGCAACAATGTGACTGATAGTGATATTCGCCAAGCACTCAGCGAAGGCATGTCCAGCATTAAGGATCTGAATAAGAACCTAAGCGTCGGCAATTGCTGTGGAAAATGCGTGTGCGTTGCTCGCGATGTCATTCGCAGCTACCAAACAGAGGGTCAATTCGATTTAGCTCAAGACGCTTCGCTTTAGGTCGGAGCGCCTCCCCTTTTCAAGAAAATCTAAAGACGTCGATACCTCCAGTGCGCCCAAATATTATAGCCTGCGTTTGCAATTGAATAGACAAGCGGCAAGCTGAGCAATTTAGCGGGCAAAGACAAGCCTGCCAAGCGCCAGTAGTAAAGCGTTGCATCCAAGCCAATTAAAAAATTCTGCCCGGTCCAGACATGAATTTTCTTCATCATCGCCTGCTTACTCACCCCGCCCCACCCTTCAAAACCCGCCTCACTGATATCAATCAGGGCAATCTTTCCTAACAACTTAGGGTTTAGATAACAGATCTCCTTTTCACACAGCGGACATTTTCCATCATAAAACAGCCTTGGCAGCTTATCCGTCATTGATCATCTCCTATGCTTTTTAACCTTTACGCAAAGTGTCAGTGTAAAGATCTCCTTCGTATAACTTCACTCACGAATCGCTTAGAGGTAAGGCGGGGTGCATGCACTAATGATGACACAGACCTCCTTACCCGGGTTTCGAAAGCGATGTGGCTTGCGGCTGTCAAATAAATACGCATCCCCTTCTTTCAAAATCATTTTTTGGTCACCTACCGTCAACTCAATTGATCCAGAAATAACAATCCCACCCTCTTCAGACTCATGTTGAAGCATCGCACGCCCAGTATCGGCCCCCGGCGCATAGTGCTCATGCAGTATCTGCAAATTATGAAAACGCATATCGCCGACCTGACGATACTTTACTTCGCCTTGTGTAATCGGCATTAAGTCATTCGCTTTAAAAAAGACCCGACTCTCCTCAGGAGCCTCTAACGAGAAAAAATCTGTTAAAGAAATGGGTATCACCTCAAGGATCTTTTTCAAAGAGGATACGGAAGGGCTGCTCTGATTGTTTTCAATCAAGGAAATCGCCGCATTCGTTACACCTGCCCGCTTGGCCAACTCTCGCTGCGACAAACCTGCATTTTGGCGAACAAAACGAAGCTGAGCGCCTAAATCAAACTCGTCTTTACTACTTGGACTGCTCATTTACACCACCCATTTCATGCATTATTTTGGTTCATACTATTTCATTAAGCACCACACTTGTGCACATTTTCTTCTTGCAGAATAGACTCAAAATATGCGATAAATAAACTTAACACATGATTCGCAATACGTATCATGTATTGAAAGAAAACTGGCACAAATCATGCAAAGAAGCACGATAACTGACAGTTTCTTTCCTAATAAGAACAGGAAATACAATTATAATACCCACTCTTCACGTGGAGTGTTATTTTTCGTCCTCGCTGTCAATAATAATTAACAAGTTGGCTTCAACCAACGCAGTAGGAGAAGAATATGCAACTAACGACTGAAATGGAACCTTTGGTTCGTTTCTCAGGCGTACAGAAAACCTATGATGGCGAGCATCTAGTTGTCAAAGACCTCAACCTGAACATACAGAAAGGCGAGTTTGTTACCCTACTAGGCCCTTCTGGCTCAGGAAAAACGACTTGCCTAATGATGCTTGCGGGGTTTGAAACCCCAACCAGCGGTGACATTTTTCTGGGCCAAGAAAGATTAAACACCTTACCTCCGCACAAACGCAACATCGGCATGGTTTTCCAAAACTATGCGTTATTCCCCCATATGTCGGTAGAAGAAAATCTACTCTACCCTCTGAAAACGCGTAAAATTTCCAAAGCAATTGCTAAAGAAAAGGTCGACAAAATTCTCTCTAAGATCAAACTCAAAGAGTTTGCGCACCGTCGCCCTTCTCAGCTCTCCGGTGGTCAACAACAGCGTGTTGCGCTTGCACGTGCGCTCGTGTTTGAGCCACAACTGGTTTTAATGGATGAGCCCTTAGGGGCGCTGGATAAACAACTCAGAGAGCACATGCAGTTAGAAATAAAGCATTTGCACGAGCAGTTGGGCCTAACCGTTGTCTTTGTGACCCACGATCAATCTGAAGCGCTGACCATGTCAGACCGAGTAGCCGTATTTAACGATGGTGTCATTCAACAAATCGACACGCCCCACAACCTCTATGAATACCCTGCAAATTCCTTTGTTGCCCAGTTTATCGGTGAGAACAATACGCTTCCTGGCAAAATTCAATCGAAAGAGCAAAATACTTGCCAAGTCAGCTTTGGTGATGGATTTACAACCCGCGCGCTCGCAGGAAAGAACCTTAACAGCGGCGATAAAACACAACTCTCGATTCGTCCAGAGCGGGTCCGACTAAACTCAGGCCATCTGAATTTAGAAAACCAGTTTAATGCCACCTTACACGAGTTTATTTATTTAGGGGATCACTTGCGACTTCGATGTGAGTTGGCAGGTAACGATCAGTTTTATGTAAAGGTTCCTGTCAATGAGCTTTGCCCAAACTTGAAAGCGGGTGATCGCATTCAGCTTGGATGGAGTGATCAGGATGTGCGCGCGTTGGATTACCTGTAAGTCACTCACTGTTAGATGCACTATTTAATTGTATGGAGAGTCAAATGAACATGAAAAATACCCTGCTCAACACACGTAAAACAGCCCTGGTCACAGGTCTTGCCATCGCAACGGCGTCTCTTGCACTCAGTGCTCAAGCCATGACGGTTATTTCGTTTGGTGGCTCCTCAGGGGACGCCATGCAAAAAGCCTATTATGCCCCCTTCGTAGAAAAAACTGGAAAAACCCTCACGCCCGGTGATTACAACGGTGAATTTGCCCGCATTCGTGCCATGGTCGAAACAGGCAATGTCAGCTGGGATGTGGTTGAAGTTGAATCTCCCGAACTGGTTCGTGGCTGCTTTGAAGGGCTGTTTCAACCCATCGACTGGGCCAAGCTAGGCATAGAAGATCAATTAATTCCTGAAGCAGTCACCGAGTGTGGCGTGGGTAGTTTCGTATGGTCAACAGTTTTAGCTTATGACGCCGACCGTCTTGAAGGCACACCGCTAAGCTGGGCAGACTTCTGGGACCTTGAAACCTTTCCAGGGAAACGCGGCTTACGTAGAGGGGCTAAGTACACGCTTGAGTTTGCACTGATGGCCGATGGAGTTTCAAGCAGTGATGTATACGATGTGCTTGCCACCGAAGAAGGTGTAGCGCGTGCATTTGCTAAACTGGATGAAATCAAAGAACACATTCAATGGTGGGAAGCCGGTGCCCAGCCTCCGCAATGGCTGGTTGCAGGTGATGTCGTGATGTCGTCTTCTTATAATGGCCGTATTGCGGCTGCGCAAGAAGAAGGACGTAACCTTGCCATTACTTGGAATGAAAGTCTCTACGACTTGGACTACTGGACCATTATCGAAGGCTCAACTCAAGTTGAAGATGCGTACGAATTTATCCGCTTTGCGAGCCAAGCGGACACTCAAGCCGTTTACTCAAGCAACATTCCATACGGCCCAGTAAATCCTGCTGCCATTGGTGCACTATCTGAAGCACAGGCTAAGCGTATGCCAACTCACGCAGATAATCTCATAGGAGCTATCGCAGTTAACACGGATTTTTGGGTTGATTTTGGTGAAGAGCTAGAGCAACGCTTTAATTCTTGGGCAACTCGCTAACCGTCTTAGCCACTGACCTGCTCTGTAACCAGAGCAGGTTCTTAAAACGCTTACTGTATCTACTGACGTGATTAAACAGGTCTGCAGCAGACCGGAGGACCGAATGACAAGTGCACTTGCAATGTCTCAACCCGCAATCTCGGAGAAAGTGCCGGGTTTAAAAGCACAACTCAGACGTGCTGAACGCTTGCGTAAATTAAAAGCAATTGCGCTCGTTGCCCCTTTGGCTATTTTTCTTGTGATTGCCTTCGTTATCCCCATTAGCAACATGCTGTGGCGCAGTGTCGATAACAGCGAAGTCATGCAGGTGATGCCAGAAACCGCTCGTTTACTTACAGAATGGGATGGAAAAGACCTCCCATCGGAGGCTGTGTTTAGCGTTTTCGCTCAAGAACTTCGTGATTCTAGAACGGGGGGTGGTTTAGGCCGTATAGGACGGCGTCTTAATTACGAAGACCCAACCTTTAGAACGCTGCTGACTCAGACGTTGCGCACATTACCTGCAACCACTGAGACAACTTGGTCAGAGACCTTACAAAGCATTCATCCTCGCTGGAGCGAAACAGACACTTGGCTTGCCTTGCAGCGTGCTGCGCCCGCCACCACGGATCGTTACTTGTTAGCAGCACTTGATTTACAACGTGGAAGCGATGGCAGCATTGAACGTATTGATGAAAATCAACGCGTCTACCAACAAGTATTTGTGCGCACTTTGGTCATCGCTGGTGGTGTTACACTCATTTGCTTACTCATGGGATTTCCCTTGGCCTATCTATTGGCAACACTGCCAACCAGCCAAAGCAACCTATTGATGATTTTTGTTCTACTGCCTTTCTGGACATCCTTGTTGGTCAGAACGGCGGCTTGGATCGTGTTGCTGCAGTCCGGAGGATTGGTCAATACAACCCTCATGACACTTGGACTGATTGAGTCGCCTTTGCAACTGGTATTCAACCGTATTGGCGTATTCTTTGCCATGGTCCATATCTTATTGCCCTTTATGATTTTACCCCTATACAGCGTGATGAAAGGTATATCGCCTGTTTATCAACGTGCGGCAACATCGCTAGGCGCCCACCCGTTTGCCGCCTTCTGGCAGATCTATGTTCCTCAAACCCTCTCAGGTGTTGCGGCAGGTACCATTCTCGTCTTTATCATGGCGATTGGTTATTACATTACCCCAGCATTAGTCGGCGGCCCATCAGACCAGATGGTCAGTTACTTTGTTGCCTATTACACCAATACCACCAACAACTGGGGAATGGCTGCGGCACTGGGTACCTTCTTACTGATTGCCACCCTACTTCTGTATCTGGTTTACCACAAACTGGTCAATCAAAAGCAATTAATCAGGAACTAATACGATGAGCTTACAACCTTATTCATCTCCGATTGAACGCATCTGGTACTGGACATTCAGAGGATTCTGCGCACTGGTATTATTATTTTTAATGATTCCGGTATTGGTCATCATCCCTCTATCCTTCAGTAGTGGTAGTTTTCTCACCTACCCATTACCTGGTTTTTCATTGCATTGGTACAAAACCATTTTCAGTGCAGGGCCTTGGCTGGACTCGTTAAAAAATAGCTTGATTGTTGCGCCTTTAGCAACCCTACTTGCAATGGCATTTGGCACTCTGGCAGCAGTTGGCTTGAATAAAGCCGACTTTCCCGGCAAGAGCTTTATCTTAGCCTTATTAATCTCCCCCATGATTGTACCTTTGGTCATCGTTGCTGTTGGCATGTACTTCTTTTTTGCCCAAATCGGCTTACTCAACAGTTATGCAGGTTTAGTACTAGCCCATGCGGTCTTGGGTGTGCCTTTTGTGGTGATAACGGTAAACGCAACCTTACAAGGATTTGACTACAATCAAGTAAGGGCAGGTGCGAGTTTGGGAGCACACCCCCTTCGTGTCTTTTTTACGATTGTTCTTCCTCAAATTATTCCAGGGGTTGCATCCGGTGGACTCTTTGCCTTTGCAACCTCATTTGATGAAGTTGTTGTGGCCTTGTTCATTGCAAGCCCCACTGAGCGCACCCTTCCAATGCAAATGTTTTCCGGTATTCGAGAGAATATCAGCCCCGCAATCGCAGCCATGGCCACCATCATGATTTTGTTGTCGGTGTTATTGCTGCTGGTCATGGAGATGCTGCGTCGTCGTAGCGAAAAAATGCGTATCAATCGATAACCACTCGATTCATGACCTTTATTATAATTTGGAGTGCACCATGCAATTAAGCGATACCGCCTTGTTTAAACAAAAGGCATACATCAATGGACAATGGGTCGATGCGGATGACCAGCGTCATTACGACATCTATAACCCAGCGACCCAAGCGCTACTTGGTCAAGTACCCGCTATGACTGGCATAGAAACCCAGCGTGCAATTGAAGCAGCAGAAGCCGCCTTGCCAGCTTGGCGTGACCTAACTGCAAAGGAGCGCGCTGTCATCCTTCGCCGTTGGTTCGATCTCATCATGGTACACCAAGATGACCTTGGCCGACTCATGACCTTAGAACAAGGCAAGCCTTTAGCCGAAGCTAAAGGTGAAATTGCCTATGCAGCTTCTTTTATTGAATGGTTTGCTGAAGAAGCCAAACGCGTATACGGCGAAACCATTCCAGGGCATCAAACGGATAAGCGGATTGTTGTTATTCGTCAACCTGTTGGCGTTACGGCCGCCATCACCCCCTGGAACTTTCCATCGGCAATGATCACCCGCAAAGCCGCTCCTGCATTAGCAGCAGGATGCACAATGGTGCTGAAGCCCGCACCCGATACCCCCTTTTCGGCTTTAGCACTGGCGGAGCTCGCGCACCAAGCCGGTATCCCACCTGGCGTTTTTAATATTGTCACGGCCAATCTCGATGACTCAATCGGTGTAGGCAAGGTGCTTTGCGACAGTCCAATTGTGCGTAAATTATCCTTCACAGGATCAACGGGTGTTGGCATCAAACTCATGCAACAATGCGCCCCCACGCTCAAAAAACTGTCGTTAGAGCTCGGTGGTAATGCGCCTTTTATTGTCTTTGAAGATGCCGATTTAGATGCCGCTGTTCAAGGTGCGATGATTTCAAAATACCGCAATGCAGGCCAAACCTGTGTCTGTGCAAATCGTATTTACGTACAAGACAGCGTTTACGAAGCCTTTGCAGAAAAATTGGCAACGGCCGTGCAATCATTAAAAGTTGGCAATGGTCTTGATGAAGGAGTCACAACTGGACCCCTCATTGATGAAAAAGCCGTACAAAAGGTTGAGCAGCACCTGAAAGATGCGCTCGAGAAAGGCGGCAAACTGATCGCGGGTGGACAACGCCATGCCCTCGGTGGAACTTTCTTTGAACCCACACTCATTGCCAATGCAACGAAAGACATGCTCGTTGCGCGTGAAGAGACCTTCGGCCCCTTAGCACCTTTATTCCGTTTTAAGGATGAACAGGATGTCATTGAGCTTGCCAACGACACCGAATACGGATTGGCTGCGTATTTCTATGCACAAAACCTAAGCCGTGTTTGGCGCGTGGCTGAAGCATTGGAGTACGGCATGATTGGAATTAATACTGGGGTTATCTCGACTGAGGTCGCCCCCTTTGGTGGAGTGAAATCCTCCGGTTTAGGCCGCGAAGGTTCACGCCACGGAATCGAAGAATACCTCGAAATGAAATATCTCTGCATCAATATCTAATTTAGTCTCTGGAGAAAGAAATGAGTCAAACGAACGCAGCGTTAATCGAGCGTAAGAATCAAGCTGTTGCCAGAGGTGTAGGCCTTGCGCATCCGCATTTTATTGAATCTGCTAAAAATGCAACACTGATTGATGTCGAAGGTCGCGAGTTCATCGACTTTGCAGGCGGAATTGCTGTGTTAAACACAGGCCACTTACACCCAAGTGTGGTCGCGGCGGTTACTGAACAACTCGAAAAGCTCACTCATACCTGCTTTATGGTACTGGGTTACGAGCCATACGTGGAAGTGTGCGAGAAAATCAATGCACTGGCCCCTGGCGAATATGAGAAGAAAAGCGCCCTGTTTACAACCGGTGCAGAAGCGGTCGAAAATGCCATAAAAATCGCGCGTGCCCATACGGGCCGTACAGGTGTGATTGCATTTGGTGCCGGTTACCATGGACGCACCATGGCAACACTCGCACTCACAGGCAAAGTCGCGCCTTATAGTAGCGGAATGGGCTTAATGCCTGGGGATGTCTATCGCGCATTGTTCCCCTGCGAAATGCACGGCGTCAGCGTTGAAGATGCCCTAGCCTCGATACAGCGTATTTTTAAGTTCGATGCAGAACCTTGTGACATTGCCGCCATTATACTTGAGCCTGTTCAGGGTGAAGGCGGATTCTACGTAGCACCTAAGTCGTTCATGAAGGCCTTGCGCGACCTGTGCGATGAGCATGGCATCGTACTAATTGCCGATGAAGTTCAAACGGGTGCGGGTAGAACAGGCACCTTCTTTGCGATGGAGCAAATGGGTGTCAGTGCCGATATCACCACCTTCGCGAAATCAATTGCGGGCGGCTTCCCACTTTCGGGTATCGTTGGCAAAGCTCAATCATGGATAAGATTAATCCAGGTGGTCTTGGTGGAACCTACGGTGGTAGCCCGATTGCCTGTGCTGCTGCCCTAGGTGTTCTTAAAGCCTTCGAGGAAGAAAAGCTGCTGGATCGCTCCAACCAACTGGGCCAAATGCTAACGGAGTCTCTCAATCAGTTGTCTGTGGACTACCCCGTCATTGCAGAGGTCCGTGGTTTAGGCGCCATGATCGCGATGGAATTAATGAAGGAAGGCAAGCCTGCTCCGGAGCTAACCGCTGCATTGGTTGCTAAAGCGCGTGAAAAAGGCTTAATTCTGATTTCGTGTGGACTCTACGGTAACGTTGTTCGTATTTTAGTTCCACTGACGATTCCAGACGCTCAATTGCAAGAAGGCATCCAAATCATTAAAGCCTGCTTCGCTGAACTGGTTTAATCTTACTTTGACCAGTGGGAAACGACTTCCCACTGGTCTTATCCTGTTTCAATCCAGTACTTTACATTTTATTGCGCTAAGTCAAGCCTGTAATCCTCGGGTCTAAGGTGCTTCTTAGCTCCGTATTCTCTATAATACTAAAGAGTCATTTACACTGAGCAGGAGCTATTTTTCATGACAACTCAGCAATTTCCTACGCTTAAAGAAATGGGGTTTGATGACGTTTCAGAAATCGAACGTTTTTCATCTCGCATTGAAGGCGATACTGATATTCTTAAAATCTACTTTCACCGTGAGCAAGGCGACTGGTTTGGGCGCAGTAAAAAATTCAAATTTAAACGCCTAAATAAACGTATTCGAGTCAATGAGGGGCAAATTGCCTATCGGGACACAACGGAATCATCGCCCTACTTTTTAAGAGCAATGCAAGAGCTTGAGCAGCTTGTTTCCCAAGCTAACTCATCAAAAGACCGTAAAGAGCTGATTCTTGAAGAGATTGATCATCTTGAAAAAGTTGTTCAGCGTAAAATCGCCGATCTACGCAAGCAGATCGAAGACCTTTAATCAGACGGATCAGGCGTCGCTTTCTCTCTGTTTAAGCAACGCCTGATGATGTGCGTACCTCCTGCGATCTGCCTCATTTTTATTAATGAGGCACTTTACGCAATGATCTTCGCTTCTTTTAATTCTGCTAACTCAATGTCACTTAACCCCAACACGCCTTGTAAGACGTGAGAGGTGTGCTGTCCTAGCAAGGGCGGAGGCAGCGTGGCATTTAACGCTTCATGATTGAAACGAATAGGGTTACTCACCAAATCCACTTGTCCATCAACCGGGTGTGGCAGAGTAATTTTTAAGTGGCGATGCTGCACTTGCGGATCCGCAAACACACGATCAAGCGTGTTGATGGGCCCACAGGGAACCCCCACGACCTCTAGTTCAGCCAACCAGGTATCGGTGCTCTGTTTAACCATCTCACGCTTGATGAGCTCAACCAAAATCTGACGATTCTCTACCCTCAGTGCATTGGTTTTGAACCTAGGGTCGTCAATCCAATTGTCACATTTAGCGACTTCACAGAAGCGCTTGAATTGCGCATCGTTGCCGACTGCTAAAATAATAAACCCATCCGACGTTGGAAACGCTTGGTAAGGAACGATATTGGGATGCGCATTCCCTAAACGCTGTGGTACTTGATTGGACGTGAGGTAATTCAAGCTTGATTCGCCAAGACCCCCACCTGAACATCCAATAAAGCCAAATCAATATAGGCTCCCTCTCCTGTTCGGCTTTTTTGCAACAGCGCCGCCATAATCGCATTCGCAGCGTACATACCGGTGAATATATCGGTAATCGCTACGCCCACTTTTACAGGGCCACCACCTAACTCGGAGTCAGGCAGCCCTGTCA
Source organism: Nitrincola nitratireducens (assembly GCF_000585235.1). NCBI lineage: Bacteria > Pseudomonadati > Pseudomonadota > Gammaproteobacteria > Oceanospirillales > Oceanospirillaceae > Nitrincola > Nitrincola nitratireducens. Next base: position 348,957 of record NZ_AONB01000001.1, on the reverse strand, counting down.
AACTCATTAATCCACCCAACCCTTGAATCATGAAGTCGTAACCCGCACGATGCGCATAAGGCCCATCTTGGCCAAAGCCAGTGATGGAGCAATAGATGATATCGTTTTTAATGGCTTTTAAACTTTCATAATCCAAATGGTATTTTTTCAAACCACCGACTTTAAAGTTTTCAAGCACAACATCGCAGTGCTTAACCAACTCATGAATCAAGGCTTGTCCTTGTGCCTGCGCCATATCAATTGTAACCGACTGCTTACCTCGGTTTGCAGCCAAATAATACGCGGCTTCTTTTGACTCAGGCAACCAAGGAGGCCCCCAACGGCGAGTATCATCACCTTCGCCTGGGCGCTCGATCTTGATCACCTCAGCCCCTAAATCTGCCAATTGCTGACTGCACCATGGGCCTGCCAAAATTCGAGATAAATCAAGAATTCGATAGCCTTTCAAGGGTTGTGCGGACATAACTTCACCTCTTTACTCAATCATGATGAATCAGAAAAAGGCTTGTAGACCCGTTTGTGCACGACCAAGTATCAGAGCATGCACGTCGTGCGTCCCTTCATAGGTATTTACCGTTTCAAGATTGACCATATGGCGCATCACTCCGTACTCTTCTGAAATACCGTTTCCGCCATGCATATCGCGTGCTATACGCGCAATATCCAGTGCCTTGCCGCAGTTATTACGCTTGATCAGAGACACCATTTCAGGTGCCCAGTTACCTTGATCCATTAAACGACCAACTTGCAGTGCCGCCTGTAAACCCAAAGTGATTTCGGTTTGCATATTGGCTAACTTCAGCTGTACCAATTGCGTTTGTGCCAAAGGACGACCAAATTGTTTACGATCCAAGGTGTACTGACGCGCCGCATGCCAGCAGTACTCCGCCGCACCTAAAACCCCCCAGGCGATACCAAAGCGTGCTTTATTCAAGCACCCAAAAGGACCGGACAGACCGCTGGCACCCGGCAGCAGGTTTTCTTCAGGCACAAATGCATTGTCTAAGACAATCTCACCCGTAATCGATGCACGCAGGGATAGTTTTCCGTTAATTTTTGGCGTTGAAAAACCAGGAGTACCGCGCTCTACGATAAATCCTTTGATTTTGCCGTCATGTGCATCGGATTTCGCCCAAACAACCGCCAAATCAGCAATGGGGCTATTGGTAATCCACATTTTCTGACCTGTCAGCAAATACCCTCCGTCCGTTTTACGGGCGCGTGTAATCATAGAGCCAGGGTCCGAACCGTGATCAGGCTCAGTCAAACCAAAACACCCAATCAACTCGGCTGTTGCCAGTTTTGGCAAGTACTTTTGCTTTTGCGCCTCGGTGCCATAGGCCTCAATGGGGTACATCACCAGCGAAGACTGAACACTCATTGCAGAACGATAGCCAGAGTCAATACGTTCAACTTCACGTGCGATCAAACCATACGCGACATGGCCAACACCTGCACCGCCATAGGCTTCATCAACCGTTGGACCGAGCAGCCCCATTTCCCCCATTTCTTTCATAATCTCAGCGTCAAATCGTTCCTCACGTGCAGCCGAAATAACACGAGGCTGAAGCTTTTCGCTGCAGTATGCGCGAGCAGCATCACGGATCTGACGCTCGTCTTCTGTTAATTGCTGTTCTAGCAGTAATGCATCATCCCACTGAAAAGATGTCATGGAAAACCTCGTGTTTGATTTAATGTTGTTGGGTACAGATTTTATTTGTTATATTTATTATAATAAATAGCATAAATCAAGTTTTTTCTATCGCATCACGAAAAGAGTCATGATTCATGTGGCATAGGCATAAAAAACACACTGTTCGAAACCTCTGCCAAGCGTTAATATAGTCTAGACTTAAAAATCGATAGTGCTTAATAAGTCTTTACAATCACCTCAGCTCAACGAGAAACAGTCTAAATGGATACTCAGTTTTCCGGCATCAACTCAACGAAGCGTGTCAAACGTGCAGACCAAATTGTTGAATCGGTAAAACGCTGGGTTGTTGTCGAGGGGATTCAAGCTGGTGATAAACTCCCCAATGAAAAAGCTTTGATGGAGTTATTCGAATGTTCCAAAGGAACCGTGCGTGAAGCGTTAAAATCACTGGAAGTTCAGGGACTGATCACCGTCAAAACAGGCCCGAATGGAGGGGCTATTTTGGCTGAAGTCCCCTATGCACTTGCCTCTGATATGCTCCGCAATTTTTTCCACTTCCAACACCCAACAGGCCCGGACATCTACCAACTGCGCAAACTCGTTGAGCCTGAAATTGCAGTGCTTGCCAGCGCCCACCTCAGCGAAAGCGACTTGGACGAACTGTCCCGATTAACCGAGCTCTGCGCCGAACCCGCTCAGAATATTGAACAACGCTTGCAACAACGTATTGCAGAGCTGGATTTTCACAATCATCTTGCCGATCGTTGCGGCAACCCATTGCTGCGATTTGTGGGGCGCTTTTTGAATGACTTGATTAAGGATCTTGTCATTTTTAAAAAAGTACAACTGCCCGAGCAACGTGAATTTTCTAAAGCTAACCTTGAGTATCACCGAAAACTGCTAAGTGCATTTAAAGCTCAAGACACCGCAAAAATACACCAATTGATGGCGGAACACATGCGCAGTGCCGAGGCCTTTAACATTGAACTGGAAGCTCAGCTGAGCCAAGGCTTCTTAACCCGCCAAGAGTAAAGTGTGTACTCACGAAAAATCTCACGCATACCAAAAAAAACCACAAACACTATTGCAAACGATAATAATTTGCATTACATTAAAACCTCATTGACAGGTTGAACTCGTGCCCTCATCGCACATAAGTTCAAAGTGCTTATTCAGCACGTTAGGGCCGAAGCGTTCATATCGCTTCGGCTTTTTTTTAGTTTTAATCGCGCAAGACTTGCAATAATCACACTAGACTCTAAAGTCTTACTCATGAAACTACCTGATCGATTGACAGCATTTTTCACACCACCGCCTCACCCAAGTATGGTGCAGCCCTCTCATGATTCGGAGGTCAACTTACCGACCTTATGGTTATTGGGAAAAACAGGAGCCGGAAAATCGTCTCTGATTAGGGTTCTGACAGGCGAAAATCAGATTCAAATAGGTCGTGGCTTTAGACCCTGTACCCAGCATGCACATACCTATGCATTCCCTGCAGCCGACCCCTTATTCAGGTTCTTAGACACTCGAGGACTGGGGGAAGCGATGTACGATGCCACAGAGGACATTGCCCAGTGCCAAGGCTCAAGTCATGCAGTACTCCTACTGATGCGTGCTGATGATCCTGAACAAAGCGCCCTATTCGATGCACTCAAACAGATTCGCAATGATTCAAAATTAAAACACTTACTGTGCGTTCATACCCACAGTGCAGGGCCATCACCTTGCTCAGATCTGAATCAGGAGAACATTGAACAACGCTGGGGACACACCCTCCCTCAAGTGCATGTGGACTTAAATGAGGCGCAACCACTGGGCGTCGCATCCTTAAAGCTGGCCATTGCCAAGTTTTTACCCGCGGTCACTGAAGCCTTAAACAATCAGAGTCATAAAGAGGCAGAAGCTCAAATTTTTGCAGATCATCGCAACGAAATTTTACGCTTTGCTGGCGTTGCCGCAGCCACCGACTGTGTTCCTGTCGTGGGCGCTATCACGGTGCCTGTCATCCAAAGCAAAATGCTGCAAGGCCTTGCTGCACGTTACAATCAACCCTGGTCTCGTCAACAGCTCACGCAATTGCTCGCGGCCTTAGGCGTCAGTATTAGCATTCACTATGCCTCGCAACTGGGCATTCGCCAATTATTGAAATTGATACCTGTGTATGGGCAGTCCGTCGGCGCCATCAGTGCTGCTGCTCTGAGCTTTGCCTCAACCTACGCGCTCGGACGTGTCGCATGCCAATATTGGTATAATCAACAGAAAGGACTCACCTCCTCTCCTGTTAAGCTGCAAGAAACCTACTGGCGAGCATTGAATGAAATCCGAGAGGTCGCAACACGTGAAACCTCAACCTAAGCCCCATGCTTCAGAGCACTCCTCTAAGACAACAACGCCCACTACTCGAAACATTGAACGCCTCCTGAGCTATCTACCTTGGTTAGCCAGCCTCTTTGCTCTTCCTATTCTAGGCTTGTCATTCGTCGGCCTATACCATATTTGGCAAGCGGGATGGGGGCTCTATTTTATGGGACTGGTCTTGCTTTGCAGCTGCCTGTTAGCCCTGCCCTTGGTGTATTTACGTTTCGCCAATGCACGACCCAAAGCACAACTAGAGCACGAGCCCCATACACTCGACTCAGGTCATTGGGTCAGTCCACAACAGGATTGGTCCGAATTTGATTTGGCGTGTTGGCACGCACTTAACCGAACACTAGAGGACTGTTTACAGCAAGATGCCAGTTGGGGACGTCTAAAGGAGCACGCCCTTGTCCTCCTCACGGAGAGCGCTCAGGCTTATCGCGGTCAACATCATCGCAGTATCACTAAAATCACTCTGTTAGAGCTTTTGACATTAACGGAAGTGGTCAGCCGTCGCTATCGGCACTTACTGAAAGAACACCTGCCGTATGCTGAAAAGATTGATATCGCATCATTGCAGTTGATTTATGAAAATAGAGATCGACATCAGCCCATCCTTAAGCTCTGGAATGTCTGGCGAGTGGTTCGTTTAGCCACTCCTTCAGGATGGCTGGCAGAAGCTCGCGGCCAACTCTATGATTATTTTTTTCAAGAAGTTAAAGCCGATCTGCAACATCGCCTTAAACAGGCTTTTTTGCAGGAAGTGGCTCGTGTTTCAATCGATCTTTACAGTGGGCGCTACCAAAATGATCTTGAAGAAGCATCGATTGCTGATGATCAAATCCCTTCCCCTCCTGAACCAAACCCGTTGAAAATAGCCTGTGTTGGACAGATCAATGCCGGGAAATCGACGCTCATCAATGCGCTTTGCCGAGAGCTGGTAACCGAGGTATCCCCCTTACCCTCAACCTCGTCTGTAAACCGATACGTGTGTCGACTTGAGACGGTCGAAGCCCTGCACCTGATTGACCTACCTGGGCTCAATGGCGATGCCAGACAACTAAATGAAACGCTTGATATCCTCATGGCGTCTGATGTGATTTTGTGGGTGTTCAAAGCGGACCAACCCGCACGGGCTCTGGATTTGCAGGCATACCAAGCATGGCAAGCACGCTACGAACTCTCAAGCAACCGCACACGCAAAAAACCACCCGTGCTCGGTGTTCTAACACAGGTAGATCGACTTCATCCTCTTCAGGAATGGGCGCCTCCCTATCCTCACGTCACATCTGCATCACCGACGGCTCACGAAAAGTGGACGCATATTCTGGACGCACAAACCTACCTTCAAACGCTATTTCCCATTAAAGAGATGGTGTGCCTTGCGTTACCCGAGAACAAGCCTGCCTTTAATTTAGAGAGCCTTGAAGTTCTCATCAGTGAATATTACTCAGAAGGACTCATGACTCAACTCAATCGCCATCGCTTGACCCCTTTGCAGACCACCCGTACTAAGGACGAATTCAAGCGTGCGTATCGTATGGGTCAATCCCTTTTCCGGCAGTATGTGTCACCGTCAAATAGCCCTGACAAGCGAAAATGATAGAATTAAATGACTTCATCTAGCTCAATCCATTATGAAGTGGCACACTTAACGCCCCCAGCGGATAGCGGATGATAGATGGCTCGATTGCAGATGGATGCCGCTTAAACAATTTCAATATACAAATTAAAAAAACAGTACTTCTATGAATGACAATAATAAAGACACGCCTCATATTTTAATTGTTGACGACGATGCAGAAATCACAGATTTATTAAGCACCTACCTGAGTCGCAATCAATTTATGGTTTCGACGGCGCATAATGGACAAGGGTTAATGGAGTCCTTACGCGTGAATCCTGTCGATTTAATTGTGCTGGACATCATGATGCCGGGAGAGGATGGCTTCACCCTGTGCAAAAAAATTCGCACGACGTCTGATATACCCATCATCATGCTGACAGCCGGTTCCGATGAAACCGACCGAATTATTGGCTTAGAACTCGGCGCAGACGATTACATGAATAAACCCTTTAACCCACGTGAGCTATTGGCGCGAATTAAAGCGGTTCTGCGTCGTACGGAAGAGCGCAGCAACTCCACTGAAACTTCTACTGCACAAAAAATACAGTTTGGTCAATGGACGCTTGATTTAATGCAACGCAAGTTGATACATGAGTTAGGCGATAGCTTAGCCTTAAGCGGTGCTGACTTTGATTTATTACAGGTTTTCATTCAACACCCTGGTCAAATAATCAGTCGGGAGGCATTGTTTAAACGCTTGAAAGGCCGGGAACTGAGCCCCTATGATCGCAGCATCGATGTTCAAATCAGTCGATTGCGACAAAAACTCGAAACCGGTGACGATGCCAGTCAGTTAATCAAAACCGTTCGTGGACAGGGTTACCTTCTCAGTGCTGACATCCAATACCTCTAAGCCCAAAACTCGACGTCCGCGTTGGCTAACCAGCCTATTACCGCGTGCGTACTCATCGCTCTACAGTCGCTTACTCTTGGTGATGGCACTGGCGGTCGGTGGATCTTTTTTTCTGGCGACCAGTATTTGGCTTGCCTCTATGCACAGTGAAAAAGAGTCTGACGCCCTCTTGAGTGTTGAAGACTTAGCCATTTCGATGGCACAGACGGTTCTCTATTTTGAAGGTCTGCCCAAAACCTACCAGCATATTATTTTAGATCAGCAGCGCAATCTGGGGGGAAGCCGTTTTTTCTTGAGTGTCAATGAAGAGAGGATTGAATATGAAACCATTGAAGACAATCCACTGAAGACGCGGCTTATTAGCGCCTACGAAACAGCCTTTAGAGACCGTGTCGGTGTCCGTGTCCGTGCAATTGATGTCAATTTTGCCTATCCCGACAAACTACGCGTATTCAACAAAGACGTACTTTTCTCGGAGCTTCCCTCCCGTTGGGTTCAAAATAACTTGGTATTGAATCCGCCTGCCCCTCTGCTGGTCGCTCAGATGCAAATGAGCAATGGTGACTGGCTCTACTTGGCCAGCTTAATGCTCCCGGATCCCTATGTTGTTGAAGGCATTCCCCCTTTTACACATGAACAACTCGTGTTCACTTTAATTTTATCCTTTATTCTGATGCTCAGCAGTTGGTTTATTGTGCGTTGGATGACCGCACCTCTGCGACAGCTCTCAGAGGCGGCCAGCCTTTTGGGACGTGATATTCACCAGGTTCCTGTGCCCGAAAAAGGCACCTTTGAAGTCCGCGAAACGGCTCGGGCATTTAACTTAATGCAACGGCGCATTCTAGCTTTATTAGTGAGCGCAACCTACTGTTTTCGGCCATTTCCCACGACTTAAAAACCCCGATCACACGCCTGAGATTACGCTCAGAGCTTCTTGATGACCCAGAAGCACGAACCAAAATAAACCAAGATCTCAGTGAACTTGAGCATTTGGTTCAAGGAGCTCTGGAGTTGGCACGTGGTAGCGACTTGAACGAGCCAACATCGCGTATGGATGTGAATGCATTAGTCCATGCGATCCAAGAGGAGGTGGCCGTCTTAAATAAGACAGTCCATATAGATGCACCTGCGCAGGTGCAGTTGATCGGACGCCCAATCGCCTTTAAACGTTGCTTGTCGAATCTCATTCATAATGCGGTTTTTTATGGTTCAGAGGCATGGATCACGCTCAACGAAACCCCCGATGCATTTTTAATTACCATCCTCGATAATGGGCCGGGCGTCCCTGAAGAGGAGTTGGCACATATCTTTGAACCCTTTGTCCGTTTGGAGACATCTCGCAATCGCAATACGGGCGGGCATGGTCTGGGAATGACAATTGCCCGCAATATTGTTCATACCCATGGAGGTTCGATTCAATTAAAGAATGAACCCGGCATGGGTTTGAAAGTCGACATTCAACTCGATAAAGCCTAAATACTAGGCTTTAAACTGGCTCACCAACTGATTTAATTCCTTACCCAAACGGTCCATTTCCAGAGCCGACTGAGATGACCCTTCTGCCGACAAAGCAGACTCTTCCGCGATGTGTCGTATACGATCCACGCTGCGCGTAATTTCATGAGACACCAAGCTTTGCTCTTCAGCCGCACTGGCGATTTGAGTGGTCATATCCTTAATGGTTTGCACACGCGTCATAATCATGTTTAAGGCTTCATTTGCGGCGGCTACTTTTTCTACTGTAGATTCACTAGACGCTTTGCACTTATGCATTTTCAACACCACCAGTTCAGTGCCTTTTTGCACATTATCGACAAAAGACTGCACTTGCACCGTTGAATCCAGGGTTCGTTTTGCCAAGGTTCTCACTTCATCGGCAACCACTGCAAATCCACGTCCACTCTCACCCGCTCTCGCCGCCTCAATCGCTGCATTCAGTGCCAATAGATTCGTTTGATCGGAAATGCTTTTGATCACCTCTAACACCTGTCCGATGGATGCCGTATGACTTCCTAACGACTCGATGCCATCCGCCATTTCTTTAAGCTGAGCCGCTAAATCTTGGCTGCTGTTAATCATCTGATTAACCACTTGTTTGCCTTCATTTGCATCTTTGTCTGTTTGTTCAGACAACACCTGTGCTTCTGCGGCACTTCGTGCAATATCTGCAACGGTGCTCTCCATTTCTACCATGCTGTGGCCACTTCGATGGTTTCACTCTTTTGCTGATGGGTTCCCTCTTGGGTTTTCAATGCAACCTTTGTCAGCTTGTCAGAAGCAGACTGCAGTGTATCGGAACTCTCTCTGAATTGATTAACAACGGGCTGCAAGGTCGCTAAGAATTCGTTGATGTTTCGGGCTAGAACCCCAACCTCATCACGTGTTGTAACAGGCAAGCGCTGGTGTAAATCACAGTTTTTCGCCCTCAGACTTGTCACCAAATCCGATAATACACGACTGGCTGCAAGAAGCGGTTTGACGACACTTCGAGTGATAAAATAGGCAATTGCCGAGCCAATAATGGCTGCGATTGCCACCAGTAGCATCATGATTACACTGCTGGATTGAATCTGAGCTTGGGTCCGAGCGCCTTCTTGCTCTAAATGATTAAAAATATCGAGCTGTAAACCATATGCGGCATCGGTTAGCTGAGTTCCCTTAGGCAAGATGGAATCATTCAAAATGGCTTGATAACGCTCAGCGAGTTGAATCATCTGCGCGAAGGCTTCTTCATACTCAGACCAGGTACTGACCAACTCATCAATTAAGGCACGGGTATCCAATCCCGCAATCTCAGCATAGTCTTCAATGGTAAAGCGGGCATCTTCAATTAATAACCCTGCTTCACGCTGAAAAGCTGGATCCATGGTAATGGAAAACAACCCTACTTGCGTACTGGCATTCAAAACACTGCCTTGTGCAGCCACAGCCACTCGAACCTCTGTCAGGCGACCACTGACCAATGCGGTTTCGACCAAGCGTTCTATTTCACGCCGTGCGGCAGGGCCCAGCTCACTTAATAGACGCACGCGCAACGCCATCATTTCTGTTTGCACAGGAACTAACTCTTGAGAAAAATGACGACCGAACGTTTCATGCTGTTGAGACAACGCTTGCAACATGGCACGGCGTTGAGGGTTTTTAAAGTAGACGTCCGCCTCTTGAAGCAAACGTTGGGTCTCTTTTTGTTCAGTATTGAAGATCCGCGCATCCTCAGGCGAACCACTGGCTCTAAAATTGTATAAGGCTAAGCGCTCATTAAAAATAGAACGCATGACTTCCGTTGCACGCCCCGTATTTGGAACCATATCATCGGTAATGATACGGGTTGTTTGGCTCACACTGCTTAAATTGTATACCGCATAAGCTCCCACCATTACCATAAAAAACAGTAAAAAAGCTGGGGCGATAAGTGATTTCAGCAATATGCCAAACGAGGTTGATTTCACGTTATTATTATTCATCTAATCTTGCCTTTTTTATAAAGAAGCCACTCAAAATCATGACTCAATGCTAAGAGTTTATAGCAATAACAGCGCCAAAAACAAAATAAATACAGGATATCAATCAGTTAAAAATAACAAGAATCGATTTTAAACACGCCCTCTTTAAAAATAGATGCAAATCCACCCATTTGCACATTCTGAATCAATATAAAATGGGTGAAAATCCACCACTCTTAAAAAAAGCCATCGAACATCCTTTCTTGACTACCATAAACCCTTAAATTTTTTATGTTATTTATTCAATAAAGCTGACAAAACACAACCTTCCTCACTTCGAGATTGAAGACATCAAGAGTTGCAAAAAACTAGACCAAAAAATCATTACAATATCGTTACAATAAACACAAAATGCAACATACGTGTTACATAATTAATGAAACCACATTTTGAAAAATTAATATTTTTTATATAAATCATTAATTTAGAACATATCTAATTTAGATAAAGATAGTTAATAACGTATTCATGTTACACTTAGTAACCTTATCTTACGTGTATTTGTCAGTTGGAAGCATTAGATTTGAAGCTGGGTTTGTTAGTTAGATTTTGTATAAGTCTTCATAGCACTCGATAACAAAAATAATGCAGAGGTTATTTCCATGAATTTTAGAAAATCCATGCTCACTGTCGCACTGACTTCAAGCGTTGCATTCACCGCTCAAGCAGGTGAAGTTGAAGTTCTACACTGGTGGACATCCGGTGGTGAAGCGGCAGCCGTCAGTGTACTCAAGTCAATGGTGGAAAAAGAAGGACATACCTGGAAAGACTTTGCGGTTGCTGGAGGCGGCGGTGAAAACACCATGACCGTTTTACGTGCACGCGCCGTATCAGGCAACCCACCATCTTCAGCTCAAATCAAAGGGCTTGAGATACACGAGTGGGCGGATCTGGGTTTTTTGAGTAGTCTCAACACGGTTGCCGAGTCCGAAGGTTGGAAGGATGTTTTACCTGAGATGGTGAGTAACATCATGCAATTCGACGGCGAGTTTGTTGCCGTGCCTGTGAACGTCCATCGTGTAAACTGGATGTGGGCAAATCCTGCCGCGTTTGAAAAAGCCGGTGTCGAACTGCCAACCTCTCTTGATGAGTTATGGGCAGCTGCGGATAAACTCAAAGCTGCGGGCATCATCCCCATTGCTCATGGCGGGCAAGCTTGGCAAGATGCAACAACATTTGAATCCATCGCACTGAGCTTAGGCGGACCCGAGTTCTTCGTTAAAGCCTTTGTTGAGCATGATCCCGCCGCTCTGCAAAGCGACACAATGATCGAAGCCTTTGAGCAATTCAGAAAAGTTCGTGAGTATTTAGATCCAGGCTTCCCTGGCCGCGAGTGGAACATTGCGACCTCGATGGTCATTCGTGGTGACGCCGCTATGCAGTTTATGGGGGATTGGGCGAAGGGCGAGTTCTCGGCCGCTAATATGCAGCCCGGAACAGACTATTTATGCCTACCCTTCCCAGGCACAGAGAATATGTTCACCTTTAACATAGACTCACTGGCCATGTTCAAGCAACGCAGTGCCGAAAATATCGAGGCGCAAAACACCATGGCGCGTCTCGTATTGTCGCCTGAGTTCCAAGAAACCTTCAACATGAACAAAGGCTCAATTCCTGTTCGTCTTGATCAGGACATGAGTGGCTTTGATGCATGCGCACAAGCCTCAATGGATACATTTAAATCAACATCTGCCTCCGGCGAAGGGCTTGTCCCATCGATGGCACACGGTATGTCGACGACATCCGCTGTACAGGGTGCTATCTACGATGTTACCACCACCTTTTTTAACAGTTCTATGACCGCTCAAGAAGCAACACGCCAACTGGCGTCCGCAATACGAGCGGCTCAATAAGGAACGTCAACTTCGCCTCTTTTACCCTTGGGTAAAAGAGGTCACTTTGCTTCACACTGCTCTAAACAGGTAATACATTATGTCTGAATCCAAGACTGCTGACTTAACATCAGTTGCGATGACGCCTAGGCGCAATTCACGTATGGGCGATACACTCGCCTACTGGATGCCCAAGTTGGTTTTATCGCCTACACTGATCATCGTTCTCGTATTTTTTTACGGGTTTATTCTTTGGACAGGCTACCTGTCTTTTACAAACTCCAGAATGTTACCCAGTTATGATTTTGTTGGATGGGCCAACTACGTTCGCTTATTTAATAACGAACGCTGGTTTGTATCCTTACGTAACTTAGCGGTGTACTCTGTTCTATTTATTGCAATCTGTTTGGCGATTGGCTTGTCGTTGGCCATTCTACTGGATCAAAAAATTCGCGCTGAAGGGGCGTTACGCACCATTTACCTGTACCCAATGGCCCTGTCATTCATTGTCACCGGTACCGTGTGGAAATGGATGCTCAACCCTCAGGTGGGCATCGAACAGTTTGTACGCAGTTTAGGTTGGGAAACCTTCCGCTTTGATTGGTTGGTCGACCCGAACTTCTCAATTTACACCATTGTTGTCGCCGCCGTCTGGCAATCCTCAGGCTTTGTCATGGCCTTGTTCTTAGCTGGCTTACGCGGGGTAGATGACAGCATTATCAAAGCAGCCCAGATTGATGGCGCCAGCCGCTTTATGATCTACACCCGCATTATCATTCCAAGTTTACGCCCTGTGTTTTTTAGCGCCTTTGTCATGCTGGCGCACATTGCGATTAAATCCTTTGACCTTGCGCTAGCCCTTACTGGTGGTGGCCCAGGCGTTAGCTCTGATTTGCCTGCCATTTTTATGTATCAAATGTCATTTACTCGTAACCAAATGGGCTTAGGTGCCGCATCTGCAATGATCATGCTACTGACGGTCGTTGCCATCTTAGTGCCTTACCTTTACTCCGAGCTGAGGACTAAAAAACATGAACACTAATCCGAATCGTCGATATGCCGACATTACAGGACGCGCTCTACTCTATGCCGTACTTGGGATTATGGCGATTTACTACCTGTTACCTTTGGCATTAATGATTGTGACCTCGTTTCGCTCAATGGATGAAATCCGTATGGGCCAGCTCATCGATTGGCCCACACAGCTCAACCTGGATGCGTGGCGAATTGCCTGGAGTGAAGCTCAAATTGGTGCGCGCTCTGAGCGAGGACTGCAACCCTACTTTATAAACTCGATGCTTATTACCTTACCGGCGGTTGCCATCTCAACCCTCATGGGCGCTGTTAATGGTTATGTCCTCAGCTTCTGGCGTTTTCGGGGCAGCAATCTCTTTTTCGGGCTTTTGCTATTCGGATGCTTCTTGCCCTTCCAGGCCATTTTGCTCCCGCATGCCAATGTTCTAGGACGCATGGGCATCAGCGGCAGTATTACGGGTCTGATCTTCACACACGTTGTCTATGGGCTTGCATTTACGACACTGTTTTTCCGCAACTATTACGTCACCCTCCCCAGTGAATTAATTAAAGCCGCCCAATTGGACGGTGCGGGATTCTGGCGTATTTTCTGGCACATTATATTGCCTCTGTCAACTCCGATTCTAACCGTGTGTGTCATTTGGCAGTTCACTCAGGTCTGGAACGATTTCTTATTCGGCGTGACCTTTTCTGACCCGTCTTCTCAACCTGTCACCGTCGGTTTAAACAACCTAGTGAACAGTTCAACGGGGGAACGGCGTTATAACGTCGATATGGCGGGCGCCATCATTGCGGCATTACCCACTTTATTGGTGTATGTCATTGCCGGAAAATATTTTGTACGCGGCCTAACGGCTGGCAGTGTTAAGGGTTAGGAGCTTAGATTATGGCGAGTTTAAATATAACAAACGTTGAGAAGTCCTTCGGTCACACCCATATTCTCAAAGGCATTAACATGGACATTCAGGATGGCGAGTTCATTATCCTGGTTGGACCATCAGGGTGCGGTAAGTCAACGCTGATGAACTGTATCGCCGGGCTTGAAGACGTCACAGGTGGACAGATTTGCATTGAAGACCACGATATCACAGGGGTATTACCCAAGGATCGAGATATAGCCATGGTGTTTCAATCTTACGCCCTTTACCCCAATATGAATGTCCGTAAGAACATCTCCTTTGCGCTGGAAATTCGTAAGCTGCCGAAGGCAGAGATCGAGCGTGAAGTTGAGCGGGTTGCAAAGCTTTTACAAATTGAGCATTTGTTAGACCGTAAACCCGGACAGCTGTCAGGCGGACAACGCCAGCGTGTTGCCATGGGACGTGCCTTAGCTCGTCACCCAAAAATCTATTTATTTGATGAGCCTCTTTCAAACCTCGATGCAAAACTGCGTGTTGAAATGCGTACCGAAATTAAAAAACTACATCAACGCCTTGGCACCACAATCGTGTATGTCACGCATGATCAAATTGAAGCCATGACGTTGGCTGATCGTATCGCCGTCATGAAAGATGGACATATTCAGCAGTTTGGTACACCGCAAGAGGTCTATGATAACCCAGCCAATCGTTTTGTTGCAGGCTTTATGGGGTCCCCGTCCATGAACTTTATCGATACGGAGCTGGTGAATCACGAAGGTCAAGTCTGTGTTAAGCTCTTGGTCATGGATCAACTCCACTATTTACCGACGCCCAGCTCAGAACGTGGATTGCTAGAGCGCGTGGGTCAAAAGGTCGTATTGGGGATTCGTCCTGAACAAATCACGCATGTCATCCCCCACTACGCTTCCAACCCATCGACCTTCATTGTCAAGGCTAAAATTGACGTGATTGAGCCGACGGGGCCAGACACCTTGGTACTGGTTAAAATGAATGAACAAGAGGTGAACTGTCGTGTGGAGCCTCATGAGGCAGGCAAACCAGGAGAAACGATGTCACTCATGATTAATATGAGTAAAACCGTTTTCTTTGACCCGATAACAGGTGAGCGCTTGTAAGCTCATCCATCCGCCATCATCCACTGCGACAGAATGGCGGCTACCGGTACGAAGAGCCAAAAAGTAGGAAGCCAAGGTTTACGCCTTGGCTTTTTCTTTGGACGGCTGATAATAGCGTAAACTCGCTTGTCGGCGATAATCGGAAGGCGTCATTTCTTTTAAGCTAAAGAAACGCCGATTAAAATTGGCAATATTGTTAAAGCCCACTTTAAAACAAATATCCGTTATAGAATCCTCTGTTTCGATCAACTGCTCGCAGGCACGATTAATTCTGAGATTATTGACGAATTCAATAAATCCAATACCTGTGCTGCGCTTAAAAAACTTAGAGAAGTAATTCGGCTTCATTTTTAATTCGGCCGCAACATCATCTAAGGACAGCCCAACTTGGTAGTGGCGCATAATATAATCTACCGCGATATTAACCCGATCAATCGCGTGCTCATCCAGCAGTGGATCAAACGACGTTGAAGACAACAATCGTGTTTTTTTAGCCTGGATTAATTTCTCCATAATTGAGAAAAAAATAACCACTCGACTGAAACCGGATGCGTGCTCCGCACGGACCAATAAGGGCTCTATTTCCTGTGCCAAACTCTGTTCAAATAAAACACCAACACTGGCCTGTTTTAGCAACCGATCCAACTGTGAAAATTCGGGCATAATCCGTCGACACTGTTGGATAAAATCATCCGAGAATTGAATCACCCGATCCCGCACCGGTGGAACCTCTGCCTCTGGTTCAATAGCGCTTATCCAGTTATGCGGCAAGTGTGGTCCGGTTAAAACCAACTGCATAGGGCCAAAATTACCGATATAATCGCCAACAAATACTTTACCTGTCGTCGCTACAATTAAATGTAATTCGTATTCTTTATGACAGTGCCAACGAATAAGCGGGGAATCGGCACCGTGTTGTAAGTAGCGAATTGAACCGTGATAAAAGCTTTCAGGGAGCTCTAGCTCCAGCTTAAACGTCGTATCCAGCTGTGGATCGTGGCGGGTTCCCATACATACCTCGTTACACTTAGACATCGTTGTTTTTATTATGACTTGCCTAGCAGCCTGTTGGACTTAGCACTGATCTACTGCGGAAAAGTCCGACAGGCTGCTTACCCATCTTACAGCGTCAACTCAGGGAATTGGAATCGTAACCTATGTTGATAGGTCTGATACGCTTCATGGTAAGCCTCTCCTTTTTCTGAGCAGGGAACAACACGCGTGGACTCATCTAAAGCGACCAGACGAGCCGTCAACTCCGTTAAGTTCACTGGATCTCCTTGACGATGATGATCAGCCCATAAGGCTTGAATGGCCGCCCCTAGTGCAGCACCCTCAGCGGCGGCAGGACAGACTATTTCAACCCTCAACAAATCGGCCAATAGCTGTCGCCAAAATGTATTTTTAGCCCCTCCACCTGTCACACAAATTGATTGTGGCCTAAGCCCTGCCGCTAACAAACAGTCTAGGCCATATTTCAAACCGTAGGATATTCCTTCAAAGACCGCACGGCTCATATGAGCAGACGTGAGGTTAAGCGGCGTCATACCCAACAACTGCCCTTGTGCCTGAGGCAAATTTGGCACACGCTCACCATTCAAAAAGGGTAAAAGCGTCAAGCCAGAGGCACCAATCGGTGCAGACGCGGCCATATCCGTGAACTCTGTGATACTCAGGTTGAGCAGCTGTCGCATTTGCTCAACCACTCCTGTCAAATTCATCGTACAGATCAAGGGTAGCCAACCATTCGTCGATGAGCAAAAGTGAGCAATGGAAGGATGTAAACCATCGTAATGCGTATTCAAATGAGCACTTAAGGTCGCAGAGGTGCCTAGACTAAGGGTCATGCGCCCTTCTTGCACATTGCCTGTCCCAATCGCAGCCATCATATTGTCACCGCCACCAGATGACACCCATACATCGGCACTCAGACCTAGACGTTTCGCTACTTCTGGCCTCACCTTACCTAACATTTGCTGGTTATCAATCACGTCCGGAAGTGCATTGCGTAAATGACTGGCATCTGGAATCAGTTCAAAGACGTCAGGGCACCAACCACGGCGACGCACATCAAAATACCCCGTACCCGAGGCGTCGCCTGCCTCCGTCATACATTGGCCCGTTAACCAGTAATTCAAAAAATCATGGGGTAGCAGCAGGTGCGCGATACGCTTAAAATCACTGGGGTGATACTGCTGCATCCAGGCTAACTTGGAGAGGGTATAACCCGTTGTAACCACCAACCCCAGCCTTTGCATCGAGCCGTCATCACCGCCAAGCGCCTGCAATAGTTCTGCATTTTGCGGTGCTGTCTCAGTGTCACACCACAATTTTGCGGGGCGAATCACCTGCCCTTGCGCATCTAACACCACTAAACCATGCTGCTGACCGGACACACCTATCGCACGTATTGACGATGGATTAATAGCGGCCTTGTTGACCGCCTGCCAATAGGCCTGCTCAAGCGCCAAAATCCAGTCCTCAGGATTCTGCTCGCGCTTACCCTTTGCATCACTGATCAACGAATGGGGTGCGTGCCCTTGTGCAATCACCTCTTCTTTTTCAGCATCTAGAATGACAACCTTGGTGCTTTGCGTACCACAATCTATGCCAAGGTACATAAAGAACTCCTTTACCCTTTTACATCAAATAAACAGGACACATCCTCAGAACGAATCCATTCAAGACTTTGCAGCAATGATGCATGCTGATAATCCGCGATTGAAAACTGCTCTGGACGAGGATGATGGGGATCAGGAACCGCAATCGCACTCATGCTGGCGGCTTTTGCGGCAATCACACCATTGACGGAATCTTCCCATACCCAACACGCATGCACTGGGCTGGATAAGCGTTGCGCGGCCAGCTCAAAAACAGCCGGGTGCGGTTTTGATGCGGGTACCTCTGTGCCCGAGGTCATGCTGGTAATGGGCAGCTGGTGCTGTTTAACCACCGCCTCAATAAAAGCCATCGGTGAGGATGACGCAATGGCCATCGGCACTCTTGTCTCAGCTAGATACTCAAGTAAATCACGCGCACCGGGCATGAGCGGTGCTGAACGGATATTGCTCTCCATGCGGGTCAATAACTGCTCCAATAGAGACTCAACCTTAAGATTGGCGTTGGCAAAACGCGCCACCATCCCTTCACAAAAAACACGACTGCTGCGTCCTTGAAAACTCAGAAGGGTTTCATTCGATAACTCCTCCCCGACCAACTCCCAAATAAGCTCACGCTCTGTTCTCATCCACACGGGTTCAGAGTCGATTAATAAGCCATCCATATCAAAAATAATGGCGGGGGTTTGAGGTTGAGAGAATCTAACCGTTGACATAGGTAATTATCCGATCAGTTGTTTAAGCGTTGCTCTCACGCCTTGTGTTTGCAAGCGTGACAGTTGAGTTTGATAGGCCTCAACAAACGCGTTTGATGAGGGCAGATCGTCACCAAATATATCGTATATTTCAAGCATTTGTGTGACACACGTCTCTGGCTGAGCAATTGCACGCTGCAAAATTGCTAATTTCGGGTCCAAAATGGGATAGGTTTGACCTAATTCATTTTTTCCATGCAGATAGTGTGTCCAAGCTGCGACAATCAAAGCTACGCGCTCCAAAGGTTTATTTTCAGCAATCAATCCGCGCAATGTCGGAAACACAAACTTAGGGAACTTCGCGGCGGCATCTGAACAGATTCGTGTTAACTGATCGCAAATTGCAGGGTTGGAGAAACGCTCAATTAAGGTCTGCTTGTATTCCGTTAAATTAATGCCCGGCACCTCGGCCAATAAAGGGGTGACATCATGATCCATGTAATTTTCGACAAAACGACGAAGATCCTCATCCTCCATGGTTTGATGCGCAAACTCGTATCCTAATAGAGTTCCTAAAAACGTCATGGCGAGATGACTGCCATTGAGCAAACCAATTTTCATCGTCTCATACGGGGTGACGTCCTGTGTGAACTGCACACCCACCACTTCCCATTCAGGACGGCCATTGCAAAATTTATCTTCCACGACCCACTGTAAAAAAGGCTCGGCGACAACTGGCCATACATCCTCTACTTCGGTGCTGTCAAATAACTGCTGTTTATGTGCCTGACTTGTCATGGGAGTGATGCGATCCACCATGCCATTGGGGAAGGTGACATTGTCTGCAATCCAATTCATTAACTGGGTATCCAGCAAAGAGGCATAGCCTAAAACAGCCTTTCGAGCCACATCTCCGTTATGAGGCAGATTGTCGCAAGACATCACCGTAAAAGGTGGAATACCTGCTTGCATCCGACGCTTTAATCCTTGGCAGAGTAAACCCACTAGGGTTTTGGGGGCGTCAGGCTGGGCCAAGTCTGCCAAAATATCGGGATCCTGATCTTTAAACTTACCAGTGGTGTCGTCTGTAAAATAGCCACCTTCTGTCACCGTCAACGACACAATACGAATATCAGGATCGCTAAGGCGTTGAATAAATGCGTCTACTGAATCTTGCGCGAGTATAAATTCTGTAATAACGCCCACAACTTGCGTCTTAACCTCATTGCCTGCGCCAAGCTCTATTAATGTATACAGGTAATCCTGAGACTCAAGAGCCTCTTTCATTGCGCGGTCGGACTCCCTAACGCCAGCACCGCAAATCCCCCAATGCAGGGCCAACCCTTGATTCAAGAGAGCTTCGGTGTAAATGGCTTGATGGGCACGATGAAAACCACCGACTCCGATGTGCAAAATACCCGCGCGACAAACCAAACGGTCATACGTAGGACTGATCATGCTGGCAGGTAAATCAGCAAGATGTTGTTGTGATAACTTCATATTAAATCCCTAATGTATCATCGAGTTAAAGAGGTGTTGTGATGAGAGCCAGCGTGCGATCTTGATCATCGAATAGATGACATTGCTGAACATCCAACTCCAATCCTATGTCTGAACCAAACTTCATCTGAAAATGGCCCGCTGCTCGGACTGTTAAAACCTCCTGATCGGCTGTCTCGACGTAACAAAAGGTGTCGGCACCGAGATGCTCTGATACGGTCAGCTTCGCTTTAAAAGTAGAATCACTGGCCGCCGTGATACGCAAGTGCTCGGGTCGAACACCCAGCGTTACACGACTGCCTCTTTGTAAATGCTCCCCCTTCACCGCAATCTCAACTTGGTGACCACAAGACAATGAAACAAGCACACCACCTGCATTAACGGATTCCACCTTCGCCTTTAAAAATCCCATTTTAGGTGTGCCAATAAACCCAGCAACAAAGCGATTCACGGGGTGATGATAGAGCGTTAACGGACTGCCCACCTGCTCCACTCGCCCTGCATTTAAGACAACCACTTTATCCGCCAGCGTCATGGCTTCAACTTGATCATGTGTTACATAAATCATGGTCGCATTCAGCTCTTGATGCAGACGTGCCAATTCCAGACGCATTTGGACTCTAAGCGCCGCATCAAGATTGGATAAAGGCTCATCGAACAAAAAAATCTTAGGGTGGCGAACAATCGCACGCCCTATCGCGACCCGTTGACGCTGTCCCCCTGACAAGGCTTTCGGTTTACGTTCAAGCAAGGGCTCTAACTCCAGTATTCTGGCGGCCTCATTGACCTTAGCCTCCACCTCTTTTTTATCGATGCCAGCTAAGTCCAGTGCAAATGACATATTTTTACGGACCGTCATATGCGGATACAACGCATAGGTCTGAAACACCATCGCCAAATCACGCTTAGCGGGTGCTATGTCAGTAATCTCTTTATCGTCTAAGTAAATGTGACCGCTGGTCACCTCCTCAAGACCCGCGATTAAACGCAATAAGGTCGACTTACCACAGCCCGACGGCCCCACAAATACGACAAACTCGTGATCACGAATGTCGAGATCGATCCCTTTAATGATTTCGAGACCTTCAAACACTTTTTTTAGATTTTTTATTGTCAGATCAGACATACGTCACCTCAATTATTTGACCGCGCCAAACGATAAACCACGAACCAGTTGCTTTTGACTAAACCAGCCAAAAATGAGAATCGGCGCGCAGGCCAAGGTCGATACTGCAGATAGTTTCGCCCAGAACAAACCTTCTGGACTGGAGTAAGATGCAACCAATGCGGTTAAGGGGGCTGCAGACGATGCGGTTAAATTCAATGACCAGAAGGCTTCATTCCAACACAGAATCAACGACAGCAATAAAGTTGAAGCAATCCCACCTTTAGAGATAGGCAATAACACCCGCAGTATTTCTTGCATGGGTGTCGCACCATCAAGACGGGCAGCCTCTAGAATATCCTTGGGTATTTCCTTGAAGTAGGTGTACAGCATCCAGACCATGATCGGCAGATTGATCAAGGTGTAAATCAAAATCAGGCCCGTGCGTGTATCCAAAAGACCCACATCCTTAAAGATCAGGTAAATTGGAACCAGTACCCCGACCGGAGGCAGCATCTTGGTCGACAACATCCAAAGCAAGGTTCCTTTGGTACGCTTGGTTTCAAAAAAAGCCATGGAATACGCGGCAGGAATAGCCAAGAGCATGCCTAAAAAGGTCGCCCCAAAGGACACCACTACCGAGTTCATTGCGTAGTGAAAATAGTTACTGCGACTATCAACCTGAATATAGTTTTCGAAGGTTGGTGTAAAAAAGAGTTGTGGCGGCGATGAAAAGGCATCCAACTCGGTTTTAAAACTGGTCAGCAGCATCCAAAAAATTGGAAAGAAGACAAGGAGCGCGACAATCCACGCAAGACTGCCCAATAAGAAAGTGCGTAACTGACGGGTTTGTTTTAATGTAAGCATTGTTTTTTTCCCGCTATTAATGTTTTTCAGTCAGGCTTTTGCCAACGATTCGAATCAGCATAAAGGCGGCAATGTTGGCAATGACAACGGCAATCAGTCCACCTGCGGATGCCACACCTACATCAAACTCAAGCAAGGCTTGGGTGTAGATCAAAAACGCCAGATTGGTGGTTTCGTAACCCGGACCTCCACCCGTGGTGGTAAATATTTCGGCAAAGATCGCCAGCAGAAAAATAGTCTCAATCATGACGACCACAGCAATCGGGCGCATCAGGTGAGGCAAGGTAATGTGCCAGAAAATCGCGATAGGACCGGCCCCGTCTAAACGTGCGGCATCTTTTTGTTCTTGATCCAATGACTGCATGGCGGTCATCAACATCAGCACAGCAAATGGAACCCATTGCCACGAGACAATCATAATAATGGCGCCTAAGGGATAATGGGTGAACCAGTCAATCGGCGTTGCACCGAAGAAATTCCAAATGGCAGCAAACACACCCGAGACAGGATTTAATAAAAGATTTTTCCAAACCAAGGCCGAAACAGTCGGCATAATAAAAAAGGGGGAAATTAATAAAACTCGAACAATCCCTCTCCCCCAAAACATGTTATCGACCAAAATAGCAATGAGCACGCCCAACACCACACTGATCAACAACACAGAACCCACTAGCCACAAAGTGTTGGTTAAACCCGCGGTAAAACCCGCATCCGTCATAAAGTAATAATAGTTTTCTAAGCCAACAAACCCTTCATCACCTGGGTACAGGAGGTTATAACGAATAAATGAAAAATAGATTGTCATCGACAGAGGGATAATCATCCATGCAAGCAACACCACTACAGAGGGTGACACCATCGCTAGACTTATCTTGCTTTTACGACGACGTTGACTTTGGACTGACTGCGAAGACTCTTCAGCCTGGGCCGAATGTTCGACTGGCAAACTTGACGTATTCATACGGAGTGCTCTTTAGATTTCTTATTATAAAAGTGCCAGAGGCGACCCCTCTGGCACTTAAACAACTACTTGTGATAGCCAGCGCGCGCCATCGACCGCTGTGTGGCCGCTTGGGCACTGCTTAATGCGGCTGCAACGCTGCTTTGCCCCGCTAACGCACCTGCAAACATGCGTCCGACTTGAGTCCCTATCGCCTGAAACTCAGGAATAGCCACAAACTGAACACCTGTATAAGGCGACGGTTTTAGGGTTGAATTTACAGGGTCAGCCTTATTCATAGATTCAAGCGTGGTTGTGGCAAAGCTTGCCGCCTCCAAATAGGCGGGGTTTTCATAGGTTGATTGACGTGTGCCAGGCGGGATATTGGCAATCCCATAGCGCTCGGCCACCAAATCACTGTAGGCTTTAGACGTTGCCCAAGTAATAAAGGTTTGTGCTGCTTCTTTTACGTTAGAACTTACCGGAATCGCTAAACTCCAGGCCCATAACCAGCCTGCGCCCTGCTCAGTGACTTGCATTGGCGCTAATGCAAAACCTATGTGCTCATGCACGCTGCTTTGTGAAGGATCGGTCACAAACGAACCCGCGACAGTCGCATCGACCCACATGGCACACTTGCCCGAGTTAAACAGAGCAAGGTTTTCATTAAAGCCATTTGAAGATGCACCTGGCGGGCCATAGTTGCCCAGTAAATCAACATAAAAACTTAACGCATTTGTCCATTCCTCACCTTCAAATTCAGCCTGCCATTTTTCATCAAACCAACGGGCACCAAACGCATTTGCAACTGTGGATATTAAAGCCATGTTTTCGCCCCAGCCAGCTTTGCCACGCAGGCAAATACCATACTGCTCTTGCTGAGGTTTGTGCAGCGCAACAGCGTAGTCTCGGATTTGATGCCAAGTTGGGCGATCTGGCATGTTCAGCCCCGCCTCTTCAAACAGGTCTTGACGGTAATAGGTCATTGAACTTTCAGCATAGAAGGGCAAGGCATAAAGAGCGCCCTCATGCGATAAACCCTCCCTAACGGAGGGAAACAAATCATCCACATCATAATCATCAGGAAGGTTTTCAAGCGAAACCAGCCAGTTTTGCTTTCCCCAAATAGGGACTTCATAACTGCCAATCGTCATCACATCAAACTGACCACTGCCTGTGGCAATATCGGTAGTAAGCCGTTGACGCAATATGTTTTCTTCAAGCACAACCCACTGCAATTTAATATCAGGGTGCGCTGCTTCGAAAACAGGCGTGAGTTCTTGCATACGGATCATATCGCCATTGTTAACCGTACCAATAGTCACCGTCGTCATCGCTTGTGCTTGTAGGGTTGTGAAGGCAATTGACGCTGCAAGTAATGTTGGAACAAAACTACGTTTCATGAGAAGTCTCTCCATTATCTGACGCAAGTCGTCAGTGGGTTTGTTATATTTTTTGTGTGTCTTCTGTGATGGCTTTGGCTACACCGAAGAGAGAGCTTAGGTATTACACTCTCTGCTCGAAAGATAAACAAATCTTTATTTCACCAATTATATGTACTTTTTTGCACAAGCTCATTTTACTCAACCCGAAAAACCCTTTTCAAAAAAACCAAAAAAACAATTAATTATCAAATACATATGATTAAAAACCAATTAAACCCACCTAAAAAATAATATAAAAAGCCCTAGTACCTCATGAAAAAAGCTATCACATAGATTAAGCCTATTAAGAGGAATCCCCACCCCACCCAAACCTCATTGACAGATGTCGCACTCTTAAGAAAAGCAAAAAAGTATCGAAACCACTCACTTTCGCGCGTGGTTTAAACACCTATTTTTAGCCAAGATGTGTGAAGAGGTTTGAAAAGAGATTCGAAAAATCGATCATTAATTCGCACAGCGAATTAAGCCCACCACAATAAAAACAGACTCAGCGAAGGATACTATGGACGCTAATGCCACTCATGCTCACCCAACGGCCATTGATTTTCATGGAAAAACAATTGTGATTACCGGAGCTGCGGGAGATATAGGTTTTGCCACCGCGCAGTATTTAGGACACTTAGGGGCACGTATAGGCTTACTTGATCTAGACCCAGAAAAAACCCAAGCCGCTGCAAAGACGCTAACACAACAAGGGATCACAAACGCTTATTTTATTGCAGATGTAACGAATCCAGAGCAAGTCAAAAATGCCATAGATCACTTGAGCCATACACTGGGCCCTATCCATGGACTTTTTAATAATGCAGGTTATCAAGGGCATTTTTCGCCAACACACACCTACCCGCTAGACGACTTTAATAGAGTCATGCATATCAATGTAACGGGGGCATTTACCGTCATGAGTGCGATTGCACGACATATGATCACTCACGGAGGTGGCGCAATCGTAAATACAGCGAGCATGGCCGCTGTAGGGGGGCCACCCAATATGATCGCCTACGCAACTTCAAAAGCCGCATTAATCGGCATGACACAGACGGCCTCGAAAGACTTAGCACCCTACCAAATACGCGTGAATGCGATCTCACCTGCTTATATGGGGCCAGGGTTTATGTGGACACGTCAAGTGGAATTACAAGCCGCTGCAGGCAGTCAATATTTTGATGCTTGCCCTGATAACGTCGCAGAGCAAATGATTCAATCCATTCCCATGCGTCGATACGGACATATTAATGAAATCGTGGGGGCGGTTGCGTTTTTATTGAGTGATACTTCAAGCTATATCACCGGAGTCAATCTGCCTATCTCCGGTGGTATTCTTTAGTGGTTCCTGAGTGGTTATAGACCCTGCTTTGGTAGAACGAACAGCCATTACACGCAACACAAAGGATCAAGACAAACCCGCGAACCTCTATATCCAGATTCGCGGGCTCTCAAACATCAACCATCCGCATTGATTTTGACAATCATTTCCTGAAGCTTAGCTTGCGCTTCATCATTGCCCACTTGGCATGTTCCAGCATTGAGGTGCCCACCACCGCCGTAGGCAAGGCAGAGTTCGCCCACATTGGTTTTCGAGCTGCGATTTAGAATGGATTTCCCTACGGCAAACACCGTATTTTGTTGCTTCAATCCCCACATAACATGGATTGAAATATTGGTATCCGGATACATGGCGTAGAGTGTAAAGCGATTCGTCGCGTAAATCGTTTCTTCATCACGCAGATCGACGACGACCAGGTTCTGGTAAATCCTGCAGCAACGTGTCAGCTGCTCTCTGGCTTTTTCAGCATGGTCAAAGTAAAGATCCGTTCGCTCTTTCACATCCGGTAACGCTAAAATCTCGGTGATCGTATGGTTCCGGCAATAATCGATCAGTTGCATCATCAACTGATAGTTTGAAATTCGAAACTCTCTAAAACGCCCCAATCCTGTGCGGGCATCCATAATAAAGTTCAGCAACACCCAGTCTTGGGGATTTAACACTTCGTCTTCACTGAATTGAGCCGCATCGCCTTTGTCAACGGCCTCCATCATTTCATCCCAATGCACGGGAAACGCATCATGACCACCGTAGTATTTCCAAACCACGCGTGCTGCAGATGGAGCATCTGGATCAATAATATGTTGTTCAGCGCGATCTTTATTACGCAGTGTTTCACTTAAATGGTGATCAAACGCCAAATGACAGCCAGGGACATAGGGTAAATTGGTGGTAATGTCCTTGCCCGTAATATCAATTTTACCGTCCTGCATATCTTTTGGATGGACAAAAAGAATGTCGTCAATCAAATCGAGATGTTTAAGCAGCGCAGCACACACCAGTCCATCGAAATCACTACGGGTTACAAGGCGGAATTTTTCTGACATTGGAAACGTCCTAAAGGCAAGGTTGAGTTCAGTCAAAATACTAGACGCAAACCCAGCACGGCTTGCCGAGTTTACGCCGTCTTGAAGGGTATTAACCTTATGCCAAATGCTGTCAACTAACAACTCCTTAAAGCGATTAAAACGCAGCTTCTTTAAGGAGATTCTCTCGATCCGTCCACCCTATTCATGGATACGAGCGCGTGTTGCCTTTGTGCTGCCTCCACCGTGTTCGACATAAGCATGGCAATGGTCATGGGGCCCACGCCACCAGGAACTGGCGTAATCGCTTCGACGCTATCCCACACGTCCGCATAGTCGACATCTCCTACCAAGCGTGTGCTGCCGTCTTTTTCGACACGATTAATACCGACATCGATAACAATGGCTCCTGGCTTAACCCAGTCTTGTTTGATCATTTCCGGACGCCCCACAGCCGCAACCAGAATATCCGCCATTTGACACAAAGACTGAATATCACGAGATTTTGAATGAACCAGCGTCACCGTACAGTTGGCTTGCAAAAGCAAAGCGGCCATAGGCTTACCCACTATATTGGAGCGCCCAACGACGACCGCATGCATTCCTGACATATCAGAACAAACATGCTTTAACAAACGCATACAACCGGATGGCGTACAGGGTTGTAACACGGATCGCCCTTGACTCAAGCCACCCACATTGGAGCTGTGAAACCCGTCCACATCTTTAATCGGCTTGATGGCTTCCAGCACTTTAATTTCATCAATCCCCTTAGGAAGCGGCAACTGCACAAGAATC
Organism: Nitrincola nitratireducens; assembly: GCF_000585235.1. Taxonomy (NCBI): domain Bacteria; kingdom Pseudomonadati; phylum Pseudomonadota; class Gammaproteobacteria; order Oceanospirillales; family Oceanospirillaceae; genus Nitrincola; species Nitrincola nitratireducens. Next base: position 321,776 of record NZ_AONB01000001.1, on the reverse strand, counting down.
CCCTGCACCTTTGCGTCCTCATTCAGGGACTCGATCAAGGATAACAACGTCTCCTCTGACGTGTGTTCCGGAAGATAATGCTCAACAGACAGAATGCCGACGTCGGCAGCACGCAGAAGTTTGTTTTTCACATAGACTTGGCTCGCGGGATCCTTCCCGACGAGCACCACGGCTAAGCATGGCTGAACACCCTGCGCTTGCAGCTGACTCACTTGCTCTGCCACCTCTGACAATACTTGTGCGGAGATGGCTTTTCCATCAATTCGTTTATCAGTAGCGAGAATGGCTTGTGTTTGACTGTTCACCGGAAAATCACCGTTTTATCTTGATTAAGGAATACGCGATACTGTAAGTGATATTTTACCGCTTTTGACAGAGCAACCGTTTCGGTATCGCGACCAATATTAACTAAATCTTCAGGTTTGTAGCCATGATCCACGCGCTGAACCTCTTGTTCAATAATTGGACCCTCATCTAGATCGGAGGTCACATAGTGCGCCGTTGCGCCAATCAATTTGACACCGCGATCAAAGGCTTGATGATACGGCTTTGCGCCTTTAAAGCCCGGTAAAAATGAATGGTGAATATTAATGGCTCGACCCGACAGTTTTTTACACAGATTGTCAGACAAGATTTGCATATACCTTGCCAGCACCACTAAGTCTGTCCGGCTTTCTTCAATAATTTTCATTAACTCCTCTTCTTGTTGGAGCTTGTTTTCTTTCGTCACTGGCAAGTAAATAAAACGAATGCCTTCCCTCTCCGCCATAGGGCGCAAATCCAGATGATTCGACACGATGGCCGTAATCGTCATATCCATTTCACCCTTATGGTATCGATACAATAAATCAGCCAAACAGTGGTCGAACTTACTGACCATTAACAGCACACGCATGGGTTGATCGCTGCTGTGCAACTCCCAACTCATACTAAACTTTTTAGCAACATCGACAAATCCTTGCTCAATGACGGCAATATCGCCTTCAAAGCCTTGATTAAAACGAAACACCGCGCGCATAAAAAAGGTGCCACTGAATTCATCGTCAAATTGTGACATTTCGCTGATGTAGCCATTATTTTCAGATAAAAAAGAGGCAACAGCTGCAACAATACCTGACGTGGCCGGGCAGCTAATCTTAAGAATGTAGTGATTTTGATCATGTTGCATGGTGAGCCCTCAATTGTAAGTCATCGCTAAATATAAAATTATCTACAGGAATAAAATATTCTTAAATTCACTTTATAGGTGATAGCAACCCTCCAGTCAATACTGATAGGAAATATATTATCCTTATGGGAATATTATAGAGATTGCTTCACGTCCATAATCATTCCTTCGATCCCTAACACTTCTCCGTTGTTTGCATAAATGCCACTGCCGCGCTCATGAACGGTTTTTAACTGCCCATTCGCACATATCAAGCGATAATTCACTTGAAAAGGAAGACGCTGATTCAATCCAATTTGAACGGCAGACCAGACAGCCTCTTGATCATCAGGGAAAATAAGCGAATCAAATGTCACCTCTTGGCTGTCGACCAACTGCTCTGGCCGAAAGCCGGTCAAATGAACGGCCCCCTCACTCACGTACTCCATGGTCCAATGCCGATTATTGCGACAGCGATAAATCATCATGGGCAAGCCATCCACTAAATTACGCAAGCTGCGATGACGTGCCGCCAATTGCTGCTGTTGATGAACCTGATGCGTTGCATCATCCAGGGACACCATAAAACCCTGTGGATTGCGTCTCAATTTTACTTCGAGCCATCTGCGCTCACCCGATGGCATTAAACCGCGTAGCTGCAGGTGTCGCCAACTGCCTTTAGGCTCTGAACGTAATTGCGACAAGGCTTCCTGCCAACGAGGGCGATCTTCAGGATGAAAAAAGCCCGCATGCGAGCGATAAATGCCATTGCGATAGGGATAACCCATGAGCTCCTCCCATCCTTTATTCAGCTCTTGTATCGCACCGTCTACATCCAACTTGGCTAAGGCCAAGGGCAGATACTCGAAATCCTGATTCAGCTGTGCATTCACTCTTCCGAACAAACTCGCCATTTTCTCGTACCCTTGGTCCAAGTGCGCCATTAGCTTTTTCATCCCACTTGCCTCTCTGACGAAATGCCCCTTTCCAAAAAACCGCATCGATGCGCCCAAGCCGCTAACTCCAGTCGAGAATGCAGATTCAGTTTGCTCAATAAATGTTTCACGTGAATTTTGACCGTGCCATCACTGATTCCTAAGGCACGTGCAATCAACTTATTGCTCATGCCCTCGGCGATCAACCTCAGGGTTTGACACTCGCGCTCGGTTAACTCCACCTGATCGACGCACTTTCCCGCCACTTGACTTAAAGATGCACGCCCCGAATCGTGCAGTTGCATCTTAGGGTCCAAGAGTAAGCACTGTTTAGAACAGCTCATTAATTGTTGGACCAGTGCTTCTGGCTCCGTGTGTTTTAATAGGTAGCCATCGGCTCCCATGCTTAACGCCATCAGCAAGTCCGCTTGTGCATCCGACGCTGTTAACACGATGATCAGAGCATCCGGCAAACAGGCTTTGAAACGCTTGAGTGCCTGCATGCCTCCCATCCCGGGCATATGCAAATCGAGTAACACAATATCCGGTATCAACGCCTCCGCTAGCGTCAAGCCCTCCTCTGCTGAGGCAGCCGTCCCCAGAACAACAAAACCTTCGACGGCATTCAATAATTCGGCCAACCCTTGGCGCATCAAGGCATGATCATCAATCAACAATAAGCTCAGGGGTCGGCTCATAACGCTCTCCAGAGTAACTTAACGCGTGTACCGCGTGTTGCCTTCGACTCGATACTGAGTTGAGCGGGTATTGTGTTGGCGCGCTCTCTCATCATTTTTAAGCCAAAATGACCTTCCTGCTTTTCGGCATCTTCAGATAAGCCGACACCATCATCTTCAACACACACCTCAAAACGCTGATCTTTAAGCATCTTGAGCGTGATCAAAACATGCTGGGCATGTGAATGACGGACGACATTAACCAAGGCCTCGCGCAGGATATGCATCACTTGCAATTCGGTTTCGGCCCGCATACACCCCACGGGCAAGCGGTTATCCAATTCAAATACGCAGCGACTTTGGCGAGAAAATTCATCCACTGCCGCTTCTAACGCCATATGCAAACTTCGACCTTCTAAGGTTAACCGAGACAGGGAAATTAACTCACGTACCTGTCGGTGTGCTCGTTGTACATTGTGCCGAAGATCCTTAAGCATATGGCTCGCCTCAGCGGCTTGCTCTGGGTTTTCGATCACGCTCGCCAGGCGACTCATGCGTATTTGCAAATAGCTAAGCTCTTGCGCCACAGAGTCATGCAGCTCTCGCGATAAAAGCGCCCGCTCTTCCATCAACGCCGCCTCACGACGCTGGCGCTCATCCAACACTAGACTGAGCGTCTCACTCAAAACCTTACCGACTTCCCGTAATTGTCGCTTTTGTGCCGTTCGTGGCGAATGCAAAAACTCCATCACCAGCACCCCCTGCCCACCGTGCCCATCTCGCACCCCACAGGCCAACCGATGCTTGCCCATACGTATGCAGGGAATACAGGTATTCAACTCACCGACATCAGGCCAGTCACCTTGAGGCGACAGATAAGGACAGTTTAGGTGCGGATGACAAAGTCCCTCTCGTCCCACCTTAGTTAGCGTTTTTTCCGTTTGCAACATCAAGGTTGCTCCTGATGATTTCAGCTGCACCTCCAGTCCTTCCAGCCAAACGGCGAGCGCTTCGTCTAAATTCACATGCCGCAAAAGACCCAGCGGTAAATCAACCAGCCAAGGATGCTGCGGCTTATCCTCGCTCTGACTTCGCCCCCAAGCAGACTTGATGACGTTCCACTTTGCGCTTATCTCAAATGGCATCCTGACCTCGACTCTGGGTTAAACAGTCACAGGAGGTAGCAATTTTTATGCCCTTACGCAGGCCGATTTAACTGAGATTTTAACGACCAACTCTAAACCATTAAGAAATTTAGTTTCTTTACAGTAAAAAACATATCCTCTCAGATTCCTCCTTTTTAAAGGTCAATTCTGTCGCACTTAAACGGAGCAATCCTGCCTTGGATGCCTTGAGATAGTGCCACAGGGCCATTTTTCCGGGCTATATCTCAAAAGAGATAGCCACAAGAGGAGAGTTTCAGCCGCCAAAGACGAGGTTAGGATCGAGCCTATGTTTGAAATCATCTAGAGTTTGGAGAGCAACATGAGTAAACGTGTCGCGATTATAGGCGCAGGCCCATGCGGTCTTGCACAACTACGAGCCTTTCAATCTGCTGCCAGTCAGGGCGCAGACATTCCAGAGCTAGTCTGTTTTGAAAAGCAGACGGATTGGGGAGGGATGTGGAACTACACCTGGCGAACAGGTGTTGATGAGAATGGCGAGCCTGTGCACGGCAGCATGTACCGCTATTTATGGTCAAACGGCCCGAAAGAATGCCTGGAGTTTGCCGATTACACTTTTGATGAGCATTTTGGCGGACCCATTGGCTCTTACCCCCCGCGTGAAGTCCTGTGGGACTATATCAAAGGCCGCGTCGAAAAAGCCGGTGTCCGAGACTATATACGTTTCAATACAGTTGTCAGACAGGTCACCTATGATGACACATCCAAAACCTTTACGCTGACTGCTCACGATCATACTGAGGATCGTGTGTATTCAGAAACCTTTGACTATGTCGTCAACGCCTGTGGCCATTTTTCAACGCCCAACGTCCCCTACTTTAAAGGGTTTGAAGCCTTTGGTGGCCGTATCCTGCATGCGCATGACTTTAGAGATGCGCTTGAGTTCAAAGATAAAGATATCTTGGTGGTTGGCAGCAGCTATTCAGCTGAAGACATCGGGTCTCAATGTTACAAATATGGCGCTCGCTCCATCACCAGTTGCTATCGCAGCGCGCCAATGGGTTATAAGTGGCCAGAAAACTGGGAAGAAAAACCCCTGATTGATCGGGTTGAAGGTCACCAGGTTTGGTTTAGCGATGGCAGTCATAAAACAATTGATGCCATCATTCTCTGCACGGGCTATAAGCACCATTTTCCATTTTTAGGGGATGACCTCAGCTTAAAAACCAACAATCGTCTCTGGCCGTTAAAGCTCTACAAGGGTATTTTTTGGGAAGACAACCCGCAGTTTCTCTATTTGGGCATGCAGGATCAATGGTACTCCTTCAATATGTTTGACGCGCAAGCCTGGTATGCGCGAGATGTCATCTTAGGGCGCATTACACTCCCCAGCAAAGAGGAAATGATCGCCGATAATTTAGCTTGGCGAGCCAAAGAAGAAACCTTGGAAACCGCGCAAGAAATGTTTGAGTTCCAAGGCAGCTACATTCAAGCCTTAATTGATGCCACCGACTATCCCAGCTTCGACATCTCAGCTGTCAACAAAACCTTTCTGCAGTGGAAGAAAGACAAATATGAAGACATCATGGGCTATCGAAATAAAACCTATCGCTCACTCATGACAGGCACTCAAGCCACGCCACACCATACACCTTGGCTAGAGGCACTGGATGATTCACTGGAGGCCTACCTAAAAACCGAGGCGGCTCCCTTAAAGTCGGCAAGCTAACCGACGTCAACGCTCTTCAACGCTGGCTTTGTCGTGGGATGGCTGATCCAGCCGACAAAGCCGCGTCATTGAAATCAGGATTTCAATATGAAAAAACCCCTTGCCACCCAATTGCATGAGCCCGCGCTTTTCGCAAGATCCACTCGGGTACACACCCAGAGCCTTGTTCCGGGCAAAACGCGTATTCTGTTACTGGAGGCCGGTGATCAGCTTACGGTTGTGAATGTTGAAGGTAACCAACAAGCCGAGATCCTAGCGTTGAATGAACAAGGCCTCTGTGCGCTAGAGAGTCTAGGGCTTTCAAACAACACTCCAAACAACACCTTACATCAAAGCCTTTCAACCCATACAGACTGTCCAGATGCATTCAAAACGCTCATCCAGCAATTGAACCCACTACCCTGCTCCGTCAATCTTTGGGATGAAGCTCTCCCAGCGGGTTACAGGCTTACATTAATTGCTTCTGACAAAATGTGGATTGTGCTAAGCATCCCTGACTGTAAAACCCCGGTTGACTCACAGGCACGTTCCAGCGAACTGGAACTCATATTGACGCGATTGGACGCACAGGCGCTGCCGACATTGCCTTCCTCCCTGGGTGAGGTGGTGAATGAATTTACGCTGCACCCCGGAACGGCAAGGGCCTACCCAGTCAAAGCGGGCGAGTATATACAAGTCATCGATGTAGCTGGGCGTCAATGCTCGGACTTCGTTGCCTTTGATTTCACCGCCCTCAATCAAGGTCAATGCGTTGAGCTAGACCCTACGGTCACTCGAACACTCAACGGTCACGCTTACCCAGGGCCCGGACTTTTCAGTAAATTTTTTGATCAACAGATGCAACCCATGCTGGAAGTGATTCAAGACACCGTTGGACGCCACGACTCCTTTGCCCTTGCTTGCACAGCGCGCTATTACGAGAGTATGGGCTACATGGGACACGACAATTGCAGTGACAACATCAGCCATGCCCTTCAGCCCTTTGGCATTCCATCTAAACCGGGCTGGCCAGCCATTAACTTTTTCTTCAACACCCAGATCAATGAACATCAACAAATGACGTTGGATGAACCCTGGTCCAGACCGGGTGATTATGTGCTGCTACGCGCACTTAAAGACCTGCTCTGTGTCAGCACTTCCTGTCCCGATGACATAGACCCTGCCAATGGCTGGATGCCGACGGACATTCACATTCGTCTTTACTCAGCACAGGAGCATTTTAGTCCCGCTATGAGCACTCGCACGCTACCCAATTCAGAACCCGTCCTCACTCGCAAGAGTGGTTTTTACCCTCACCTGTCTGCCCTGACTCAACACTTTACCGAGTACCGTGGCTGGTGGCTGCCCACCCACTTTAACGGCTACGGGAGCCTGCAAGAATATTACGGCTGCCGAGAGCGAGTCGCCGTGATGGATCTGTCTGCTTTACGCAAGTTTGATATTTTGGGACCTGATGCAGAAGCCTTGCTCAACTACTGCTTAACCCGTGATATTCGTAAACTTGCCGTGGGTCAGGTGGTGTATTCGGCCATGTGCTATGAACATGGAGGCATGCTGGATGATGGCACCCTCTTGCGTTTGGGCCCTGATAATTTTCGTTGGATTTGCGGTGAGGACTACGCTAGCATCTGGCTAAGGGAACAAGCGGCTAAACTCAACATGAAAGTCTGGATTAAATCGGCGACGGATCAAATTCATAATCTTGCCGTACAGGGTCCATTGAGCCGAGAACTCTTAACGCAACTGATTTGGACCCCTGCGACACAACCGTCGGTGACAGAGTTGGGCTGGTTTAGACTGACGATAGGACGTTTAAATGACTACAACGGCTGTCCCCTCATGGTCACCCGAACCGGTTATACGGGAGAGCTGGGGTATGAAATCTGGTGTCACCCCGATGATGCCACAGCCCTGTGGACTCAACTTTGGGAAAAAGGAAAACACCTAGGGCTTGTGCCGTTGGGCTTGGAGGCGTTGGACATGCTGCGCATTGAGGCCGGACTTGTATTCGCAGGTTATGAGTTTTGTGATCAAACCGACCCCTTTACAGCAGGCATAGGTTTTTGCGTCCCCTTAAAATCAAAGCAAGATGAATTTATTGGCCGAGAAGCCTTACTGGCGCGCCAAGCTCACCCTCAGCACAAACTGATGGGCTTGCGTATTTTGGGCAATGAAACGGCGCATCATGGTGACCGCGTCTATCAAGGGCGTGCACAGGTCGGTATTGTCACCAGTGCCACCCGCTCCCCAATCACAGGTCAAAATATCGCACTCTGCCGCCTTGATGTTCGATACTGCACACTTGGTACGCCTTTACAGTTAGGTAAGCTTGATGGGCACCAAAAACGCCTTGAGGTCGAGGTCTGTGCACCCATTTTTTACGATCCTGACAAAACACGTGTTCGCAGCTAGCCACAAATACGTGTTCATCTGTGAATACTCAATAGACAAGGACGTCTGCTGAGCCTCCTGTATGTATTTCAGTGATATGGCATATAACCTGCATAAATCTGAGCATTCAGATGGCTGGAGGGTCAACATGCCTTTATTCACGTTTCGGAAATCACCTTCAAACGATGCTGACGCATGGAAAACAGCCCTATTAACGGGTGATATAGAGAAAGCCCTGCAACTCGAAAATGGACAAATGCCAGCCTCTCTTTATGAGCGTTTAACCCAGTCTCAAGCGCACATAAATACGGCATTGCCCCCAAATCCTGCACCAGATCTCCTTAAACGGCTGTCAGGTTTGCAGTCGCATGCACAAAAGGCCCTTGCTCAAATTGAAAATACCTTTTCTGAAATTGCATCAAGAACCCAAGAGCAACTGACCTTTTTATCCCATACACGCGGTTTTTTATTGGATAGCAGCAAAAGTGCAGACAATATCCGCATTGAAATGAAGCAAGAGCTGGATCAGACCCACCATTTTTTTACCAACGAGCTTTCCGAACTCATGGTGGCCATACACGAACGAACAGAAGCCTCGCGTTCCGTAATTGATGACATCGACAGCATCGGTCGCACGGTTCAGCTCCTTTCACTCAATGCCGCTATCGAAGCGGCGCATGCTGGAGAGTCGGGCAAAGGCTTTGCCGTTGTCGCTCACGAAATCCGAAACCTTGCGCTGCGCACGCAAGAAAATGCACGACAAGCCTATGCCGAAATGGATTTGAGCCAATTGAGGGATCAACTGAGTCGACTGCTGACAAGTTCAGAATCTCGTCTGAATGAACTCAGCCAAGGGGTGGCACAATCCTTAACCACGCTGCATGAATTGTTTGATGCCATGAGCAACTATATAGGTGAAATTGAGGCCAACAACCGCATTATCGACAGCGGTCTTAGTATCGGAGTAGCCGCCGATAAACACTTACGCAACCGAGTTCAATGGAGCCAGGGTCTACTGAAAGACATGCAATCGGTTTATTCAAAAACGCAATTATCTCAACAACAGGCACTTTTTCAACGCTTACTGAATGAAGAGAAAATCCAAGCCGATCCCAAGTTTGATCGATTAGAATCCATTCTCAAAAAACGTGAGATACGCATCGCCATTGAGCCGCAATTTATAGGGGTGTCGTTTAGAGATGCTCCCGGCCAACCTTTAAAAGGGTTGGATGCAGATTTAGCTCAAGCCTTTGCTAAATCCTTGGGGGTCAAATGTGTGTTCGTTGAGTATCCCTGGGATCGTTGCTTGGAGTTATTGGAAGCCGGTCCCAATCGACGGGAGGCAGAAGTGGATCTTGTGTGGAGCGCACTACCACCAATGCCCGGCTATGACAGTGTCGCCTTTTCCGATCCTTATGTATTTTTACCCTATGTGTTGGCCAAACGCACCGGCGATGATCGGATCAAGTCTCTACAAGACTTAAAGGGAAAAGTCTTAGGCTGTATTAATGACCCAGCGGCCATTTCGGTTCTGGAAGAGCAAGGCCTGCGCTGGCAAGCCAATCGCAACAAACCCGGTGGACGTATTGAGCTTTCAAACCTACTGGCCTACAACGACCAAAGCCTCATTCATGACTGCCTGGCCCAGGGTGTGGTCGATGCCTTTGCTGTTGACCTTCCTATCTACTACTGGGCCTGCAAAGGGGAAACCAGTCCATGGCGCGGAAAAATTGAAGTCATCCCGGGCAATATCAGCTCAGGACTCTGGTTTTATTGTGCAGCGGTTGCCAATCACCCCAGCAGTTACGCTTTACTCAAACGCATTAATCGCTTCATTGGAGATTACCGTCAAAGCAAAGACTATCAAATGCTACTCAACACTTGGCTGGGACAAAGCTTTAACGATCCTAATTGGACATTCGACAAAGGCGTTAACCAATTAAAAGACCTTGAGCCGACAGGCTGAAGGTCTTCAATGGACACGAACGTTGATCAATGTGCTGGAGAAAAAAACTTCAGTCCAACAATGCCCATCGTAATCATAAGCAAGCAGAACATCTTGGCAAAAGTGGCAGCCTCGCCCAGCACAGTCATACCGTAAATCGCCGTGCCAATGGCCCCTATTCCGACCCAAACCGCATAGGCCGTCCCGATTGGAACCGTCCGAACCGATAAGGCCAATAAGTACATACTCAGGCAGATGAAGAAAATGCAATAAAGCGAAGGCCAAAGGCGTGTAAACCCTTCGGTTTTCGGAATTGCCGCGGCATAGCAAATCTCACTAATACCCGCCAACATTAAAAACCACCATCCGGTCATTTGACCTCCTATTGATTATCCAGCGCGATCCAAACACACGAACCCCTTAGATAAGGGGTTAAAGATCCAGCGACAGCTTAGCCTTTTGCCGTTCGCTTCAGCTTTTCTGGATCATCAAAGGGTAAGGTGTGTGCGATGGCATTTGCATTCAAGCTCCCGCGAACCTCCAAGGGAACACCCTGCTCAGCATAAGGCACATGTAGACGTGCGATCGCCATCGACTGATCGGTTAAGCGCGAATACATGGCACAGGTAATAATCCCCACTTGCCGACCATCCGCCCACAGTGCATCACCTTCGGCCGCTGCAACCTTGGCATCCAGCAACACACCAAAGATTTTAAAGCGCTCTTTACCTTGCAAGCGCTTGTGCTCTGAGCCTCCCCGAAACTCACCCTTGGTGGGGGACACTGTAAAATCAAGACCCAGTTCCCAGAGCGTATCACCGGCAGGCTGATCAACAAATGGGTATTTTTCTGAATTATCGTAGGGATAAAACAATAAATAACTTTCAACACGCAACCAATCCAGTGCGGTGAATGCGCAGGGAACCACACCGTAGGCCGCGCCTTTCTCAAGCAGAGTGTCCCAAATCAATGGCGCATCGGTTGCTTTGCAAAAAATCTCATAGCCACGCTCACCAGTGTACCCTGTGCGTGAAATCATCACAGGGCAATCAAATAAGCGAGTTTGAATATGATGGAAATAGGGCAAGTCACGTATTCCTGGAACACACTCGGCCAATAACTCGACGGCTAAAGGCCCTTGTAAGGATAAATCATGGAGATCATCATCAAACAACACTGCCACTTGACGTCCTTGTGCAGAGCGAACCAACATTTCATGGCCGATGCCCGCACCGTGAACCACCATAAACGCATTTGGGCCTGTCCTGTAGATCACACAGTCGTCAACAAACTTACCCGCTTCGTTTAAAAAGGTCGCGTAGACCGACTTTCCTGGGTACACCTTCGAAATATCGCGGCTCGTTGCATACTCCAACAGGGATTCTGCGTGTGGGCCCACATAATGTACTTTTTTCAGTCCCGATACATCCATCAATCCGGCACGTGTACGAATCGCTTCATGCGCATCTGCCAGATCCGTGTCATAGGTCCAAGCAGTGCCCATGCCATTCCAATCTTCTAACTTAGACCCCAGTGCTCTATGCCGATCGGCTAATGCCGACGTTCGCCAAGAATTTGCCATTGTTTAGACCTCAGTCATGTTTATGTGTAAGTAAGTCGTCTGTTTCAAAAACTCGTAATGCCCTACTTCAGCCATACGGCTTATTCGGCACAACAAGGACGTTCAGCCGGATCGTAGGATTTTAGCCAATCAACCACCATAGCCCGGTACTGACTGAGTCCCTTGTAATCCGCCAACTCGTCAGGAAGGTCTCTTAACACGCGATGCAAACGGCACGCCCACTCCGGCTGTGTTGCCAATTCATCTAAACGAATTAAATAGGTGCGGATACTGAACATCAGGGCATGACTGCGTGGTAAGCGCGCTAAAAACTGTAACTCAACACGTAAGTGAACCATCTGAGCCACATTGTCAGGGGTCACCAAGCTACGCTCATGCCCCCATTCGTGATAGGTTTCGGAGGAGGTATCAAGGCGTGGATTGACCGTCATTGTCCAGTTCAAGCGGCGAACAGGTCGATCCACCTGGATATTCATCAGGTATTTAAGTGCGCGATCAAACACGCCCATTTTATGAGCCATGGGGACAGGGGCATGCCACTGAGTAAAGTTCATGCCCGCATCAAACTTAATCGACCAATCGGCAGGACCTGTGACCATGCCTGCATCCATCCATAGGTTATTGTCGCGCTGGTCAAGAATCGCGAAGTCACCTTGCACCTGACGCGTAATGTACTCCAAGGGTTCGCAAGGCAAGGTTTCAGAATCACCATAGGTGAATGCCTGCCGCAGATTCAGCGCATGATTCACCCAAACCCATTGATCACCCGATTGATACAACTCAAACCATTCTGGATAATCACGGGCTAAATGCGTCATCAACAAGGCTAAGCTGTCCCAAGCAGCACACTCCATATGAGGCATGACTAGACAACGATCAGGATCCTTTTCTAAGACCTTCGCTCGCTCTGCCACCTCAGACAGATAATGTTCATCAATATCAAACCAATGCTCAAAGACACTTCCAGCCTCCCCTTTTAAGGCCGGTTCGATATTGACTGAATACATATACTGATCTTCAGGAAACGGGAAAGGGAAACGCTTAATTGCCTTCGATGTGTTCCGAAAGGTGAAATCGTCGCGGTAGGATTCGATGGGATTAAAAACGACAGACATAAAATTCTCCTAAAGGTCTAACACAAGTCGGCTGCCACACCTGCCACGTGACACACAGGGCATCAATTGCTGCGACTGATCGGCTTGAGATAAAAATGCATCACGATGCTCCACCTCCCCTTCCAGATAGGTCGTTACACACTGACCGCAGACACCCCCGCGACATAGATTTGGAATCTCAACGCCAGACGCTTCTAATGCCTCTAACAAACTTTCGTCTGCACTCACCTCCAAGGTTTTATTCAAGCGTGCCAACTCAACCTGAAACGCTTGACCCGGTTCAGCGCCTGCAAAGGCCTCCCAATGAATTCGTGACGGTGACCAAGCGTTTTTGGTCGCGGCCTCTTGTACCGCAAGGCGTAAACGCTCAGGCCCACAAACGTACACGTGCGTCCCAACGGGTTGGTTAGACAACAGTTGATCTAAATCCAAGCGTTGCTCAAGATTGGAATCATAGGTGTGTAGTTTGGCTGAGAAGGCTTGACGAAGATCAGTGACATAAGCATCCGTTACACCACCGCGATAGGCATAGTGCAACTCATACGACTTGGATTGACGTTGAAATTCTGCAAGATACGAGAGAAAGGGCGTGATGCCTATGCCACCTGCAATCATCAGGTGATGCCGAGCAAATGAGTTCGGTGCAAACAGATTCGCAGGGGGCGTGATGTGCAAATGATCCCCTTCCGAGAGCCTTTCATGCATAAAACGAGACCCACCCTTGGAATGCTCTTGCAAACGAACGGCAATGCGATAACTGGACGTATCCGCAGGATCACTCAAGAGTGAGTAGGCCTTTTTCAAGACTCGCACAGACGTTGGAAGATGAAGTTGGATATGACTTCCTGATGAAAAACCAGGCAAGCTCCCTGTCATCGGCGATAAGGTGAATTCACGGATAACATCGGTGATCTGTTTGACTTTTGTGACTTCGACTTCAATCATTGAACGCATCATTTAACCTCGCCTCCGTATGGCTGATTCGCATCGAGACACACCCCCATATAGGCACCCAGACGCTGAGAAAAATGATCTCTCACAAAGAGTTGTACCTGACAGGACTGACACTCCGCCTCGGTTTGAGTACTGATTGCTTGAATATGACCGCAGTGCACACAGTACAGATTTCGGACATCCTCGGTTTTTAGCAAGGTCATCTCATCGTTTAACCACCCCGCTTGACTTGCGACAGACCAGCACGCCCAGATAAAACGCTCATCCCCACATATGGCTAAGTGGGACCCCACAGAGGTGCTGTGTAAGGCATCACTTACCACAGGGTCTATCACACCCGCCTCCCATTGGATGTTTGTCAACACTTTGGACACGGGTAAGGCGTTAACCATCGATAAGAGTTCTATCGCTTTGGGGTGCTCTGCATCTTGGATCATCGAAATTAAAACGCGCGAGCTCAGCTTTGGTATGCTTTGCGCATAGCTTGGCTGACTCGGTAGACGGTTCTGACACTCTGTCTCCATGGGTATACTTCCTCCACTTGCTTTCACCAAGGTTAAACAAAAGCACTTCTGTAAAATTACCATGAAGAACTTTTTATTCTTAAAATGAAAGCACAGAGTATGCCAATCTAAGCAGGCCATTGATTTATATATCAACAACAGTAATCTTAAATTCCTATTAGGAATAATTTTAACCCTTTTTGCCCAATTGCAGGGCACAAAAGGTAAAATAGAGCGTAATAAATGCTCATAAATGCCACACATTTGAGGTAGGCTTTACCTCTTTCAAGTCTGGATTTAATGAACCTGCGTAGAAAAAATTGATCCTAATCGATACCAAGACATCAGGAGTTTGTCATGAAGTTAACGAGTTTAAGCCTTCAAGAAGGTCATGCTATTCCCGAGAAATTTGCGTTTGCTAAAATTGCATCAGATAGCCCCATCACTCTATCCGATAACGAAAATCCACATTTAGCATGGAGCGATGTGCCTGAAGGTACGCTCTCGTTTGCGATTATCTGTCATGATATTGATGTGCCTAGCCAAGGAGATCAGGTCAATAAAGAAGGTCAAACAGTGCCTAAGGATTTGCCCCGCGTCGATTTCTACCATTGGTTACTTTGGAATATTCCAGCTTCCACCTCAGAAATACAGGAAGGTACACATTGCCAAGGGGTTACGCCTCGTGGAAAACCCGGTCCAAACGCCCTTGAAGGCATGCATCATGGTTTGAATGACTATACCGCCTGGTTTGCAGGTGATGAACAAATGGAAGGTCAATATTTTGGATACGATGGCCCCTGCCCGCCATGGAATGATGAGCGCCTGCATCATTATGTGTTTACCGTCTATGCCTTGAATACGGCGTCGATTGATCTGAAAGGGGCAGCAAAAGGTGCTGATCTCCTAGCCGCAATTCAGCCCCATATCATCGACTCCGCATCGATCACCTGCACATACAGCTTAAACCCGTCGGTTTTAGCATAATCTTCAAGCGGCAGGATGAGTTGTCATGATCAACAGCTCATCTTGCGCTGACTCCTTTATATGCGAATGGAGTTAAGATATTCGACAACCACTTTTGAAGCGGGACCATAAATTCCCTCATCAAAGGTATGGCTTGTTTGCTCCATATTTAGCTCAACCGTATGAGCACCGGCAGTCTTCGCCACCGACATAAAGCCAGCGGCGGGATAGACCTTACCGGACGTACCAATAGAGATAAATACATCGGATTCACTTACGCATTCAAAGCACTCATCCAAGCCATACGGCACCTCACCAAACCAAACGATATTAGGCCGCATGGCACTGGGAGGCTGGCAGCATGAGCAGCGATCCTGGTTCGTTAAGTCCTCAGTCCATGTCTGAGCTTTGCCCGAGGTTAAACACAACGCACTTTGCAATTCGCCATGCATCGTCAGTATATTTAAACTCCCGGCTCGCTGATGCAGGTTATCGACATTTTGCGTAATTAACGTAAAACGTCCTCCCATACTGACATGGCGTTGCTCAAACTCCGCCAATGCCAAGTGTGCTGCATTCGGCTTAATCTCGGCCTGCTTCAATTGGGCCCGACGCTGGTTATAAAACTGATACACCAACTCAGGATCGCGAGCAAAACCTTCTGGCGTTGCCACATCTTCAATACGATGCTCTTCCCAGAGCCCATTCGAATCGCGGAAGGTTTTAATGCCAGACTCTGCGGAAATACCCGCTCCCGTCAAAACAACAATATTTCTATACTGCATTAACGTATCTCGAAGCATGTAAAGGACTCATCCATCGCCTGTTGCTGTGCTTGAATGTCTGCAACATTTGCCAACTCTGGACCTTTACTCAACCAGGTTTCGACATGACGCACATTTTGCTCATCCCCACAGAGCAAGGCTTCGACGGAACCATCCGGCAAGTTTTTTACCCAGCCCGTCACATTATTAAGCTGGGCGTGTTCCTGTGTGAAACGCCGAAACCACACACCTTGCACTCGGCCACTGATGATGAGATGTAAACAGAGTTTGCTCATAATCGCCCCTCTAAGACCTACAACTTGATTTTGCATAATGAATAATGTCATGAAACACGACAGGCGTCTCGCCTGAGTTGCGATACACATGAAACTGATCGCCTGCAAACTTCACTCTATCCCCTTGTTTCAGCCGAATCCAAGCGCCATCGATAAAGAGCTCCAATTCACCTTCCAAGATCATCAAATGCTCTAGAACACCCTCTTCATGGGGGTCAGACTGGGTTTGGCTGCCAGGCTCCAATCGTAAATACATAACCTCGAAGCCAACCAATGGATCATAAGGAAACAAGGTGACGACGTCTATTCCCCTATCGTCAGAGATCACGCGATTTGATGCCTTAGGATTTGGCTCAGTAGAGGCAACTGATAAGTCCGTTACCAAGGCTGTAAAAGACAGATGAAACCCAGTTGCGATCTTCCAGAGTGTCGATAGGGTTGGGCTGGACTCTCCTCGTTCTATTTGACCCAACATGGCCTTACTAACCGTTGTGTGTTTAGCGGCCTCATCCAAGCTCCATTGCCGTTCTTGGCGCAGTTGTCGCAAGCGCTGGCCTAACTGCAATACTGGAGGCTCTGACATAAAAAACTCCTCATCCCGATTGTGCGCTATAGCGCACAGTGTTATGCTCACCGAATGAGCGTTATAGCGCACAATATAACAGACTCGTTTGGCATAGCGACCTTCAGCCCTTCAAAAAACAGGTGCCCTCGTGAAACTTCCCTATTTTCTAACTTCACAGTTGTTTAAAGATTTTTCATTATCCACCCTGACGTCCGGTTTTGTCGCCATTTTGGTGGGCTATACCAGCTCAGCGGTTATCATTTTTCAGGCCGCCGCTTCGGCTGGCGCAACTACGGCCGAGGTGACCTCATGGTTTTTTGCGCTCGGCATCGGCATGGGCATTTCGACCCTAGGGCTGACGCTCTATTACAGAACACCAATCTTAACGGCTTGGTCGACCCCAGGCGCTGCACTTTTGGTGACCAGTTTAAATGGTGTCAGCCTACCTGAGGCCATTGCCGCGTTTATGTTTAGCGCCATTTTAATCACGCTGGCGGGCATCACGGTTGGTTTGCCAAAATCATGCAGTACCTCCCCATTCCACTGGCAAATGCGATGCTTGCGGGTGTTCTGTTTCAGTTTGGTTTATCGATTTTCGAATCTGCACAATCTGAACTTGCCCTAGTAATGTTGATGCTCGCCATCTATCTTGTCGGTAAGCGTTACGCACCCCGCTATGCCATTTTGTTGGTGTTGGCAGGCGGTGTGATCATGGCTTGGGCGCAAGGCCTGATGACGATCAATCAGCTGGAATGGCAGATCGCACAACCTGTGTTCACAATGCCCAGTTTTTCGCTATCGGCGCTCATCAGCGTGGGCATTCCCTTGTTTATCGTCACCATGGCCTCGCAAAACATGCCAGGAATTGCGACCATCCGAGCGGCGGGCTATGAGCCACCCTTATCGCCCTTGATTACTTGGACAGGTCTAACGACCTTAGTCCTCGCCCCTTTTGGTGCCTATGCCCTGAACCTTGCCGCCATCACCGCCGCGATTTGCATGAGTGAAGATGCGCATCCTGATAAAAAACGACGCTATACAGCGGCTGTAGCGGCAGGATTCTTTTATCTTCTAACGGGTCTTTTAGCCGGATCTGTGGCGTTGTTATTGGCTTCCTTCCCTAAAGAGTTGGTACTGGCACTGGCAGGATTGGCATTGCTTTCAACTATTGGCAATAGTTTATCGACAGCTCTGCAGGAGCAATCTCACCGTGAAGCCGCTTTAATCACCTTTTTAGTGACGGCATCGGGTATGACACTCTTCTCTGTCGGCAGTGCGTTTTGGGGGCTGATTGCGGGGTATGTGGCTTGGCGGGTGTTTAAGGCATAAGACGATAAGCTTAATTGGCTATGCAACTCAAAGAGTTGCAAAAAAATTCCAAAAAGAGCTTCACACTGTAATTCGGTTCATGTAGTATTTGCGTCCTCTTGAAGGCAACGCCTGATGGAGAAATGAGTCGGGGCGTAGCGCAGCCTGGTAGCGCACTTGCATGGGGTGCAAGGGGTCGCAGGTTCAAATCCTGCCGTCCCGACCAATATTAAGCAGTAAAAACAAATCGTTAATTCTTTTCATAATCATCTAGTGACAATTTCGTGACGTTTTTTATTTCGCCTTATCTTTTTAGTGCATGTAACATTCACAGGCCGCAAAGATAAAAATGAGTGAAATAAAGCGGGTTTAATATTTGCCTACTCATATTAAACACAGCTTGGCAATCCTCTAAAACTCTCCTTGAAAGCCCCATCCTATTTTCGCCTATCCTTTAGTATAATCCAGCGTAAACCCTCGTTAGAGTTGTGAGCAGTCACATTATGCAGGATGTAACCAGCTAACCAACAATACCTATTGCATATAAGCACACTTAACCTATAATAAGTATAGATTACTGCCAAAGAGGAAGGCGATGCAGGAAACAGCTAAACTGATAGAACTCCCGTTCATCAGTAGCGATAGTGTGCGTGACGAAATACGCCGCATTGCCGGATCAGAAACTGAAAGTTTGTCCCTTTTGGATCATGCATTAGAAAGAATGATACAAAGAGATATCTCTATGAGGCAAATTATTAATGTGCTGAAGAATGGTGAGCAAATTGGCGATATGCGCTGGTGCTCGGATAAAGAACGCGGTTGGCGTTATAAATTAAAAAGGGTGACCGCTGGAATAAATGTAACAGTGGTTGCAAAGCTTGTAAATCGAGAAAATACTACATGCCTTGTAGTGACAGTATGGGGTCAGGAGGAATAGTGATGTATCACTATAAAGCGTGCGGACTGAATAATATCCATCTTGCTAATGGTTACACAGTTACCGACACTGCGCATGGCACAGGTGTTGCTATTCATGATATTGATGGGCTGCATCGCGTGATTGCAAAAAGCCTAGTCTCTAAAGAAGGTTTACTTACAGGCCGCGAGTTTAGATTTCTCAGAGTTGAACTGGATCTTTCTCAGAAAGCTCTTGGTGGTTTGATGGACAAAACTGACCAAGCCATTGCAAAATGGGAGAAAGGTGAACAGAAGATTCATGTTCTTGCAGATAAAGCTTTGCGAGATCTTTATATGGAGTCCATTAACGAAGAGCCTATCGCGGGCTTACTTAGTAAGCTTGCCAACTTGGATCGACAAATTCATGAGTTGGAAATTGATTTGGAGGAAACTGATCAAGGATGGCAACCTACCCAAAAATGCGCGTAATCAAATCAAGCCCCTTTATGGGGCTTTTTTGCATCAGGCATAGCCAAATAGCTAGATCACTCTATTTGCACAAGCTACACACTCAACCAAATTAAGTGCCGACAAATTCAAATATTTCGAATCTTCATCTAAACAAGCAAGTATTCCGCTGTCTTGTAATCTCGCGTATACGTATGAAAGCAGCCAAGGCTCTTTTCGAAAACTTATACTCTGCTTTATAGCTTCATCCTGCGAAACAGGCTCTAGACCCTCTCTAAACTTTAAGGATGCGACTAGCCGTTTAAGCTCCCGGTCTTGGGCCTCTTCAGTGATCAATTCAATCTTCACACCTGCTCGCTTTAATGCAAGGTGGATCACGATTAAGATCTCTAGAACAGACTCTACATGTTGCGCTGAAACAGACATCCTTGCCAGAACTAAAACTGACGCTAACAGATTTGGCTGCTCAAAAAATATCTCATCACAAACAGCCGCCTTAGCAACGCTATCCATCAGCTCAAGCTGCTGAATTGCGGATGTTAAGGCCACATCAGTAATTTTCGTCATACCCTTTTCTCTGTAATAAATTCCAAGTTCAAACCATCATATCAAGACAGCCATCAAAGTGATCACCGATCAATTAGATCATGATAGAGGTATCGTCATTGAATCCAAAGCGGAACTCGATATTTTATTCAATGATATTAAACCCCGAAGTCAGCGTGACCTCTCCCTAACCGCTTGTAAACTGCTCTCCTCCTAAAGATTGTGACCCTCGGTAAAACCAATACACCTTTGCTCACTACATGCTTTAGCGCAGGGTAACATAACCATTAAGACTTCTTAATTTGACTAACTCTGATATACAGATGATACTCAAGCTCCAAAACTCTAACGTCCTTACTCAAGTACGCTCTATGTTGCGGATCCTCAATCACAGAAAAGGTTTTCCTAATGCGTACTAAACTACTGTTACCCTTGATTTTATCCTGCCTATTAGCCCTACCTGCACTGGCAGCTGATTATTATGTTGATATTACTAACAAAACTGGCTACCAGATCAACCAGCTATACGTCAGCCCCGGCGATCAAAAGAGTTGGGAGGAGGATGTATTGGGCAATGACGTTCTTGTTAACGGTACAACCCAACGAGTCACCTTGACGGGTTACTCGTCACCCGTTTTTGATATTCGCCTGATTGATTCTGATGGTGACAGCTACACATTTTGGGATATAAATGTTGAGGAATATGACTTACTTGTCACGCCAGATGATCTGGATTAGTTGGGTGCCAATATCAGTCATGTTAGGTTGAAGTTAGCAAAGCAAACCTAATTATGGTGTAAGTTTGCCCTTATCGTAAGTTGCACATAGTGCATCAAGGATGGGAGCTATGTGCAAAAAGCTCAAAATGATGGTTTGATCAACCTCCGTTTAACCTCACTTGGTCGGCAAATAAATCTGAATCGCTGCCATAATGTGGTCGATACTTTCTGTCTGTAATATGCTCGTCACTTCTGCTTGCTAGGCTATCAGGACAACGACCCTAGGAGAAACACCATGCGGAAAATTCTGATGCTAACCAGCGTCACTTACCTTGCCCTTTTGTCCTCAGCAACTCAAGCCGCTGCACTTGGCGGCTTGGCTTTGAAGATGCAGAATCCGCTCGTGCGGTGCTAGATGCTGCTGCCGCGAATTATGAATCCTTACGTTAATATCGGAAAAGACTTTTCTTTTTATCTTACTGATAAAGAATGAAAAGGGTTTGTTACCTTAGTGGTTTCTGAACAAGATTAAAGTCAAAGCAGCCAGTCACTCAATTGCGACTGGCTACTCTAAAAATACCAAGCCATTGAGTTAGCCAATAACTCTCTCACTGACCTTCAAGCTGTTGCAGCTGGGTTAAGGTATCAACATATACCTGCTCCTCAAACGGAAGGTACCCCGTAAAATGAATCCAGCTGCGAATGCCTTCCACATACGAAAGGGCAAAGCGATGAAGCTCGGGGGTGTCCTTGAGGCTCTGCTGATTCAAATAAAGGTAAAGTGGCCGCGACAAGGGCGTATACTCACCGCGTTTAACGGTTTCCAAGGTCGGAAATACGGAGTAGGTATCATTCGTCACAGCAAGAAGTTTCAGCTCATCCCAGTGACGGTGATATCCACCAATTCCAAAAAAGCCTAAAGCGCTCGGTTCGGCTGCGATTTGAGCGGCAAGAAATTCTTCATCCTCACTGGCAACGTAGTCCTTACGACTACTGCGAGTGGTTCCTACAATTGCCGTCGTGAAGTAATCATAGATTCCCGAATCTTGGCCTCGACCAAACAACTCAATCGGTTCGTCTGGCCAACTCGCACGCACATCACGCCAAGTCATGACCTTTCCCTCTGACTCTGGCGACCAAAGTCGTTGGAGTTCGGCTACAGAGATATCATTTGCCCAACTGTTGGATGGGTGTACTACAATCGAAATCGCATCCAAGGCAATGGGCACTTCAACATACGACACACCCTTAGACTCGCAGGCAGCCTGCTCACTCACGTTAATTGGCCGCGATGCATTGTTGATGTCAGTCTCCCCTTCGCAGAATTTTCTAAAACCAGCGGTTGTCCCCGTGAACTCGACGGCTAGGTTGACGTCTTTATTAACACGCTCGAAACGTCGTGCGGCCTCTTTAGTGAGCGGATAAACGGTGCTCGAACCACTGGCTATTATGCTGTCAGGCGTCACCACCTGCATTGAGTGATTATTCTCTTTGCAGCCTTGAAGCATAAAAACAACCGATAGCAGTCCAGACATGATCAAAGTATTGGAATTCCTACGTCTTGAACCAGTCATGATCGTCTCCCGAGCTCTTGCTTCAGAACCTGCCAAAAGGTTTTAAGTCCACTCACTTTCGTGTCAACCGCATCGATATAGGTATCGAGCTGATCAATCAGTTCGTGTTGCTCATGCTGCTCTCGCTCTTGGTTAGATGCTTCAGCCAATTGCGCTTCCAGAGCATCGACCGATTCACGTAATTCACGAATTCGTGCTTCAGTCTCAATTTTACGTTGCGAATCCATCCCAATCTCCTCAGATCAAAACAACTGGCTCGCCCCAATCAGGAGCAACGGCAGGACAAAGAAAACACCTAAAATATAAGCGGCCACATAAAGTTTGCTTTTTTGTGCCAAGTCGGCGAGACCGATAGCGATACCAGGGGGAAGTCCGCGTAGAAAAGGCAGACCGTATATCAGTAGTATACCCACCAGGTTAAACAATAAATGCACCAGTGCAATCTGCATCGCAAGCACGGCGGTGGGACCGCTTATCGCCGTTGCTGCTAACAGTGCGGTGATGCAGGTTCCCACATTGGTACCTAGCGTAAAGGGGTAAACCTGTTTGAGACTGAACACGCCCGTTCCGGCAAGCGGCACGATAAGCGCCGTGGTTGTAGAGGATGACTGGACTAACACGGTAATTATCGCACCCGACCCCATACCCGAAATAGGCCCGCGCCCAACACTGGCATGCATAATATCGCGCGCCTTCCCTACCATGACTTTTCGCAACACTTTGCCAATTGCAGTCACGACAAATAAGATCAGCGCCACCCCGATCAAAATTAGTGCAACTCCAGACCACACTTTATTCGGCAGCCAAGATACAGATGCATTCAGCAAGTCTGCAGCCGGTGAGATAATCATTTTCATGAAGTTCATGCTTTTCATATCAACACTGGCATCGCTGACAAAAAAGCCCGCCAGCAACGCGGAAGACTTTTCTAATACCCCGAACATCATTTCTAAAGGCAGAATGATGGCCACTGCAACGATATTGAACGCATCGTGCACTGTCGCGGCTGAGAAGGCGCGACGAAACTCTTCGCCACTTCGGACATGGCCCAAGCTCACAATGGTACTGGTGAGAGAGGTGCCTATGTTGGCACCCATAATCAGGGGAATCGCGATACTAACTGGCAAACCACCTGCCACCATTCCCACGATAATGGAAGTAACAGTACTCGAACTCTGTATCAACGCTGTGGCGACAACCCCAATCACCAATCCAATCAACGGGTTGGTTGCAAACGCAAATAACTCTTTGGCATTGCTCGCGGTAGCGGCCTTAAAGCCATCTCCGATTGCACCTACCGCAGCGAGTAATAAATAGACTAAGGCAACAACAATAAGCCATGACAGCCATTGCGAAGCCCCCGGACGCTCCCTTTGCGCCGGTATGGCGCTTCCTACAATCGACATCTAAGACTCTCCCAAACCAATGTTAAGTTGATTCAGGCTAATCAAGGATGATGAACATTTAATGACGAATACACTTTAGCGCTGGAGTGGTGAGCATGTGCAAAAGTACATGTCATAGGGTCAAAAACATCAATACGATATCAAATCTTCAACCAATCGATACAACGGACACCAAGCTAGCAGCTCAATCAACCAGAGTCGTTGTTGCTCTGAAGTATTCACAAAAACGTCCATATGTCCATGTGCTAAGAGCTTGAGTGTAATGCAACTTTCTAATAAATACGACCATACCTTTGGGTACTCATTACACCTCCGTCAGTAAAACAACTGTTACACGTATTAGTGATTAACTAGGCTTCCCCCTCAACCGGAAACCCCTCCCCAGCCCCCCACTCGGCCCAGGAGCCATCGTACAGACTCACCTGTTCTCTACCCGACACAATAGCCGCTACCAACAGAATACACGCGGTAATTCCCGAGCCACAGGAAAACGCAATCGGACGACTGGGTTCCAAGGCCAATGCTACAAAAATCTGATCTAAGTCTTGAGGTGACTTGTACAGATGCCCATCTAAAACCTTTAGGAAAGGCAGATTGAGGGATTGGGGTATGTGCCCACTTCGCACTCCCGGACGAGGCTCTGAAACGCGTCCCATAAAGCGATCTTCCGAACGGGCATCCACAACCTTAAATGAGGATGATTCAATGTTCGATAAAATCTCAGCACTGGATTTAAGATTAGCCGAATGTAACTGCAAGGCGTCATCGACCAAACAACCCGTTGACGCTGTATAAGCGCTTGCAACGGCTCTCCCTTCTTGCAACCAATGGGGTAATCCACCATCCAGAATATACACTTTATCAAAGCCAAAGGTTTTGAAAATCCACCAAACTCTGGGGGCTGCATAGATGCCTTGGTTATCGTAAATCACCAATGTCTGACGCTGGTTAATTCCCACACGCTTAAGTAACGAGCGCATTTGCTCAAGAGTGGGAAAGGCATGAACTGAGCTAGAGGTTAAATCCGACAAATCAGTTTCGATATCCAGTTTAATGGCATTGGGAATGCACACAGGCGAGTCATACTCAATCGGCTCTTTACCTATGACTTTACCAATACTGGCTTCGATGACAACAAGATCAGGGTCTTGCAGGTGCGTTTGTAACCATTCGGACGTTACTAAAGGGGATGCGTGCATAAAATGACCTTCGTATTTTGGCAACACTGTGAATTCGAGCATCTCCTTCGATCATAGCAGGCAGCGGTAATGGACTCCATCAACACAGACAAAAAGGCTGCAATCTGTAGCCTGGAGACAGCCAAGACGGATACACACTATCCATCTTGGCAACAGAGTGAATGGGCTTAGCTATCCAAAAAAGCGGCCAAACGCACATCCGCGCCAAGGATAGCTACGATGCCTTTTTCAGGATGCCGAACAGGCACGCTGACCGTAAAACAGTAGTCATCGGTGGCCACAGAACGATACACAGGACTCACGTATGGCCGCTCGTTTCGCATCGCCTCTTTAAACCATTTACGATCCGACCAGTTCCGCCCCTTGCCTGTTCCCTCATAGTTCACCACGACCCACTCAGGGTGAATATTGGCGCTGATTTGTCGCCCATTCGGATCAACCAAATACAAAAGCTCAAAGCGTCGACCACTGCGACCTAATGCCGCTCGCAAGGTTTGCTCAACGCGTTGCTCTTGATGCGGTTCGTTCAAACCAACATCTGAAGCCAATTTCTCGACATCATTTCGTGCTGTACCATGCAGATCCAACTGATACACACCCAGTGCTTCCAGCAACTGATCACCATGCTGGCGAATACTTGTGCTCCCAGAACCCAGCTGAGCTGACGTTTCTAATAAGTGCTTCGAGGCATCGGCAATACCTTGAATATCACGTGTTACACTGCTAATGGCTGAACCTATCTGAGTGGTGCCTGATGCTACCTGACGGCTGCAATTTTCCAGCATTTGCATATCGGATCGACTTTTTTTAAGAAAATCTCGCATATTTCCAATAGCAGTGTAACCCGTCTCGACTCGAGCGCTGACCAACTCCCCTCCTTGGGTTAACTCTGTCACCTCGCCTCGGATCAGCCCTATGCGATTTTCGACTTCGCCGGTTGCATTCATCGTTCGATCAGCAAGGGCACGTACCTCGTCTGCAACCACCGAAAAGCCCCGGCCAGCATCCCCCGCCCGAGCGGCTTCAATCGCTGCATTCAAAGCTAAAAGATTGGTTTGACGTGAAATATCGGCAATCATCTCGACCAAACGCAGCATTTCTTCAGCTTGTTGATCCACCCGTTGAATGCGGGTCTGCAACGCCGACATTTCAGTTCGCATGGTTTCCATGAGTTCCCCCACCGACCGTCCTTGAACATCACATTCAGCCACTTGCCGTGAGGCATCAGCCGCCAACTGGTGCATTGTCTCAGCTGCAGGCCCCAACTCTTTGCTAATCGTGACACTGATTTCCTCACTTGCGCTGGCCAACTGTGCCGAGGCTTCACTTAATGTTGCCCCTTCTTTTTCAGCCAAATTAGCCGACTCGGCCAATAGTGGCGCTTGACCCGCAATCGCCACGGCATGACGCAAGCCTTCAGTAAAAGAGTCATGAAGACGAAGTGACAGCTGATCAAAGGCGTGTGCCAGAGGGTAATCAACACCACTGCGTGCACTCAAATCCCCTGTTTCAACTGTCGATTTTAGATGCAACGTGAATTGATGACGCGCCCGTGAAGCTGGAGTAATGTGTAGTTTCATACGCTGGTCTCAATCTAATATAGCCATTCACATACATTCAAAATGTTTAACATGCAAAACAAAGGCCATGGGTATCAAAGCCTTATATGCCCTATCTATGTGCAACCACTGCAACTTATTTGAGCACTTTTTCTTAAACTCGCACTAAAATTAAACAAAGATACCTTATTATTGATTCATTTTTTGATAACGGATCTTGTGAAAACCAATTCAGATGTTTTTTAGAGTTTTACTCAACTTTACTCGACAAGTTCAGTAGTATAAGGATAACAACGTCTTATCCCACCAGGCTGGAGGCTCACATATGAAGCGTTTACTGATCGACTTTGCGCACAGTCTTCCTAAAGCTGAATTGCATTTGCACCTTGAGGGCAGCCTAGAGCCTGAACGCATGTTTATGTTGGCTCAACGTAATCAGGTCACACTTCCGTACTCAAGCACCGATGAACTCAAAGCCGCCTACTCCTTTGGCAACCTGCAAGCCTTTCTAGATTTATATTATCAAGGTATGTCGGTGCTCATCACCGAGCAAGATTTTTATGACTTAACCTATGATTACTTAACGCGTATTCATCAGGACAATGTGATTCACACGGAAGTCTTTTTTGATCCGCAGGGTCACTTAGAGCGAGGCATCGACTTTGCCACACAAATCAACGGCATTTATCGAGCGTTGGAAGATGGACAAAGGCACTATGGGATTAGCTTTAAACTCATCATGTCCTTTCTACGCCATCTGAGCGAAGAAAGCGCATTCGAAACGCTTGAGTTAGCCCTACCCTATTTAGATAAAATCTCCGGTGTCGGACTCGATTCATCTGAGAAAGGACACCCGCCTGAGAAATTTGCGCGCGTATTTGCCCGTGCGAAAGCCTTGGGTTTAAAGGTAACGGTTCACGCGGGCGAAGAGGAGCCTCCTGAGTACGTTTGGCAAGCGCTCAACACGGTTAAAACAGACCGGGTAGATCATGGTAATCGCTCGTTGGAAGATCCTAAGCTGATCCAACATTTAGCTGAACATCGCTATACGCTCACCGTATGCCCATTATCAAACTTGAAGCTATGTGTCATTGGATCGATGGACGAACACCCGATTATCAGGATGCTGGATCAGGACTTACAGGCCACATTAAATTCGGATGATCCGGCCTATTTTGGTGGATACGTGAATGACAACTTTACAGCTGTGATCAATGCACTCCCCCTGACCCACGCCCATATTCTAACCTTGGTCAAAAACAGTTTTACCGGAAGCTGGATGACAGATGAAGAGAAAGACGCTGCATTGCAGCGCCTAGAGAAAAAAGTTGATGAATGGAGCCATACACGCTTTGATTAAACGGCCGATGAGATATTGGTAATGCCGTCGTAAATAAACTGTATTGCCAAGGCAGCCAAAATAACGCCTAAGAAACGCCGGAGAATCTCATCTCCGGTTTTTCCGATAACTTTTTTCACGTATTTTGAAAGCAACATCATCACCAGTGTTAGCACATAAATACTGATCACGGCTAAAAAGATCGAAACACTGGCCTTTTGATCACTACTGCCTGAAAAAACCAGAATAGATAGGGTTAAAGCACCTGGCCCCGCTAACAATGGAATGGACAGTGGAAAAACTGACACATCCGATTTTTCTTTTGACGCCGAAGGCATGCTGACTTCTCGTGTTACCAAATTGAATGCTGTGAAGAAGAGCAATAAGCCACCCGAAATTCTCAAGGCATTAATATTGATGCCCAACATATGAATAAAGGCTTCACCATAGTTACCAAACAACAGAATCAGCGCAATGCTAATCAGGGTAGCTTTAATCGCCGTTATCGCTCGGCTGCGATTATCGGCATCTGGCATCAGTGCATTAAAGATCAATGCCGTACCAATGGGATCGACAATAACAAAAAAACCCGTAAATGCATTTAAATAAGCCGTAATATCCATACATCTCTCTTAATCAATTAATGACGCTCTAACGCTTTAACATACCCTGGACGAGAGGCATACAAACCAAAACCCAGTTGAAAAACCTGCAATATCATCATCAGTAATAAAGCATATTGCCAGTCTACAGAGAAATCTCGAATGGCTCCCAGCATCACAGGGCCACTCGCCGCAATCATATACCCCACACTTTGAGCCATCGCCGATAATGCGGTGGCTTGTAAGGCATTTTGTGTCCGTAAAATAAACAACGTTAACGCCAAACTCAAAGAGCATCCAGCACCCACTCCCATTAAGGATGCCCAGAGATACGGCGCTGACGCGGCACTCCAATATAAACCCGCGATCCCACTAAAGGAGGCGATAAAAACAAGGAGCGCCAAGGGAACCTGACTGCGCATACGCGCCGCTAAGATCGGGATCATCAAATTAAAAGGAATACTCACCATGTTAATTAATGACGCAGCTGTACCCGCGCTTTCAGGGTCTAAGCCACTTTCCATAAAAATTTTTGGAAGCCAGGTCGCAATCGCATAAAAGTAAAATGACTGCAGCCCCATGTACAGCGTGATTGACCAAGCAATCGGGTCTTTCCATAGGGTAGCGCGTGCGGAGGCGGAGGCTTTGCCTGCTTTTTTCAACTTAAGCATCGGCAACCAAAATAACACACCGATCAAGGGCAAAATCGCCCAGATCATCACCGGAAAACGCCAGCTATCATAATAGGTCATGATGGGAACCGCGAGATATACCCCAAGTCCCGCCCCTAAACTCAGCATAATGGAGTAAAGACCTGTCATTAATCCAATACGTTTGGGAAAGAAGGTTTTAACCATACCTGGGATTAAAACATTCAATAAGGCGATTGCCGAACCCAAAATCACAGTACCCAGCAGTACAACCGGATAGGAGATCACCAGTCTTAAACACACACCCAGACTAATAAGTAACAGCCCAACGACCGCAAGCTGCTGAGTGGAGAAGGATCGGCTTAACCAAGGCACCAAGATAGACACCACACCAAAACAAATCAGAGGCAAGGTAGTCAGCATACTGAACTCGCTCGCACTGATATTAAGCGCTGCCCGCACCTCCATGACTAGAGGGGCCACAACAACGATTCCACCTCTTAAATTCAAGGCAGCCATCATCAAAGCACAGATGGCAATAACCTGAAAAAAGCGCGAGAGATCAGACGAAGGGGGAGAGTTTTGCAGATTCATCTAGCTTCCAAATCATCTTTATTGGGAAGCTAGATTGTACCTTGTAAACTAAGAGCCTGATAGCGGCTCAGACCAGAAGGCGGCTCAGAGAAATGACAGCCCCTAATTGGACATTAACGTTGACACGGATTTCGACACGTTTTCTGCACCCTCTTTGATTTCTCGCATCACCGAAGAGACTTCAATGATTTGACCGTTACTGGCAATTGCGCTTTCTTTCACATTTGACATTTGCTCGGTGGCCGCTTGCGCTAACTTTCTGTTTTGAATAACAACGTTCTGTATTTCAGACGTGGATTGACTGGTCCGAGAGGCAAGCTGACGAACTTCATCGGCAACCACTGCAAAGCCTCGACCTTGCTCTCCTGCTCTAGCAGCCTCAATTGCAGCATTGAGCGCCAGCAGGTTGGTTTGATCCGCGATCCCACTGATGGTTGAGACAATTTTTTCAATATTCACAGATTGTTCATTTAAGTCATTAATGCTGGATGCCGCCTGCTCAACCATCTCTAAAATTTGCTCAGACATAGCAACCGATGTGGATAGAAGTTTGGCTCCATGATCCGCAATTTGCGATGTTTCCTCTGCGGTCGCTGAAGACAGTTGCGCAACCTCCATCACTGCATGGTTTTCTTTGACACGCGCAGTGATATCACTTGCAAATTTTACAACCTTAACAACTCGTCCTGTTTCATCTAGTATTGGGTTGTAAGTCGCTTCAATCCAGATAGACTCACCTGTCGATGTTTTGCGTTCAAACTGACCACTAAAAACATGGCCCTTTTGCAAATCTTGCCAAAAACGAGGCTTGTCTTGATAAAACTTGTCGTAACAGAAAATACGGTGATGGCGTCCTACAATATCTTTAAGAGAGTATCGAACGGTACTTAAAAAGTTCTCATTGGCCGAAATGATGGTTCCATCCGGTTCAAACTCAATGATTGCCATTGATTTATTAAGCGCATCAGCCAGTGCTTTTTGCTTTGTAATTTCAGCATGCAATTGAGTGATATCCGATGCAATTTTGAAAAAACCTACTAACTGATTCCCATTATCGAATATCGGAAAATACGTGGCTTCAATAACGATTAACGAACCGTCCTTTTTTATGCGCCTAAAGGTGCCAGATTGATTCTGCCCCTGATGCAATTTTCGCCAAAACTCTTGATAGGCCGTTGAGCGTGCATACTCTGGTTCACAAAATATTTTATGGTGCTGTCCCTGTACCTCAGACAGACTGTAACCGATGGCTTGCAGAAATAACGAATTGGCCGTTTTTACGATCCCCTCTGGGGTAAACTCGATGGTTGCAACGCTCTTGTTTATAGCGCTAACCAAATGATCATTCGCTTGACTGGCTTTAACTTGACTGTCCGATACAACCGTTTGCTTGCGAAAAAACATACACTCTACCCCAGAAAAAAAACCACATAGCAATGGTGGGATTATACTGGAATGCATAGAAATAAGATCTATACCCCTCTAAAAAACCACTCAAAATTGATACATTTCAGAAAAAAACTGATACGTTTATACAACGTCATGTTTTTTGTCCTATAACATCCTTACATGGCTCAAGATATGATCATTATACGCTTTCTATATCAAATTGTCTGAAGGAAAATACTATGATAAAACCTACCCTTCTATGTTCTGCACTCGTCACAGCATTGGGCTTAGGAAGCTTCGCTCATGCCGACGTCAAACTAGGCTTTATTGGAGGATTTACAGGCCCTATTGAAAGTTTAGCACCTCCTATCTTTTCAGGAGCACAGCTGGCGGTTCAGCAAATTAATCAGCAAGGCGGCATTCTTAATGGCCAGACACTCACCCTTTTGTCGGCAGACACCACCTGCACAGATGCCTCTGCCGCCATTAACGCGGCCGACAGAATGATCAATACCGAAAAAGTCACCGCAATTGTGGGTGCACTGTGTTCTGGTGCTACGATTGCAGCGGCCAACAATGTTGCAGTACCGGCTGGGGTTGTAATGGTCTCCCCGGCATCGACATCACCCGCCATTGCTGAAATCAACGATAATGATCTCGTTTTCCGGACAACCCCATCAGATTCATACCAAGGCGAGGTGCTCGCCAACCTTCTCCTCTCAAAAGGCATTAACGAAATAGTCGTGACCTTCGTGAATAACGATTACGGCCAAGGCCTATCAAATGCCTTTTCCAGTGTCTTTGAGGCTGGCGGCGGTAGCATTGCTGCAAACCTCGCACACGAGGACGGCAAAGCCGATTATCGTTCAGAACTGGGGTCGCTTGCCTCCAGTGGCGTCGACACGTTGTTAGTCTTAGCCTATGCCGATACCTCTGGCGAGACGATTCTACGACAGGCCTATGAAAGCGGTAATTTTACTCAATACATTGGTGCCGATGGTATGGTGGGTGATCGCTTGGTCGGCGCTGTTGGCGCAGATGTCCTCGAAGGCATGATTGCTACACGTCCAGGTAAGCCGGACATTCCGGGCAGTGAGCTTTTCTCTGAAGCCGCAGCTGCCGCGGGCTTTGACCCTAACTCAGTGTTTGCCAGCCAAGCCTATGATGCAGCTTTCCTTCTTGCATTGGCCATCGAAAAAAATGGCAGCGCAGATCGTGAAGGTTTAAGCGCTGCGCTACGCTCAGTTGCGTTACCACCAGGCGAAGTGATTTTACCCGGCGAATGGGAAAAAGCCGTTGAATTGCTCAAAGCGGGCCAAGATATCAACTATGAAGGTGCCGCAGGGTCACAAGACTTTGATGAGCGCGGTAACGTGCCGGGCATTATTGAAGAAATGGTCGTGCGTGACGGAGCCTTCACAACCGTTGGTCTGATCGAGTAACACCTATAACGCCCGCGCTATTGAAAGCAGCGGGCGTTATATTTAAATGACGCTATGAATACTGCTGCACTTTTTCAGGGAACAAGCCTTTAGGGGCAAAGCGCAACACTAGGGTGATAATCAACCCTATGGTAAACACACGAGCTTGCAAGGCTCGACTGGCAAAATCCGAAGGCGCCTCCCACGCAAACCAGAGATTTCCCAAATAGCTCACTGTATTTAAAATAAACAGCGCCACGGGTTCCGACATAACCCAAATAACATAGACAAACACTGCGCCAAACACGGTACCTAAATTGTTACCTGGGCCACCTAAAATGACCATCACCCAAATTAGAAACGTGTGGTTCAAAGGCAAATAGCCGTTTGGATCAAAAATACCATTAAAGGTAGCCAGACCTGCCCCACCTATCCCCATCAAAACACAGCCCAAAACGAAAACCTCAAGACGGCGCTGATTCACATCCTTGCCCATGGCCGCTGATGACAACTCATTATCGCGTATCGCTCGCATCATCCGCCCCCAAGGGCCTCTGTACGCGGCATGCAACAGATAAAAAATAATCGCAATCAGAACCGCCGTCACAGAAAGATACAATGCACGTGCGGTAATAAAACCAACCTCTCCAGCCCCAGGAACCGGCCAAGGCAGTGGCGACACAGTTAATGTTCCGCGCGTGAGCCATTCTGAGTTTTTCAAGAAGGCTTTAATAATCTCAGCAACACCCAGTGTGGCGATCGCCAAATAATCACTGCGCAAGCCTAAGCAGATATGCCCAATAAAATAGGCTACCGTGCCAGCCAAAATACCGCCGACCAACCAACCGATCCACACGGGCATTCCAAAGCCACCGATAAATCCGTGCTGAGATACAATGGCCTGCGTCACGGGTGCAAACCCGTTTACAACCCACAAATAGGACACGGCAAGCGTGATCAGCAGCAAAGGCAAACGTATGCTCTTTGGTACCGACAATCGGCGCAACTGAACCACCGCCCAAACAATCACCGCCGCAGCCAGTAGTTTCAAGAAGGCCTGCCCTAAATCCGAGGCTTGATCCGAAGACCAAAAACCCTGATTGACCGGGAAGGTGAGCAACATGGCTGAAAAACCACCAATCGCCACAAACCCCATAATCCCCGCATTAAATAGGCCAGCATACCCCCACTGAATGGTCAGCCCTAAGGCGATGATCGCGTAACAACTCGCTTCAACCAATACGCGTATTCCGTACGCACTGCCCATGAACACCATCAGCAATAGAATTGAAACGGCCAAGGCCATACACAATCCAAACTCTTTTGTCCGCCATTGCATATTCATTATAAGACCTTCCCTTTAAACAGACCGGTCGGACGCCATACCAAAATGGCCAACAAAATAAAGAAAGGTACGGTGATTTTGTATTCGGTTGGCACAAAGGCAAGATTCGCGGGCAACTCAAACCATAACTGATCTCTAAAAGGCCGTAATAACACCGCCCAGTTAAAGACGGATAAGGTTTCTGCAAACCCTATAACAAACCCACCCGCCAGTGCGCCGTATGGATGCCCGACTCCCCCCACAATCGCTGCCGCAAAGATGGGCAGCAGTAACATAAAGCTTAAATCCGGCTTAAGCGACACATCCAACGACAGTAAAGTCCCTGCAGCCGCCGCAAGCGAGCCTGCGATAATCCAAGTAACGGTCACGACCTTTTGAGTATTAATACCTGATACTCTTGCCAAATCTGGGTTGTCCGACATGGCTCTCATGGCTTTGCCCAGTTTTGAGCGCGTTAAAAACAGATGCAGGGCGATCACCGCCACGACCAAAAACAGTATCAAGAGGATCTGAGGATCGGTAATCACAATCGGACGATTGGCCAGCTCAAATGGCACATCAATACGATGAATGCCTTTGCGATCATCGATGTAAAGAGAACGGCTACTCGTCCCCATAAACATGCGAATAAGTCCCTGGAGCATCAAGGTAACGCCCAGCGACGCCATAACCAATACGATTGGCTTCACCCCTTGCGCACGCAAGGGCTTATAAAAGGCTTTGTCCAAATACACGGCGGTCAGGGCTGTTAATCCCATGGCCAACGGCAGCATGACGAAGGCTGTAGGCAAGCCTAAGGCAGGGCCAATCGCGGGAAATAACGCCGTTAAGAAAAATGCAAAGAATGCACCCAATGTCATTAAGTCAGCGTGTGCAAAGTGAGCAAAACGCAGAATACTAAAAATCAGCGTAATTCCCACGGCCCCCAAGGCATAGATCGATCCGATCACCGCACCTGAAATAAGGACATTATTAATAAAGAAAACAAGTTCGTTCAAAGGTTCACCTCAGCCTTTCAGCCACCTAAAAAAGCTTTAGCCACTTCAGGATTATTAATCAAGTTCATGCCAGTGTCAGTAAATCGATTTTGTCCGGCAACCAGGACAAAGCCTTTATGGGCGATTTTTAAGGCTTGCTTTGCATGTTGTTCCACCATTAACACGCCCACACCTGCCGCATTGATGGTCACGATGCGCTCAAAAATATCCGCCATGTACAAGGGGGATAAACCCGCCGTCGGCTCATCCAATAAAATAAGACTCGGCTCAATCATCAACGCCCGTCCCATCGCCACCATTTGCCGCTGGCCACCCGATAACTCACCGGCGGGTTGAGCGCGTTTGTCAGCTAAAGGGGGAAAGAAATGGTAGACCTGCTCAAGGATGTGCTGATAATTGTCTCGTCGACTGTAAGCGCCCATTTCAAGGTTTTCTTGAACGGTCAAGGATGGAAATATGTTTTTCTCTTGGGGCACAAAGGCCATTTTTTTCAAAACCAACTCACCAGGGTCGGCATTTGTAATAGGCTCACCACGAAGCTCAATACTGCCTTCGGTGACGCGCAACAAGCCAAAAATGGCTTTTAATAAGGTCGACTTCCCTGCCCCATTGGGGCCAACAATGACGCCGATTTCGTCCGCGTTAATGGCCAAATCCACACCATTGAGAATGTTCATCCCGCCATAGCCACCATGAACATTCTTTGCTTCAAGTAAATGCATTCACAAACCTCTAAACTTCGGATCAGTGTGCATCATTACCAAAATAGGCTTCGATGACAGACTTATCTTCTTGTATTTCTTGTATTGTCCCTTCCATCATCACGCTGCCTTGCGCCAACACGATCACCGGATCACACAGCTGTGCGATCATGTCCATATCATGCTCAATCACGAGAAAGGTATAGCCTCTTTCGGTGTTCAAACGCTGAATATTGCGAATCAAATCCTGCAACAGCGTGCGGTTAACGCCGGCTGCGATTTCATCTAACAACACGACCTTGGCATCCACCATCATGGTGCGGCCCAGCTCGAGCAGTTTCTTTTGACCGCCCGATAAATTACCCGCCAACTCATTTTTAACATGCGCCAAACCGACAAACTCAATCACCTCTAGCGCCTTTTCGCGCACTTCGGCTTCTTGAGCACGCACGTCGGATGGACGAAACCAAGTATTAAAAAGGCTTTCCCCTTTTTGTGGCGGCACCATCATCAGATTTTCTAAAGCGCTCATGTGAGAGAACTCTTGTGCAATCTGAAAGGTTCTTAACAAGCCGCGATGAAAAAGCTGATTGGCAGGAATAGACGTTATGTCTTGGCCTTGATACCAAATACTCCCGCTGTCTGGGGCAAAGGTTCCAGCGATCAAATTAAACAACGTCGACTTTCCCGCGCCATTTGGGCCAATCAACCCCGTTATTGATCCTTGCTCAACCTGTATCGAACAATCATTAATGACATTTAGACTGCCGAAGGCCTTTGACACCTGACGAACTTCAATAATGGCTGACATGCACACTCCCAATCAGGACAAGTCTCACAGCAATACCCCGTGTTAAAAAGGATTTCGAGGCATTATGATGAATAGATCATACGCTCTGCAATAGCAAAATACGTCAGTTTAACGCCGTTAAACATACTGCCCTGCACAATAACCACTCGACCAAGCCCATTGAAAATTATAGCCACCTAGCCATCCGGTCACATCGATGACCTCACCGATAAAATACAGCCCCGGCACCAGCTTCGCTTCAAAGGTTTTAGACGAAAGTTCGTCCGTTGACACGCCTCCGCGCGTGACTTCAGCCGTTTTGTAGCCTTCCGTTCCCGACGGCGTGATACGCCAGTGATGAAAATAACTGACCAAGAGCTCAATATCACTTTTGCTCAACTGAGCAATCGCTTTACTGGCAATAGAGGCTGCCAATTCAGGAAAATCCAACCAATGGCTCACCAACCGCTTTGGCAAGATACGGCTTAATAGGGTTTTCAGCTCAGATTTTGCGCCCTCTCGTTGCCATTGAGTAATGAGAGTGGCTAGATCTTGATCGGGCAATAAATCGATTTCAACTTCATCGCCAAAGTACCAATAATTGGTGATTTGCAAAACGGCAGGACCGCTCAGCCCCTTGTGGGTAAACAGCATAGCTTCTTTGAAGGTTTGCCCACGACAGCTAATACTCACTGGCAAGGCAACGCCAGCCAGCGCTTGAGCTAAGGATAAGGCATCGTTTTTTAACGTAAAGGGCACCAAGGAGGCTTGGCGCTCAGTCACTCGTAAACCAAACTGTTGGGCTACGTCGTATCCAAACCCAGTCGCTCCCAAGGTTGGAATGGACGGGCCACCTGTGGCAATCACTAAAGACTCGCATGCCATCGGGCCTAAGCCCGTTGTGAGTTCAAAGCCACCTTCAGTTTTTTCAATTGTATGAATTTGACAGCGTGTTTCGATGGTCACGCCCGCTTGCTCACATTCAGCCAATAGAATATTCAAAATATCCTTAGCTCGATTATTGCAAAACAACTGGCCAAGCGTTTTTTCATGGTATTCAAGCTGGTATTTGTTTACCAACTCTAAAAAATCCTGTTGTGTGTAGCGACGTAAAGCGGAGATACAAAAATGGGCATTTTCGGACAAGTAATGGCGTGGCTCCACATTGTAATTGGTAAAGTTACAACGTCCTCCACCCGACATCAGGATCTTTTTGCCGACTTTATTCGCATGATCTAAAACCGCGACCTGACGGCCTCGCTGTCCAGCGGTTGCCGCACACATCAAACCTGCCGCACCGGCGCCTATAACGATAGAATCAAAGTAACGCACTGGACTTGCCACCCAAAAGCATCAGTATACCACGCTCAATCAAGCCTAAAAAATAGATCTCAAACGAGGTCGTAGTATTTAACCCAACATCAAACACTTATAAATGTCATATAAGCTCACGTTTTAAAAAACATTTTTACACTCAATCAATTCAAAATTATATGTTTTCCGCTACAATTCAAACTTACAAGGATGAGGAAACACTCAGACATAACCCATCGCACGGTATTTTGAAGTATGGCACTAACATTAAACTCACGTATTGGACGCCTAGTGACCTCATGTTGTTTCATATTTTTGATCGCGATGTGTTGCTGGGTGCCGACTGCAACCTCCGCCACGGTCTCACTGGATCGGGATTGGAGTTACCGTTGGGGTGATTCTCCCTTTAATGAGCATGGAACGCCCCCTCTGGTCTCAAGAGCCGTTCAATTCACCTGAATGGCAATCCATTGACTTCCCTTCCAACCCACCCGAGCGCAAGGGCCAAACCAATGTTTGGTACAAAACCTTACTGCCGCAAGGACAATGGACCGATCCCGTTTTATATATCTACAGTGTGGACTTGCTTGTTCAGGTCTACTTTGATGGAAACAAAATATACGAATTCGGACAATTTGATGAAACGGGTCGCGGTGCGTTTGCAGGCTGGCCTTGGCACAGCATCAAACTGCCCGAAGGTTTTCAAGGTAAGCCTATCTACTTCCGAATCTTTTCGGATTACAGTGATATTGGCTTATGGGGTGAAGTTAAGGTGATGGAGAAGCCCGACTTAATTCTATTTATCTTGTCGAGTTCATTAAAAGAACGCATCATTTTTGCTTTTTGCGTGTTAATCGGTATTTTGGCGTTTATTTTTTCTCTTTTTCAATCACACAAGCAAACCTACTTGTACCTCACACTCTTCTCGTTTGCTTCGGCAGGAATGATTATCGGTGAAAGCCAAGCCTCGCAACTTATCTACAATGCACCGATGCTCTGGCGATACTTGGCAGCCACGTCTTACTTTACACTGCCTATTGCGATCTCGGGCCTTCTCTATTATTGGCTTGCGAACACCTCTCCGGCTTTCCGTATGCTGAAATGGATACGGAATGTCCATATTGTTTTTTTGGTCGTCGCTTTAGGTTTATCCTTAACTGAAATCATTCGACTGGCACATTTTTACCCTGTGTTTGATGCCTTATTTGTTTTAACGCTCATCAGCATGCTGGTGCTTATTGTGCCGCAACACACCAAACTCGATACCACGCAAAAGCTAATCGTCTGTGCGTATGCCGTATACTCGGTTTTTCTCCTGATCGATATGGCCGTTGCGCATGGATTGATCGCTTGGTGGCGTTTTCCTGTATCCGTGGGAGCCTTACTTTTCTCCATGACCTTGGTTGTTATCTCTATAGTGCACTTCAACCAAACTCAAAAAGCACTGGTCGACTTGACCCTCTCGCTAGAGCAAAAAGTCATTGAGCGCACCGAAAAAATTCAACGCTATGCCCTCAGAGAAAAAGAGCGCGCCCGTCTACTCGCTCTCGAAAACAAAAAAATGCGAGCACTTGAGCAGTTAGTCGAACAATTGCACAAATGCACAGAGTTACAAGAAGCCTTGCAACTCCTGTTCAAACGCCTACCCGCGTTGCTTAAGCCTTTACCGGCAACGGTTCGCTTTAACTCTGTTCGAGACCGTATGCTGCCGTCGACCCTAACGCCTCAATCCATTCTCAGCTTTTCAATCAAGGTGGATGATGCAACCGATAAAAGCTATGTGTGTGCTGTCATTGAAATCGACGAAAGCCCTTTGATCCATGATGATACGATCAATGCCATTTCACTCTTTATTTCAAGGGCGGCCGATCGGATTGGCATCACACTTTCGAGTATTAAGCTGCAAGAAGAGCTGCAACAATTATCTTATGAAGATGCACTCACAGGCTTAAAAAACCGTCGGTTCTTTGACGAGCTTTTAAAACGAGAATCCATGGTTGCGTTACGCCAAGGCACGCCTTTATCCCTGCTCATCTGTGACATCGACCACTTTAAACAGTTTAACGATCGATTTGGCCATGAAGCCGGCGACATGGCATTAAAAACCCTCGCTGAATGTTTGTTAACGCACTTTCGAGAAACCGATATTTCCTGCCGTTATGGTGGCGAGGAGTTTGTGGTGGTGATGCCTGCCGCCTCCAATGAACATGCCGTCAGACGAGCGCAGCAGCTCATCCTTGACGTCGAAAAAACACCGATTGAATACTTAGGGCAGTCAATCGGTACGATTACGCTCTCCATCGGCATTGCCACTTGGCCAGAAACTGTGGATTCGCCCTCACTGCTTCTAAAACACGCCGATACCGCGCTTTATCAAGCCAAGCAAAAAGGGCGTAACCGTGTGGAACATGAAATTTGTCTATAAGGTTAGTATTATATTTCACATTCACTTCTACGACTTTGTGGTAATATTGCCTGCTATTTTTCAGCCACAAGGTTAATTTTTTTGTGATTCAGTTTAAACACGTACACAAAGCCTATAAGGTCGGTGGGCGTGAGATTACCGCGCTGGAGCCTTGCGATCTACAGATCCCAGAGGGCCAAATCTTCGGTCTTATCGGTCACTCTGGAGCCGGTAAAAGTACTCTCTTACGCCTTATTAACCGTCTAGAAGAACCGACGTCTGGAAGCATTCTTGTTAAGGATCAAGATATTACGGCACTAGATGCAGCGGCTTTACGTCGTTTTCGACAAGGCGTCGGGATGATTTTTCAACATTTTAATCTACTGTCGTCAAAAACAGTGGCTGACAATGTCGCCATGCCCTTGAAGCTTGCAAACGAGCTGTCCAAGTCACAAATTAGAGCACGCGTTCACCAATTACTCGAACGTGTCGGTTTGACCGACCATGCCCAAAAATACCCTGCGCAATTATCCGGTGGACAGAAGCAACGCGTGGGCATCGCTCGCGCATTGTCGACCAATCCCAGTATTCTTCTGTGCGATGAGGCAACCAGCGCTCTTGATCCGCAAACAACGGGTCAAGTATTGCAATTGTTGAATGAAATAAACCGAGAGCTAAACCTAACCATCGTGCTTATTACGCACGAGATGGATGTGATTCGTCGCATCTGTGATCAGGTTGCCGTGATGGATGCGGGCCGAATTGTTGAACAAGGCAGTGTGTCGGAGGTCTTTTTGCATCCTCAACATCCTACTACGCGCCGCTTTGTCTACGAAGACGAACACCTTGATGAACAAGAGCAACTCAAACGCTTTGCTCAAATCACAGGCTGCATCATCAAACTAACCTTTCAAGGCGAGTCCACCTATTCGCCTCTGTTGGGTGAGGTGGCACGCCACAGCGGTGTTGACTACAGCATTCTAAATGGCCGTATCGATTACATTCGTGACACGCCTTATGGTCAATTAACCCTTTCTTTAATTGGAGGTAACACGGCAGCTGCGTTGGATGCCTTCCGTGCAGCCGATGTGATGGTGGAGATCCTTCGCCCATGAGTTCATTTTTTAACAACGTCGATTGGTATGATATCTGGCTCGCCACGCTCGACACCTTGATGATGCTCGGTGGCTCCATGCTATTCACCGTGCTTTTTGGCCTACCGCTGGGCGTTATTTTGTTTTTAACCGCCCCTAAGCAAATGTTTGAGCAAAAAGCCCTGTATGGAATTCTCTCGTTTTTCGTCAACGTATTGCGCTCTTTGCCCTTTATCATTCTGTTGATAGTGATGATTCCTTTAACCTTGTTGATTACGGGTACGTCACTTGGTGTCGCGGGTGCAATTCCCCCCTTAGTTGCGGGCGCAACCCCCTTCTTTGCACGTCTGGTCGAAACAGCCCTGCGTGAAGTGGATAAAGGCATCATTGAAGCCACACAAGCCATGGGAGCGAGCACTTGGCAGATTATTACCCAAGCCTTGCTCCCAGAAGCAAGACCCGGGATTATCGCGGCCTCTACCGTCACCGCCATTACACTGGTTTCCTATACCGCCATGGCGGGGGTCGTGGGCGCCGGAGGCTAGGTGACTTGGCCATACGCTTTGGTTATCAACGCTTTCAAACCGACGTCATGGTTGTGACCGTCGTTCTGTTACTGATTTTGGTACAACTATTACAGAGTCTAGGAGACCGCTTAGTCATTCACTTTTCACGTAAATGAAACCTGTCTTATTTTGTTAGCCCCTTGGAGATATTGAATGAAAAAATTACTCGTGACCTTAGCTGCTTTAACCGCTTTTTCAGCACATGCAGCAAGTTTACAAGTCGCCGCCACCGCCGTTCCACATGCTGAAATTTTAGAGTTTGTGAAGCCGACCCTGGCTGAAAAAGGCATCGAACTGAACGTGCGTGTATTTACCGATTACGTCCAACCCAATGTGCAGGTGTCGGAAAAGCGCCTTGATGCCAACTTTTTCCAACACCAGCCGTACCTAGATAACTTTAACAGCACGCGTGGGACTGATTTGGTTACCCTAGCCGGTATTCACGTTGAGCCCTTTGGCGCTTACTCGGTTAAGCACACCGATCTTGAACAATTGCCTGAACGCGCTCAAGTGGCCATTCCCAATGATGCTACCAATGGTGGTCGTGCATTATTATTGTTACAAACAGCTGGCTTAATCACGCTAAACCCAGAAGCAGGCATCACTGCAGGTGTCCGTGACATTCAAGACAACCCTAAGCAGCTGCGTATCCGTGAAATTGAAGCGGCGACCCTTCCACGTGTTCTGAATCAAGTTGATCTTGCACTCATTAACACCAACTACGCTTTAGAAGCCGGTTTAAACCCAGCCGATGATGCGTTGTTTATTGAAGGCAGCGAATCACCGTACGTCAATATTTTGGTCACACATGCGGATAACCAAGACGCTGAATCCTTGAAAACCTTGGTAGACGTGCTTAAAACCGATGAAGTGAAAGCCTTCATTCTCGAAAAATACGAAGGTGCGGTCGTACCTGCGTTCTAAATAGGTATAAAGAGTCCTCTCAGGTTTTCACTGTCTGAGAGGCTCACCTCACCTGGGAACCTCTGACCTCAGTATTCAACATTTAAACACACGTCAACCTTCCCGCTCACTGACTATACGAAACAACCAAACTAACCGCCACAGCGAGTAAAATCATCCCCATACCCGCATCAAACACCCGCCAATGGGTAGGTGAACTGAGGTGTTTTTTCAGCAAAGGCGCACAACTCGTCAAAATTGAAAACCAAACAAACGAAGCAAAGCAAGCCCCCACCACAAACCAGAGCTTGTCCGTCTGTTGCGCACCCACACTGCCAATCAAAACCAACGTATCCAAGTATACGTGTGGATTCAAAAGGGTTATGGCCAACGCCGTGATGGCCACTTTCACTGCACTCGGCTGGTTAATCACATCGGACACCTGCAATCCCTCTCCTCCTTTGGCCGCACGCATTAAGGATTTAAAGGCTAAACTCAACAATAGCGCCACACCCAGTACCGTTAAAATCGGCACTAAAGGTGGAATCAATGACTGAATGTGTTGAATTGCATAGACACCGATGATGATTAAAATCGAATCACAGAGAATGCAAACACTGGCGATCACACTCCGATGGTAACCGCGCATCGCATTGCTTAACACCCAAGCATTTTGAGCACCTATGGCCACAATCAACCCTAAAGACACTACAAAACCTGTCGCAAATACCCACATCACAGCCTCCACTGGCTTCATTGAAT
Organism: Nitrincola nitratireducens; assembly: GCF_000585235.1. Classification (NCBI taxonomy): domain Bacteria; kingdom Pseudomonadati; phylum Pseudomonadota; class Gammaproteobacteria; order Oceanospirillales; family Oceanospirillaceae; genus Nitrincola; species Nitrincola nitratireducens. The sequence continues at coordinate 278,535 of NZ_AONB01000001.1, read as the reverse complement.
GATTGGCAGAGACTAATCCATGCGTTACCATTAATCTAACAAATAATTTTTATATATCATAAGTATTTCTAATGATTGATTATCGACTCCTACAAGCACTCGCTGCTGTGTTTGAACAAGGTGGTTTTGAAAAAGCCGCGCAAGCGTTGCATCTCACCCAATCGGCGGTGAGTCAACGGATCAAGCAACTTGAAAGCCAATTAGGGCAGCCACTTTTATTTAGAAGCACCCCACCTAAGCCCACCTTAATGGGGGAGCGTTTACTTAATCACCTGCAACAGGTTAAGCAGATGGAGGCAAGCTTAGGTTTAGCCATTGACCCAGAGGATTTGATTATTCGAATTACAGTCAATGCAGACTCTTTAGCCACTTGGCTGCCAGAGGCCTTAGTAATTGATCAATACCCTCAGTTGCGTTTTGATATATCGGTCGAAGATCAAGCCGTTGGACTAAGGCGCATGAAACAAGGCGAAGTCATGGCTTGCTTATGTGACAGTGCTGTACCCGTGAATGGGGGAGCCTGTATCGCTTTAGGCACAATGCGTTACCGAGCTCTCGCTAGCCCCCACTTCATTAAGCGCCTACATCTAGAGACATTTGACGCTCACCGACTGCTCTACGCTCCTTGCCTTGTCTACAGTCGTGACGATGCATTACAACACCAGTTTATGACAGCCATGGCAGGAGCCGAGCCTAAAACCATACATCTGATCCCATCCTCTGAAGGATTTGTCAAAGCGGCATTGGCAGGGCTAGGGTTTGGAATGATGCCAGAGCTGCAAGTGAAAGGTTTGATTGAGAGTCAGCAACTCGTAGACGTTGTTCCTGGATATGTGCAAGACATTCCCTTGTACTGGCACTTTTGGCAAGCCGAAAGCCCTGTCATGGCGCAAGTTCGTCAATCTGTGATTAAGGCGGCAAAACAACACCTGTACAATCCGCAAGAAGTTGCAAAGTAACTCTATTGAAATAATCCAACACGTATTAAAATTAGCGGTAATTTCACCCTTTTTAAGGATCGTCCATGACTTTATCGGCCAGCCCGTCCACTCCTGTTGTCGTGAGCAACACTTCAGACAACCCCTTTGCCATTGATGTTGCTTATGCCATGGGGCAACGAGAAGATATTGCTGACCTAATTAGCATGAAGCAATTCATGAACTCCGAGTTTTGTCCTAGGTTTATATCGGACGAAACCGACTTTGATAATATTGGACGCACACTCAAAGGCCGCCCAGTCATCATCGTCAGTACAACAAGTCATACTAAGAGCCGACAAGAGTTGGCGATGAATAATTTAATTATTGCACGTGCAGCCAAGGAAAACGGTGCCGAACGCGTCATTCTGGTCGAACCGGATCTTTTCTATAGTGCACAAGATCGTGGCCCCCATAAAGATTTAGGGCAAACGCATTTTGAACGTGACATCAATGACATCAAAAAGTTTGATGGACAACCCTTCACCGCTAAACTCTACGCTCAACTCTTAAAGTTTTCGGGCGTGGACACTGTGATGACCATTCACAATCACTCTGAATCCGTTCAGAAGATTTTTTCGGATGTGTTTGATGGTGACTTCCATAACCTTATTCTACGGGATTTATGCCCATTACTTACTCAATTCAAACATTTTGAGTTATGGCGAGGACGGCGATGGTTTGGTTCTGTGCGCTCCAGATAAAGGAGCGCGCGACTTCGTTAAACAAATGTTTACAACTCTTGGTCTAAGCAAAGCCAAATTCATTATGCTCGACAAGGAACGAACGGCTGAGCGAAAAGTTGAGATCACATTGCATAAAGAAAGTGAGCATACTTTTGATGGATTAGAAGGATCCAGCATCGTTCTGTTCGATGACATGGTGCGTACAGGGTCGACCGTGGTCAAATCCTGCCAGTTTTTACAGCAGATCAATCCTCAACGTATGGTGTTTGCTGTCTCACATTTTTATGCCAGTGATGAAGGGCGTGAACGTATGGCGCACCCGGCCATTGGCGAAATACTCACATTGAACACACTGCCCACAATCTTAAACCGTGATGAACAAGGTCGTTTGCGTAAGAAAATGGTGGTTTTGAAAGTTGAAAAATGGCTAGCGCAGGAGCTGTGTAATCTGCTTAATCTGCCACAGACTCAAGAAGCCAATCCCTATAAAATCGATATGTCCTCTAAAAACCCTCGTTTTAGACGCAAAATTTGGTTTAGTGAAGAACTCTCTGAATTAAAGTAAATCTTAGGCCCAACGCAGTGCGTTGAGCCCATCTCCGACGCAAACAGCCTGTCGGACTTAGCGCTCCAAACCTGCTAAAATGGTTTTTTAATCTTCACTCGGTATACATCCTCTTATGTCGTTTATTTCCTTGGGTCTGTCTGATTTTTTCCAACGCTCACTTGATACATTGGGTTACGAAACCCCTACAGCTGTTCAGAGCCAAGCGATACCTGCGGTTCTGGAAGGACGTGACGTTTTGGCGGCGGCGGAAACAGGCTTAGGAAAAACGGCGGCGTTTGTATTGCCGCTGCTAGAAAAGCTACTCAACCACCCTGGGCTCAGAAGCAATCAGGTGGCCGCCTTAGTGCTCGTTCCCACCCGTGAACTGGCCGTACAAGTTGAACAGGCAATTCAAGCATTCAGCGCGTATTACCCAAGACGTATTAAAAGCCTTGCAGTCTACGGCGGTGTCTCGATTAACACCCAAATGCAGGCCATGCGCGGCGGTTGTGATTTGATGGTCGCAACCCCAGGTCGTCTACTGGATTTGATCGAAAAAAATGCCATCAATCTAAATCAAGTGCAGCATCTGGTGTTGGATGAAGCGGACCGCCTGCTGGATTTGGGTTTTGCTGATGAATTGCAGCAGATCATCAACCTGTTGCCAGCACAGCGACAAAACCTGCTGTTTTCGGCCACCTTCCCGCAAGAGGTCGATGCCTTAATCAATCAACTCTTATTTCATCCAGTTTGCATCGAGATTGAACGACAAAACAAGTTACCGGACAGCCTCACTCAACGTCCGATTGAAGTGGACAAAGCACAGCGCACCACGCTCCTGCGCCACCTGCTCACCGAGTACCCCGGTGCACAGTTTTTGGTGTTTGTCGCGAGCAAGCGCACGGCTGAGAATGTAGCTGACAAGCTCTACAAATACGATTTTAACGTCGAAACACTGCACGGAGACAAGTCGCAAACAGAGCGCAGCTCCACCTTGGCTGCATTCAAAACTGGCAAAATTCGGGTGTTGATTGCAACCGATCTGGCGGCACGCGGCCTTGATATTCCCTTACTGCCGTATGTGGTGAATTACGACTTGCCGCGTGCACCGGCCGATTACATCCACCGCATTGGCCGTACCGCAAGGGCCGGTGAAGCAGGCACCGCTTTCTCCTTTATCGACCCTGACAGTGATGCTCACTTCAAACTGATTGTAAAACGCAACCAGCTTGACGTGACACTCGAACAGATTCAAGGGTTTGAGCCTAGCCCAACACCAACGCAGGCATCACCGCAAAACACTCAAGGTAAAGCGCCCGTTAAAGGCAAACGAAAAAGCAAAAAGGATAAATTGCGCGAAGCGGCTGCCCGAGAACAATAGCTCCGGCAGCATCTATTCCCGTTGCTTATGACTGAAACTTGGCACCCGCAGCAGCGGTAAATGCAATTTCGACCAAGTAATCTGGATCCGCCAATTCTGCTTTCACACAGGCACGACTTGGCGCGGTACCTTCTGGAAACCATTCATCCCAAACCTCGTTCAGCGCTGGCAGATTGGCAAAATCTGTAATGTAGATGGTGGCAGATAAAATCCGGCTTTTGTCACTATCAATCTTTGCCAGCGAAGCTTGCGCCTGTTCCAATATCTGAGCCAACTGGCCTTGGATATCGGCACTTAGATCCGATTCCGGCACCTCCACAAAGTAAGCGATGCCATTAAAAACCGTTACATCTGACCAGCGCTTGCAAGGATTGATACGATGAATCGTCATGAACACACCTCAAATCAAATAAAAAACGAGTGGCCATAGTAGCAGATTTATCCTTGCGCGGGCAGGCAGGCTCTGATCAGCCTTCATCAGCCAATCACGATTTTGTTGCCACAGCGGATTTATCCAAGCCCAGGTTTTGCTCAACCAACGCAACACACTGTTCAAGCAATACCTGAATATCGGCATCCATCGGCCAGCCAGCATTAAGACGCATATAGTTCTGATACAGGTCCAATGTGGTAAACGCAGGACCGATTCTAAGATCCAGCCCCTGCTCTACCGCCTTCTGCCAAAGGGCTTTGCTGTCTAGTCCCGGAACCTGCAACCAAAGCACCATCCCACCAGTTGGATTGCTAATAGCGGTGCCTGTTGGCAAGCGTTGCAACAAAAATGCCCGATAATCCCTAAGATTGTGCTGAAGCTGAGCACGCACTTTATTTAAGTGACTGTGATACTGACCCGTGCTGATAAAATCCGCCAGCCCCGCTTGCACGGGGGTACTCACGCCAAAATGACTGATTCCTTGCCTACGTTCATAGGCACTAAAAAAGCGCCCTGGCAAACACCAACCCAAACGCAACCCAGCACTCAGGGTTTTAGAAACAGAGCTGCACCAGAGTAAAAAACCACCTTTATCCCAGTATTTAGCGGGCAATGGCAATGTTTTGCTTTGTCCCAATTCGATATAAATATCATCCTCAATCACGGGAACTTGATACTGATTCGCCAGTTCAGCCAGTCGCTGCTTTTGACCGGCTGACATGCAAATTCCCTGAGGATTCATATGAGACGTACTAAACAAACCCGCCTGAATCGTTGCATCTTTCAGTAACTGTTCAAATTGATCCAAATCGACGCCTTCGTCTGTTGAAGGGATTTCCACGACTTTTCGGTTGAGTACCGCCAGTAATTCCAAAAGACCACTGAAGCAAGGTGAATTCACAGCAATCGCATCGCCAGGGCTTGATACGGTTTCCAGCGCAATACGCACCGCATCGATACACCCTCCCGTTATCACCAGATCCTGCCCCTTAAATGGAAAACCAGAGGTTGAAAAATGCTGCTCCAGTGCATATCGCAGTGCCGGATCCCCTTGACGATCAGGGTAAGCATGCAACTGCTGGCTCAAACGCCTTAACCCCCGCTTCATGCTTCGCTGCAAGGGCTCCGTAGGCATCATCTCGGGTGCTAACTGCGAGATCCCTAAGGGTCCAGATTGAAGCCTACTGGGCAGATAGGTAATGGCCGATTCACGAAATGAAAGGCTTTTCAGTTGACTGCGAAACTGGGGTAGATCCGGTGTCTGAGTTGTCATCAAGGACCTAGAGACATAAAAGCCGGATTGAGGCCTCGCAATAATCCAACCGAGTTCTTCAAGGTGATGATAGGTGTTGATGGCTGTTGTCATACTGACATCAAACTGTTGCGCTAGCCTACGTAAAGAGGGCATACGACTTCCCTGAGTGAGCCGTTCACTGCAAATGTCCTCAATAATCTGTTCTGCAATGCCCTGATATCGCATACACCTACTCCGTTGCACACCCCTTTAGAGTTAAGAATAATCGGCCTCAAACAAACTGTATACTTTTTATTTTCATAAATTGCATCTGTTATCCTTTAATCCCAACATCGATACTTATTTCTCAGCAAACGAAGAGAAAAAGGAAACAACGCCATGCGTCTGAATGACCTACTGTTGGGCCTCGCCATTATGTGCTTGTGGGGATTTAATTTTTCAGTGATTAAACTCGGCGCAGATCAAATCAATCCGATTCTGCTAACCACCCTGCGCTTTACCTTTGCGGTTTTGCCCGTCATTTTTTTCATCAAACGTCCCCCTGTGAAGTTACGTTACCTCATCGGTTACGGCGTCACCTTTGGTGTCGGAGTCTGGGGAATGATGACATCAGCGATTTCCTTAGGTGTCTCCGCAGGAATGGCCGGTGTGCTCATGGATTTAAGTTTGATCTCCAGCCTTTTGATCGGCTGGTTCGTTTTAAAAGAGAAAATCACACCTCGCCAAAGCCTCGGCGCGTTACTGATTTTAATTGGAGCGTTGGCCAGCCTAAACCTTCAGGACGGTTCCGTTCCCTTAGCCGGTTTACTTCTGGTATTAATTGGAGCACTCAGCTGGAGCATCATCGGTCTGATCGTCAAAATGGCGAACACTCAGCAGGTTTTTGCCTTTAGCGTCTGGGGAATGCTGTTTGCTCCCATCCCGCTGGCAACGCTTGCCCTGATCTCACAGGGACCGGAGGTCTTTATTGCCTTACCCGCTCAAATGAATTCAAGTGTTTGGTTTTCAATACTGTTTCAAGCTTACCCAACGACTTTGCTGGGCTACTGGTTGTGGAACCGCTTAATTACTCAGTACCCCTTATCGACGGTGGCGCCACTCACCATGCTGACACCTGTATTTGGCTTGATCGGCAGCGCCCTGTTTCACGGTGAAGTGATCAGTAACGCCAAGCTACTGGCATGCAGTTTCATATTGGTGGGCTTTTTAATCGGACAATGGCAGCAGAGTTGGTTTAGGCGCCAGACCAAGTCCGCAACATAACGGGCTTGATCTGAGGGTAAACACAATGGGGCTGGCATTATTCTTGTGTTTACCCTTACGGCACAGGCATTCTAAAAATGCGTCACCACAGTCACACCCGGCGGGTTATGTGTATCCATCGTGGTGAGCGCTGCGATGGACTCTTCTAAGCTGATGGTGCGTCCCAGCAGCTTATCAGGACGCAGCTTGCCCGATTTAATCATGGCGAGCATGGCGTCATACCGAAATGCCTGCATGCCATGACTGCCAATAATTTCCAGCTCATGCGCTATCACAAGATTCATCGGAATTGGTGGTGTCGCATGATCCGCCAATAACAAACCGACCTGAACATGTTTACCCAGTTTTTTCAAACTTTTGATCGAATTAATACAGGTTGTCGGGTGACCTAGGGCATCAAGTGAAACATGCACGCCACCACGCGTGATCTCTTTAATCGCCTCGGCAACATCAGGCACCTGCAAGGCGTTAATCGTTGCATAAGCCCCAAGGGATTTAGCGAGCGCTAGCTTGTCCTCTGTTACATCAACCGCAATCACATTGGCACCAATGCTGTTCGCAATCATAATGGCTGAAAGCCCAACACCCCCGCAGCCATAAACAGCCACCCACTGCCCTGCACTCACTTTGCCTTGGTCAACCACGGCTCTGAAGGATGTAACAAAACGGCATCCAAGGCTAGCAGCAGTGGCGAAGTCCATGGTTTCCGGTAGTGTCACCAGATTAACATCGGCATGGTGGATAGTGACATATTCTGCAAACGATCCCCAATGCGTGAATCCAGGCTGAGTTTGGTTGCCGCAGACTTGATGATTTCCACCGTGGCACTCAGGACAAGCACCGCATGCACTGACAAATGGCACCGTGACTCGATCACCCACTTTAAAAGACTTAACATCTTTCCCGACGGCTTCAATGACTCCAGCAAACTCGTGCCCAGGGACATGAGGGAGTTCTATGTCCGGATCATGCCCCATCCAGCCGTGCCAGTCACTTCGACAGACACCTGTCGCCTCAACCTTGATCACCACACCATGGGCCTCAGGTGTTGGGTCCTGTACATTCATTATCTTTGGTGCCTTCGCAAACTTCTCATACACAACGGCTTTCATGCTTCCCCCCTCAGGTGATCAATTGGTTGAGCTAACAGACTACTGAATTCACCAGAAATTACCTTGCTTTTTATCGTATAAATCCATCAGACTTTGGAATATTATTTCTTAAAATGGATTTATTTTAGAGGAGTCTTTCAATGATCAGCTTAGACAAGGTAGATACTGATATTCTTCGACGTATGCAGCAAGACGGCCGTTTGTCGAATGCGAAGTTGGCGACTGAATTGTCATTGAGCGAAACACCCTGCTGGCGCCGCCTGAAACGCCTAGAAGAAGAGAACATCATTACCGACTACCAAGCCAATCTTGATCGCCGTAAACTGGGCTTTGGTGTGCTCGCTTTTGTACAGCTCACCTGCAACCAACACGATGAAGAGACAACACAGCGCTTTGAACAGGTGATTCAGCGTTGTGACAATGTTTTGTCGTGCCATAACACAACCGGAGCTGCCGATTTTCTACTGCAAGTGGTCGCTAAGGATTTGGACGATTACAGCCGCTTCGTGGATCAGGTACTCAGAAAACTGCCTGGAGTCTCCGCAATTGCATCGAATCTTTCCTTGCGAGAACTCAAAGCATCGACACGCTTGCCAATATGAATCTATCCATGCTTTTTTCACCATCAAAATTCAAGACACAGACCATACCCCACCGGAGTCGCAAAGGCGTCTTCAAGGGGGAAGTGTTTCACAAAATGCAGGGCCGCGCGAATAACGCCAGCATGGGTGATGACGATGGCCTCACTTGGAAGGTCATCGAGTAAGACTTGAACTCTGGCTAAAAATTCAGGGATCGACTCCCCTTCTGGAAAGGAGTAGGCATAAGGCTGTTCGGCCCAAGCATCGAGTTCAGCTCGGCTGATTTTATCCCACTCGACCCCCTCCCACTGACCAAAATGAATTTCTCGCAGTGCATCAAGGCAATGTAAAGATTGCTTACCTTCGGCCAAGGCTTCAGCCAATAAACGGCATCGCTGCAAAGGACTGGTGTAAATGGGCAGATGGATTGGCAAGCTGGGCAGCTGGGTAAGGGTCTCTTGCACAGGCACCGCCAAAGGTACATCAAGCCAACCGTAACACAGATGGCTTGATAACAAGGGTCGATCATGCCTGATCCAGTAACGCATACTCAGCGTCCAATCAGCAGCAAGAGCAAAAAGACCAGCTCAGAGATAATCACACTGGCCCCCAGTGTATCCCCTGTGTATCCCCCTAAGTTCCGATGCAGACTATATCCCCAGTACAACAGCGTGATCGCAATGGCAAGAAGGGTTATCCAAAACACCTGGGCAATAAGCGCCACCAGCAGCACACCAAGGATGGCGAAAGCCAAGCGTCCTAGACTCATAGAGTCAGCAACAGGCTTGGTTTTGCTTTGCTCAGATGCTGTGACATAGGGCATAAAGTGCATTAAAAACAGCGGCGTTAAGCGGGCAATGGCAGGTGCCATTAACAGCGCAATGGCTAAGTTGTCTAGCTCAACCCAAATGGCCCACTTTAATGCCAGCACACAAAACAGGGCAACGGAGCCATAGGTGCCTATACGGCTGTCCTTCATAATCTCTAAGCGCTTCTCGCGGGTGTAGCCGCCGCCAAACGCATCGAGGCTGTCGGCCAAACCATCTTCATGAAAGGCACCCGTTATCCATAAATGTAACACCAGCAATAGCAGCAAAGTGACCGTGAGTGGCAACAGACTGATCAGCAGACTGTACACAAGCAGATTCAATACCCCCAGTAACAAGCCCACCAGCGGAAAATAAAGACTGGATAGGTTCATTAGGCGCTGGGAGTAATCAATCTTGACCCAAACTGGAATACGCGTCAGGAAGCTCACCGCCAACCAAAACGCTTGCCACTCTTGGCGGACCAGACTTGTCTTGGGCGTATTCATGCGGACTGGCTCACCCCTGCATCATCAAAGGAGGCCATCTCATTCAAAAAGGCGGTCGCTAAACGAATCAGCGGAATCGCCGCAATGGCGCCCGTCCCCTCCCCTAAACGCATATCGAGTGTCAACAGAGGCACGATTCCTAGCTGAGACAGAATAGGCTGATGACCTTGCTCATGACTTTGATGCGCAAAGACCGTGTAGTCACGAATGTGCGGAGAGAGCTGGTACGCCACCATCCAGGCACTGGTGGCAATAAAACCATCGACCACGAGCAGCTTTTTAAGGGCAGCCCCACGTAAAAAAGCCCCGGTCATCATGGCAATTTCCAGCCCACCCACGGATTGCAAAATTTCTAGAGGCGATAGTTGATGTGTCTGGTGACGTTCAAGTGCTGCTTGAATGACCTGTGCTTTATGCACTTGCATCTCGGGGCTTGCCCCCGTTCCGGCCCCGACAATATCCCGTGCGGGTATATTGAGTAACGCAGCCAAGACAGCGGCAGCAGTAGTGGTATTGCCAATTCCCATTTCACCCAAGCTTAACACCTGCGCATCTGCAGCCCAGCAATCGACCATCTCTGCTCCTGTTTGCAGACACTGCGCCAGTTCGCCAGCCGACATGGCGGCCTCTTGCGCAAAGTTACGAGTGCCCGATGCAACCGGACAGGACACCAAATCAGGATGCTCAGGCAAAGACGTTTTAACGCCCGCATCAATGACCTTAAGACCGACGTTATTGTGGCGACAAAAGACATTAATGGCCGCACCACCTTGCAGGAAATTCAGTACCATTTGCGCCGTCACTTCTTGAGGAAAAGGGCTTACCCCCTCTTCACACACACCATGATCAGCGGCAAACACCAAGTGCATGGCCGTGTCGGTGCAAGGTGATAACGTGTGTTGTAGACGCGCAATCTGAGCCGCTAAACTTTCTAAACGACCCAGTGATCCTTGGGGTTTGGTTTTCATGTCAATTTTGTGTTGAATCTCGGCATCCAACTCATTTGAAAGCAGTGGGATGTTGAACACCCCCTTCTCAACCATCTGACTCACCTTGGCTCCTTGAACATCGGCTCGACTCATTCAAAACGCGAAGGTTACCACAGCCCAATAGCAAACGGTGAACATGCTTGATGAAAGCTGCACCAACACGTCGTGTTTTTGCTATGATAGCCGACTTCATTACCCCTTGTTCACAACCGATGGTCATGGCGCTTTCATGCTGCTTTCAAGCTTAAGTTTAGGTTTACTCTGCGTTATTTTGATGGCTATTCTTTTGGATCTAGTCGTGGGAGACCCCAAACGTCTTCCACATCCAGTGCAACTGATAGGCGCATTCATCATCAGACTTGATGCACGTTGGAACCGTGGCGACCACCGCACACAACGTATCAATGGCTTTTTATTAACCGCTAGCGTTGTGATGAGCACCTTTGCGATCACCTATGCTGCTTAGCGCTCGCCTATGCACTTCATACGGTATTCGGCCTACTGCTGGAAATCCTGTTGCTGTCGTCTTGTTTTGCCATCAAAGGATTAAAGGATGCGGCGCTCGCCGTTGCTCGGCCCCTGAGCCAAGGCGACCTCACGCTGGCACGTACCTCTTTATCCCATGTTGTTGGGCGCGACACCCACTCATTGGATGAAACCGAAATCACTCGTGGCACGGTGGAAACCCTGGCCGAAAACACGGTCGATGGCATCACCGCTCCCCTGTTCTGGGCCTTTTTAGGCGGCGCGCCCCTGGCAATGAGTTACAAAGCCATCAACACCCTGGACTCGATGGTCGGCTATAAAAACGAACGCTATGCCGACTTTGGCTATGCTTCTGCGAAGCTGGATGATTTAGCCAATTGGCTGCCTGCGCGCTTGACAGCGGCTTGTTTTTGGATCGCGGCCATCCTGCTGCAAGGTGTTCGTACAACGGATGCACTGCGACACACGTGGCAGCAAGCCCCTCTGCATCCAAGCCCCAATGCCGGATGGCCGGAGGCCATGGTGGCGAATTTGCTGGGCGTGCAACTTGGTGGAACCAATTATTACCAAGGCATTGCCTCTCACCGAGCCATTCTGGGTTCAAACAACCAGCCACTGCAAACCGCGCATATAGGCCAAAGTATTCGCCTGATGCATGGTGCCTGGATCGTTTTCACCCTGCTTTTTGCCTTAATCAGCTTGCTGGGATGGGTTTGGCAATGAATCATTCAAGCACAGCACCCTGGCCTTCGCATGGTGGTCAGTCAGAATCAATTCTGGCCTATTATGGCTTCCCCAAAGAACTTAAGGTTATTGATTTTAGTACCAACCTCAACCCTTTGGGGCCACCCGCTTGGTTGGGTCCGTTTATTCAATCGCAATTGGACACCCTAACACGCTATCCAGACCCCAAGTATACGGATGCCATCCATGCCATTGCGCAGGCCGAAGGCGTGCAACCTGAGCAGGTCTGCTTAACCAATGGCGGCAGTGAGGCCATCTTTTTGGCAACCTCCCTGTTCGCAGGCAAGCGCAGTTTGATTTTGGAGCCAACCTTTGCGGAATACCGTCGAGCCTGCGATCACTACGGCCTAACATCCAGTATCAAACAACTTTCTACACCTGACTTCCACTTGCCTAAGCAGGCTATTTTTGCCGAAATGGCGGCGCAGGATGTGGTGTTTATCGCCCGCCCCAATAACCCAACGGGCATCCTTATTGGCATGGAGGAAATGGAAGAATGGGTCGATCAGGCAAAAATAACCAACTGTACACTGATCGTTGATGAGGCGTTTATCGACTTTGCCCCTCATGAACAAAACCAATTGCAACACTGTCTGGATAAAAACACACCCTTGATTCTGTTACGCTCCTTAACCAAGATGTTCACCTTACCGGGGCTCAGAATCGGCTATATTCTGGCCAACCCCGAATGCATCGCACAGCTTAAAAAACGACAAATTCCGTGGAGTGTGAATACCTTTGCCGCCAACATCGTGCCCCATCTGCTGCAGGACCGTGAGTTTTTAGCCGCTACCCACGATTGGTTAGCACAAGAGCAAGCCTGGCTGTTACCGCAACTGCGCGAGTATCACTATTCGATTCCCCCAACCCAAGCCAATTTTTTTCTATTGCAGCCCCCATCAGCCGAACGCGACTCAAATGCCTTGCTGCCTTTCCTACTGCAACGCGGTTTACTCGCTCGTCACACTCACAACTTTGCAGGGTTAAATGGCTCAGCGCTACGATTTGCCATACGTTCGCGCGCTGACAATCAGCGGCTGTTAATGGCTTTGCAGGAATGGGGGCGTTTGTCATGCTGACCTTTATTTCAGGAGGGGTGCGCTCAGGAAAAAGTCGATTGGCAGAGCAACTTGCCGAGCAGGATGCTGAGACACGAGGGGGGGCGCTTTTTTATTTAGCAACAGCCGCGACGCCGCAAGAATCTGAGATGCAAGCTCGTATTCGTTGGCATCAACAGGATAGAGGGAAGGCTTGGATTACACTGGAAGAGCCCATAGATTTAAACGCAGTCCTGCCTCGCTTGCAAGCCAACAGCACGCTATTGCTGGATTGCCTGACCCTTTGGAGCAGCCAAGTGATGTTTGCCAGCGACTTTAGCCCTAAAGAGGCTATCGAAGAGCTCGATGCCTTCATCCAGGCCCTTACAGACCAACAGATCCATTTAATTATCGTCTCTAATGATATCAATGAGTGTTTGCCTCCAAACACCCCAGAATTGCTCAACTATGTGCGTTTTTTACAGTGCCTGCATCAATGCCTGACGGCTCAGGCGGATCACGTCATCCAAATGCTTGGCGGATGTGCGTACGATTGGAAAGGAGGTTAATGTGAAACTGATTATCGGTGGGTACTGCTCAGGAAAACGCCGTTTTGCTCGTCAGCTCTACCCCAATGGCTATTGGCTTTCAGCCTATGAAGCAAATACCTGAAGGATTGGCCAACCGAATCCAGCGCCCCATCCCCTCTCATCATTGAGGGCTGGGAGCGTTGGATTGAGGCAGACTTAATGGGGAACTATGATGTTAAGCAGCTTCGTACTGAGTATGCAAACCAACTCGACACCTATCTGGCACATGAGCAGGCTTCGCAACAGCCCATTTGCTTGATCTTGCTGGAGATTGGACGAGGTATAGTGCCGATCGAAGCCAAACAACGCGCCCTTCGCGACCTCAACGGCTGGTTAAGCAAGATGCAGCTGAGCGCTGTGATGAGGTGTTTTATGCGTGGAATGGATTGGTCCGACCGATCAAGACGATCGGTTAAACAGTGAAAGGGGTCGTTGGTTTAAGCAACCTCACTCTGCCTTCACTTATTCCGCTGGATTCGTCCTTAAAGCACGCTCACACTGCACCCTTAACTTGTGAAAAATCACTCAAAATGCTAGTCTTTGGCGCTTCACAGGTTCTGTAGATTCGCTCTCGGATTAATAGGGAAGTCAGTGCTTCAATCTGACGCTGCCCCCGCAACGGTGATCAAGTTAAGGTGCCTCAATAACCACTGTACGTCGGTATGGGAAGGTGAGCCACCCCTTAAGACATAGCTTTTTTAAAGATAGCTTTTTAAAAAACCGAGTCTTTTGCTTGTCAGCCCGGAGACCTGCCCGTGATGTTATGCCTGATTGCGGTGGGCGATCATTGGGCAGGGTCTTGTTTTGTCCCTCCTATCTCCTCCCACTGACAGCAGTTCCCCGATAATTAGTTGTGCGGGTGTGCACACTTGACGAGACCTTGTCACATGAACAAACCGGTTTTTGCAATCAAGCCTTTAGCTTTGCTTTGCCTATCGAGCCTTTCCGCTCCTCTCTTCGCTCAGCCGATCTCCTCCTTGGATTCTGCAGACACACGTTTTAATCCAATTATTGTGACAGCCACCCTGTCCGCAAAAACAGCGGATGAAACGCTGGCATCTGTCACGGTTATAGATGAAGAGCAAATTCGTCTACAACAACCTAAAGACATCATTGACCTTCTGAAAGGTCAGCCTGGTGTTGATTTCAGTTCGAATGGCGGATTCGGTAAAACGACCAGTGTCTACACTCGCGGCGCCGCTTCGGATTCGACCGTTTTGTTAGTGGACGGTATTCGTCTTCAGTCCGCCACCTCTGGCGGTGCGTCTTGGCAGTTTTTAACACCCAATCTGTTTGAACGCTTTGAAATTGTGAGAGGGCCACGCGGGGGGCTTTACGGTGCTGATGCGGCGGGCGGTGTTATACAAGGCTTTTTAGCCAACTCTCAAGCACAAAGAATGAATGTGTCTGTCGGTGGTGGATCCTTTGGTTCCTACCAAGTCAATGCAGGGGTTTCGGGTCAACACAACTCAACTCGATACCAGCTGGTTGCCAATCAATTTACAACCGATGGCATCGAGATTAAAGAAGGTGAAGGACGTAGGGGCTATGACAATACATCGGTCCTTGCCCGTCTCGGTCAGGGCTTTGACTCAGGTGCAGATCTAAGTCTATTGGTGATGCACACCCAAGGGAATACCGAGTTTGTCGGTGGTAACACGGATTACCGACTTCAAGTACTAGGCTAACGGCCAGCATTCCAGTCACGGAGCATTGGCTGTCTCGCGTGCAACTCAGTGAAGCAAGGGATGAGAACACAAGCTATCAAGGCACTCGTTCTAATTTTGATACCAAAACGCACAAACTGCGTTGGGAAAACACGCTTTGGATGGATGCCCATGAGTTTATTTTGGGTGCAGACACACTTAAGGATAGCGTCGAAACCTCAAGCTATGCTGGAGAATCTCGTAAAAACCATGCGGTCTTCGCACAAGGTTTATTTGACTTCAATCCTTTAAGTCTGCAAACCAATCTACGCGTTGATGACAACCAAGTCTATGGTGATAAGGTGACGGGTGGCCTTGCCCTGGGTTACGCCATCAACCCCGAGCACACACTCAGAGGCAGCTACGGAACCGCCTTTAGAGCGCCCACGTTCAATGATCTTTACTGGCCTGGCAGCGGTAATCTTGATCTAGCACCGGAAACCTCCCATACCACTGAGATAGGGCTTCGTGGTCAATACCCAACGTTTTTCTGGGATGTCGCCGTTTACGAAGCGCAGTATAAAAACCTGATCAATTGGGCTCCCCTGCCTTCCGGTTTATGGGCACCCCAAAATATTGATCGTGCGCGTATTCGTGGCATTGAGTTCAGCTTGGTGCTGAGGTCGCCGACTGGATGCTAAAAGCCGCCTTGACAGGAACTGATCCGATCGATCGTGCCGACGATACTCGTCTACAACGCCGCACCACTAAAAGCGTTCGCTTTGATGCGGATCGCAGCTGGGGAGACTGGTCGGTCGGCGGTACTTTAATTGCGCAAGGTAGCCGTTACAATGCACGCCGTGAGTCTGACAAGATGCCGGGATACGGCCTTGTTAACCTCAGAAGCCGCTGGAACTTTGCACCTGAATGGTCTGCAACCGTCACTGTCGACAACCTGTTTGATAAAGACTATGTCACGACACGTGGCTTCGGTGGTTGGGACTATAAGAATCCTGGACGCAGTGCATTTTTAACTCTAAGTTATAGCGGACTCTAATCAGAAGGCGACCTTATCATGCTACATAAATGGATCTTAGCCGCGTTCGTGAGTTTGTTGGGAACATCCAGCTTACTGGCGGATGAGACCACTCAAGCACGCTGTGTGGTTGATGATAAGCGTCGCCAAATCTGTTTGGATCACCCGGCTCAACGCATTGCCACTTTGTCACCCGGTGCCACTGAGCTGATGTTTGCAGCGGGCGGCGGTGATCAAGTGGTGGCAGTTGTCACCTTTAGTGACTACCCCCCCGAGGCACAAGCGATAGAGTCACTCGGTAGCCTCACCCGTTTGGACATGGAAAAGCTCATTTCATTGCAACCCGATTTAGTGATTGCCTGGGTAACGGGCAATCCCGCTGAACAAATGGAACGACTAGAAGCATTGGGCCTCAAGGTTTTTTACTTAGAACCACGCCGTTTTGCCGATGTTTCTAGCACTTTACTCCGTTTAGCCCATTTAGCAGGAAGCGATGACGTCGGGCAACAAGTTGCTCAAGCGTTTGAAGAGGGCATAAACAACTTACAGCAGCGCTATCAAAACGCATCACCCGTTCGCGTTTTTTACCAGGTTTGGAATGACCCAATCATGTCGGTCAACCATGAACATCTCATTCACCAAGTCATTGAACTCTGCGGGGGCGACAATGTGTTTGCCGATTTACCGCGTATGATTCCGCGTTTAGATACCGAATCCATCTTAAGTGCCAATCCCGAAGCAATATTGGCTGGCGGAATGGGCGAGGAAAACCAAGCCTGGCTCGACCACTGGCAACAATACCCCCATTTACACGCAACAGCCGATCAGAATCTATACTTTATTCCCCCCTCTTTGATTCAAAGGCCAACCCCGCGCCTTTTACAAGGGGCAGAACGTTTCTGCCAAGCATTGGATGAAGCCCGTGCCAAACGTCAGTAAACGACCCATCGCAGGCTCCATACATACGCGCTATCTGATTCCTTTGTTGAGCTTAGCACTGCTCTCGGCAATGGCCCTCGTATTCTCAGTCACACAGGGCAGCTCCGGACTGCCCCTTCGCGACGTGATGAACGTGCTGATTGGACAGGGTGATCCCTTGCAACGCACCTTGATCTTGGACTTACGCCTACCTAGAACCCTATCGGCCTTTTCTACAGGTGGTTTGCTGGCTGTGGCCGGAGCCTTAATGCAAATTCTGTTGCGCAATCCCTTGGCCGACCCCTATATCCTAGGACTCTCGGGTGGGGCGGCTGTTGGCGCTTTGGGAGCAATGCTCTTGGGACTGGGTGCTCTATTGGTCTCTGGGTCAGCATTATTAGGGGCTCTAATCGCAACCCTTCTCGTATTTGGGCTGGCCCATGGTTCAGGCAGTTGGACACCCTCTCGTCTATTGCTCACGGGCGTTGTGGTCGCATCGGGATGGGGTGCCATCATCACCTTGATGTTAGCCTTGAGTCCACCGCAGCGCCTACCCGGTATGCTCTATTGGTTGATGGGAGATCTGTCCTATGCTCAAACACCCTGGCCAGCCTTAGTCCTACTGATCAGCATTTGTGTTGTTTTAACCCCGTTTGGACGCAGTTTAAACGTGTTAGCACGTGGCCCTTTGCAAGCGGCGGCCTTAGGCGTTGCGGTCAAACCCTTAGAAGCTGGCATTTTTTTTCTAGCCAGCCTGCTCACGGCGATTGCCGTCACCACTGCAGGTAGCATCGGGTTTATCGGTTTGATAGTGCCGCACATGCTGCGTTTGGTATTGGGCAATGATCAACGGCTGATCCTACCCGCTTCGGCCCTTGCCGGCGGCGCGCTACTGACGGTTGCTGACACCTTCGCTCGCACCTTAATTGCCCCCGAGCAGCTTCCAGTTGGGGTGTTAACGGCCTTACTCGGAGTGCCTATGTTTCTCTATCTATTGCATAGGACACGTTGATGGCCAGCCTTGAACTTAAAGCCATGGCCATCGACGTGCCGGGCAGAGCTCAGGGGGATGCCCTGTCTTTTTGTCTAGAGCCAGGGCAAATATGGGGCATACTGGGGCCCAATGGCGCTGGCAAAACCACATTTCTACAGACACTTGCTGGGCTGCGTGCGCCTCGCTCAGGACAGATTCACCTCAATCAACGCCCACTCCACAGCTATAAACGCCGTGCCATTGCCCAACTGCTGGGTCTTGTTTTTCAAGAACGACACGATGATTTTCCGGCAACCGTGATGGAAACCGCGTTAATGGGACGCCATGCCTTTCTATCGGCTTGGCAGATGGAGTCAGCTAACGACATAGCACTCACACAAGCGGCATTGGTGGCACTGGATATTGATCACCTTGCAGATAGGTTAGTGAGCACCTTATCTGGGGGGGAAAGACAACGGGTTGCCATTGCCACCTTGATGACACAAAACCCCGCGATTTGGCTGGCCGACGAGCCCACTAATCACCTAGACCTTCATCACCAAGTGGCAACGCTTGAGTTGATGGCCCAGCAAGCCAAACAGGGAAAAACACTGGTGATGTGCTTGCATGACCTGAATTTAGCGGCACGCTGGTGTACCCATATTCTATTACTTTACCCCGATGGTCAGGCTTGTTGGGGAGACGCTGAGTCCATGCTGCAACCCACTGCATTAGAAACGCTGTTTAATCAACGTCTCCAAACGGCTTGGATTGATGGCAAACCTTTTTTTATTCCAGCGAGATAACGCATGCATAATCAATTCTTAACCCTTAATCGTCCCGCTGCCTTAATTACCGCACCTGGCTCAGGTCAGGGAAAATCCATGATTACGGCGGCCTTAGCACGGTTGCATCGCAATGCAGGACGTAAAGTTAGAGTATTTAAACACGGGCCGGATTATCTTGA
Organism: Nitrincola nitratireducens; assembly: GCF_000585235.1. NCBI lineage: Bacteria > Pseudomonadati > Pseudomonadota > Gammaproteobacteria > Oceanospirillales > Oceanospirillaceae > Nitrincola > Nitrincola nitratireducens. Next base: position 259,599 of record NZ_AONB01000001.1, on the reverse strand, counting down.
TCCCATGTTGCAGGAGTTGGCATCCGGTCAGCCTGTTTACCAGTTGCATCCTTGGATGACAGGAGAAGAAGAGTGCCGTTGGCGCTTAGTTGAAGCGGCCATGGACGCCGATGTTATTCTGGTTGAAGGCTCTATGGGATTATTTGACGGCGCACCTTCGAGCGCCGACCTTGCCAAACTGGCAGGCATCCCTGCCCTGCCAGTGATTGATGCCTGGGGCATGGCGCAAACCTTTGCAGCCGTCGCACAAGGCCTCGCTCAGTTTGACCCAGAGCTCCCCATTTACGATGTGATTGCCAACCGAGTTGGCAGCCAACGCCATACGGACATTTTGAAATCAGCTTTGCCCTCTAACCTGCGTTTACTGGGTGCAGTGCCTCGACATGAGGCTATGTCCATTCCTGATCGTCACCTAGGCATCGTTCAAGCCTCTGAGCTTAATAATTTAGATGCACAACTGGACAAAGCCGCCCAGCTTTTAAAGGAGCAAGGCCTTGATCGCTTACCGCAAAGCGTGACCTTATCCGGTTACCGTCCAACGCCTCTGCCCCGCTATTTAGAAGGAACACGCATTGCCATTGCTCGTGATACAGCCTTTGCCTTTATTTATCGCGCCAATCTCGACGCACTCAAGGAAATGGGTGCCGAGCTCAGTTTCTTCTCACCGCTCACTGACACAGAATTGCCAGACGCCGATGCACTTTGGTTACCGGGTGGCTACCCTGAACTACACGCTGCCCGTTTAGCTGAAAACACCCAGATGCGTGATGCGATATGGGCTCATCACCAAGCCAACAAACCCATTTTGGCCGAGTGCGGAGGGCTTATGTATTGTGCGTCTCAATTGAGAGACATCGAAGGTGACAACCATGCCTTGCTGGATCTCCTCAAGGGACAAGCGTTAATGCAACCCAAACTACAAGCCATTGGCTTGCAATCGGTGCAAACTTCACTAGGCGAGCTGCGGGGTCACACCTATCACCACTCAATCTTTGACACACACTTACAGCCCGTGTGCCGAGCTCGTATTCAAGCGGGGACTGAAGCAGAACCCGTCTATCGACAGGGCTCATTAATCGCCAGTTACTTTCACGGCTACTTTCCATCGGCGCCCGCGCTGGTTGCCGATATCTTTACTCAACAGACGTGTTTTTAGTCTACATTGGGAGATGCCTTCATGACCACTTTATTACGAGATCCCGAACGTCATGCCAAACGCATGGCGCGAAAACAAGAATTGATGCGAGCCCGCATTGCCAATGCCCAAAATGAACAGGGTCTGCTGTTGGTGCTCACAGGCCCCGGAAAAGGCAAAAGCAGCTCAGGTTTTGGCATGCTGGCCAGAGCGCTAGGCCACGGCATGAAAACCGGTGTTGTTCAATTTATTAAAGGCGCTTTTCAAACAGGCGAAGAGGCGTTTTTTCGTCAACAGGTTGGCGTTGACTATCACGTAATGGGCGAAGGCTATACTTGGGAAACGAAAAGTCTGGAGCGCGACATTGCCGCCGCAGAAGCCGCCTGGACAATCACTCAGTCGATGCTACGTGATCCAACCTATGAATTTATTCTACTGGATGAGCTGAACATTGCCCTGCGTTATAACTATTTGGATCTTGAGCAGGTGCTCGACGATATACACAATCGCCCCAGCCACCAGCATGTGATTGTCACAGGTCGCAACGCGCCTACGGCTTTGATCGAACTTGCCGATACCGTAACAGAGATGACCGTAGTGAAGCATGCCTTTAAAGACCAAGGGATCAAAGCACAAAAAGGCATCGAACTCTGATGACCACTTTGATGATCCAAGGCACTACGTCTGATGCAGGCAAGAGCACGGTGGTGGCCGCGTTGTGTCGCTGGTTGGCACGTCAAGGCGTCAATGTTGCCCCATTTAAGCCGCAGAACATGGCATTAAACAGTGCCGTTACCTGTGATGGTGGTGAAATCGGACGCTCCACTGCACTGCAAGCCTTGGCCTGCGGTCTCGTACCACACAGCGATATGAACCCCGTGTTGCTAAAGCCACAGAGTGATCGAGGAGCCCAGGTTATTTTACGAGGACAGGTCTATGGCAATATGGACGCGATGGATTATCACGCCTTTAAACGTACGGCCAAAGACGTCGTGCTCGCGGCTTGGGAGGCATTAACTCAACGGCACGATATTGTGATTGCTGAAGGTGCTGGCAGCCCTGCCGAAATTAATCTTCGCGCAGGTGATATTGCCAATATGGGGTTTGCTGAAGCCATCGACTGTCCGGTGATTTTAGTCGGCGATATTGATCGAGGCGGTGTTTTTGCACAGCTGGTGGGTACCCTCGCCTTGCTTTCGCCGTCTGAACAAGCACGCACCCAAGGGTTTATCATTAATCGCTTTCGCGGAGACCCTCAACTCTTAACATCGGGAACCGACTGGCTGCAGCAATATAGCCAAAAGCCTGTTTACGGCGTGTTACCTTACTTGCAAGGCCTGCTTCTTGATGCAGAAGACAGTGTCGCTCATGCAGGAGAGCACCAGGCAGGCGCGCTTAAAATTGTGGTTCCACGCTTGCCCAGAATGAGCAATCATAATGACTTCGATCCTCTGCGCTTACACCCCCAAGTTGAATTGATCTTTGTCGGTAAAGACGAGCCTATCCCTGCTGCCGATGTCATTATTCTGCCCGGTACCAAAAATACTCGCCAGGATTTAGCTTGGCTAATCGAACACAACTGGCCTGAGCACCTGCAAAAGCATCTGCGTTATGGCGGCAAAGTCATGGGGATCTGCGGTGGCTTTCAAATGTTAGGGTCTAGCATCCATGATCCAGAGGGTCTTGAGGGGCAACCCGGTAGCAGCCACTGCCTGAATCTATTGCCTTTTACCACACACTTAGAGGCTCAAAAAGTACTGCGCAAACAACGCGGACAGATGCATGACCTAAATGGAACAGGAAAAACCTCCACTTTTAGCGGATATGAAATCCACATGGGCAGGAGTGAAGGTCACGCGCTTTCTAGGCCGTTGACTCATTCAGACGGTGGACCTGACGGCGCAATAAGTGACGATGGACTGATACTCGGCACCTATATGCACGGAATCTTTGAACAGGCAGAAGCCTTAAACACATTGCTCACCTATTTTGGCCTAGCAGCTCCTCAAACAACCACCAATTACACCCATCACCGCGAAGCCTCGTTAGATCGACTCGCCGATATGATCGAGAGCCACCTCGACACACGTGCGTTATTGCGCCATTTGAAGTTGCTTTAGAGACAATCTAGTGAAAAATTGACCTCTCGTGCTATAGTGATAGCTAATAAATACATCACAAATACCCATATAGAATAAAGGTATTTATGCACGAAAGGCTCGTATTCATTTGAAAAGCATCAAAGGCTATATTGCTCTCACCTCAGTTGTGTTCGCATTATTTCTGATCAGTGTATTGGGCTTGTATCGTTTTTATATTGAGCATCCAAAAGAAATAGAGATCGCAGAACAACTTCAGCTCCAAGAATTAAATAGCCTGTCAAAAATCTTACGCCTGAAAAAAGCAACACTTGCCAGCATTACGCTGGACTGGGCTCATTGGGACGATAGCTACCAGTTCCTGACCGAACCTACTCAATTTGAGCGTTTTGTTCAAAGTAATTTTACGCCAAGTTCGTTTATCACCAACAAACTCTTGGGCGTTGTGTATTTAACAAATGACGTCCATGTTCATTACAGTCAAGGCTACGATCTTTCCAACGAAACATTGGTCGATCTCAGTCAGATATCAAATATTGACTGGGCGTTAATTACCCATCGCTTTAATCAAGTCGATAGTGACGTTCTTGGTGGCTGGTTGCTCACTCGATCCGGGCCTGCTATCTACGCGATAGCCAATGTCACTGACTCCTTGAGCGAGAAAGATCCCGCTGGCTATCTTATGTTTATTCAACTCTTGTCAGAGAGTGAAATTGAATTTATCGAATCGATTACTCGACTCAAGCTCAACTTCACTACCCCCACCACCGAAGACGAACTCGCATTTGCGAATACCATCCCCAACTTAGCGCCAGTTACACTTGAGGAAGGCTTTCAAACTGAACGTGATCGAATTATTCGCGATGATACCAACACGCCGATGGTAACCATTCACATTACCCATACACCTATACACTCCCCCAATTTACTGGATGGCTTTCCATTCGTTTTTGCCATCACAGGGTTGGTAGCTCTCCTACTCATGGCGCTGTTGGAACGGATTGTTCACCGCCCCATGAAGAAGCACATTCAAGCAATTGAGCAAATGGTATCGGAGCAAAACTTAACCCCTCTTACTGAACGATTTCGTATTAATGAGTTCGAAAAATTCAGGTCTGTGTTTAATCTCGCCGTTGATTTGGTTCAGCAGCAAAAATTAGCACTGCTTGAACTCTCGACTAAGGATGCACTCACCGCCATTCCGAACCGCCGTGCCTACGACACATTCGCGCCCACTGCGTGGAAACATGCCAAACGTCACAATACAACCTTCTGCTTTGCGATCTTGGATATTGACTATTTTAAACAGTTTAATGACAGTCAAGGTCATCAAGCGGGGGATGTTGCCCTGAAACAGCTAGGGGCTTTATTTTCTCAACATTTTTGTCGCGAAGATGACTTTTATGCGCGCATTGGCGGTGAGGAGTTTGTTGTAATTCTTCGCTCATCTCATGATGATTTTTTACCACATCTTGAAGCCTTTCGACAGGGATTTGAGGACTTAAACATTCCTCACACAAGCCGTCCCGACGCGCTTAAGGTATTAACCATTAGCATCGGCGCTGTCATTGTCAAACACCCCAACCAACTTTCAATAGAGTCCGGGCTCACACGACTTTACTCACTTGCTGATCAAACACTTTACACCGCTAAGCAGCAGGGCCGAAATCAAATTGGGGTTAGGTATATTAACCATGAAAAAGGCTAATTAAGGCACGACTCTCGGGCAGGTTTCACCCATCAGCATATCGGTGGGTAGAATCACATTCTGCCTGGGTGCGAGTCCCAAGAACATATTCCCCGCCATTTGTCCTTTGAGTTCATTATATTGCTGGACGGTAGTTAAAGTAGGATGCGTAAATTGGCTCTCGGCAATACCATCAAATCCAACAATTTTAAGATCATTGGGAACCGATATTTGCTGCTGCAATGCCACCTGCAAGGCGCCCAGCGCCATTCGGTCACTCATGCAGATAATGACATCAGGGCGTTCCTCCTGATTCAGCAACATAAAGGCGGCCAGACAGGCATTCCGATGGGTATTCACAGGCACATCCACCACGCTTAATTGTTCCAGTGGATAGTTATATTCTTGCAATGCCTGCATATAACCAAGCCAACGCGATCGAGACACCGAGGCTGGACTGGCATAGCATGCATCACAGGTTGCCCAAGACACAGTCGACACAGGTGTTAAGCGTAACGAAATAATCGCAACTTTTTGAGGACGATGATCAAGCGCCAAACAGGCAGAACGATACGCACCATCCTGATTATCGATATTCACCGTGATAAAATCCGTCGTATCCACGTCCACCGCTATAATCGGTTTGGATTGTTGCAGTAGCCTCTGAAAACGTTTAGACGGATGCAGCCCACCATAGACGATATACCCATCCACCATGGACTCCATTTGCCTAGATTTGTAGGATGTCGACTCATCCTGTCCGGGTAGCAACAGCATATTGCATTGGCGTTGATCGAGGACATCCGCAAGTCCTGCCAAAAATTGACTCGCAACAGGGTCTGAGATGCAATAGCTCAGGCTATCTGCAAGCAGCACACCCACGATACCACTAACCCCGGTACGCAAACTGCGTGCGGCCGCATTCGGTCCTTCATACCCTAAACGCTGACAGTCCTCAATGATACGTAGACGCAAAGACTCAGAGAGTTGATCAGGCCGATTGAATGCATTGGAAATGGTCGCCGTGGACACATTCAACGCTTTCGCCATATCTTTGATTGTCAGCTTTTTTTTATATTCGATCATCTAAACCACTTCACTGCCTGTACCCACATCCGTTAGGTTCGCTTAAATGCCCGTCCTTTATCATCAAACAAATGTGCCGCGTTTGGGGCGATAGAGACCTGCACTTTATCACCAACCTTATACGTCGTATAGGCAGAGACTCTCGCCACTAGCGGCACCTCTTCCTTGCCAATTTGCAGATACACAAACGACTCATTGCCGAGATATTCAACGTTGACAATCTCAAGGCCCGTCTCCGATGCTTGAATCTCCAAATGCTCTGGACGTACACCGAGCACAACTTTTTCGCCGATCTGGGCGGTTTGGCTGTTGATCTTAACGTCCAGTGTACCCAGCTCTGGAATGTCCAAGGCCGTTATCGATTCACCCGGTTGGTGGAGATGGCACTTAATCACATTCATATTGGGGGACCCAATAAAACCCGCAACAAACAAAGTGGCCGGGTTTTCATACAAATCGAAGGGCGACCCCACCTGCTCGATGCCTCCAGCATTTAGCACGACAATTTTATCGGCCAATGTCATTGCTTCGACTTGATCATGGGTCACGTAGATCATTGTCGACTTTAAGCGGTCATGAAGCTTGGCAATCTCGCTGCGCATTTGAATGCGCAAGGACGCATCCAGATTGGACAAGGGTTCATCAAACAACATGATTTTAGGCTCACGCGCCATGGCACGCCCAATCGCGACACGTTGACGCTGACCACCGGACATTTCCTTCGGTTTACGCTGCAACAAGGGCCCTAACTGTAATATATCGGCGGTTTTCTTAACTTTATCGTCAATCGTGCCCTTATCTTGCTTAGCGAGCTTCAAACCAAAGGCAATATTCTCGGCCACAGTCATATGCGGATAGAGTGCGTAGGACTGAAAAACCATGCCAACACCGCGCTCCTTAGGTGACAGGTGATTCACTCGCTCGCTTCCGATCAGTAAATCACCGTCACTGATTTCCTCTAATCCGGCAATCATTCTCAGCAAAGTCGATTTACCACAACCGGAGGGGCCAACAAAGACAACGAACTCACCTTCCTTGATGTCTAAATCGATGTCTCTGAGTACATTCACCGAATGGTAGGTCTTACTTATTTTTTTTAGTGTTACACTGGCCATAAAACCTCACTCGCCGAAGGTATCCCTTCGGCATTTCTGTCAACTCAATCAATTTCAGCGAAAAAAGCCTGATACGGCGGAAGCGCTAGCACTTGGTCTTGTAATAAGGCCTCAAAACCATGTCCCTCTAGCACAGCCGTCACATCACAGGGTAACGGATAATGCTGTGTTTGCCCTGTCATATTGAAGACGGCCAAAAGCGTTTGAGTCGCATCCCGTCGAATCCAGCTTAATAGACCACTCGGCGCATCACGCAACTCAAGCGCACCACGTTTCAAGGCAGGTTGTTGTTGACGCCAATGAATAAAGCGACGCACAGCATTTAACATCGATGACGTGTCTGCATCCTGTTCTGCAACAGAATAGGGCAAATGAGCAGGGTCGACTGGCAACCAAGGTTCCTTGCTGGAAAAGCCGCCTTGTTCCCCAGAGGTCCAAACCATCGGCGTGCGACAGCCATCGCGCCCTTTAAACTCTGGCCAAAAAGGTAACCCATACGGATCTTGAATTCGCTCAAAAGGAACCTCGGCTTCGGGAAGGCCAAGCTCCTCACCTTGATATAAACACACACTGCCACGCAGAGACATCAGCATTGCTAACGCCACCCGAGGATAACCAGAGCCTTCGTTCTCCCCCCAACGCGTTGCGCTGCGCACGACATCATGGTTCGATAACGCCCAGCAAGGCCAAGCCTCTTGTGCCATCGCATTAAAGTTCTGAATCACACTGCGAATATGCTCTGCCGAATTGGGCTTATTGAGCAAATCAAAGGTATAGGCCATGTGCAGCTTATCGCCACCGGAGCAATACTCTGCCATCCGCTCTAAGATGATCATCGCCAATTTCCCCAACGGTTGTGGTGCCAGGGTATTCATCCAATAAGGCTCTTAACTCTTTAAGAAAAGCCAAATTTTCTGGCTGACTTAAATCATAGACATGCTGCTGCCAAGTGTACGGATTAGTGGCTGGCGCACCGTAGGTTTTAGCCGCTCCCGCTGGCAAGGGTGGATTATCCCTTAACTGTTGATCATGAAAGTAAAAATTCACTGTATCCAATCGGAAACCATCCACCCCCAACTCCAGCCAAAAACGCATATTGTCTAACTGCGCCTGCTGCACATCGGGATTATGAAAGTTTAAATCCGGCTGACTTGTCAAAAAGTTATGCAAATAATACTGCTGACGACGACTCTCAAACGTCCAAGCACTGCCGCCAAAAATCGACAGCCAGTTGTTGGGTGGAGTGCCATCGGGCTTAGGATCTGCCCATACATACCAATCGGCTTTCGCATTGTCCTTATTTTGTCGGCTCTCGGTAAACCAAGGGTGCACATCAGAGGTGTGGCTAATCACTTGATCTATCGTTACCCTTAGACCTAAGGCATGCGCCTTCTCAATCAGTGCTTTAAAGTCGTCAAGCGAGCCAAACATGGGATCAACATTACGATAGTCTGAAACATCATACCCAAAGTCTTTCATCGGTGATGTAAAAAAGGGTGACAGCCAAATCCCATCCACACCTAATGACGCGACGTACTCCAGCTTGGAAGTAATGCCTGGCAAATCACCAATCCCATCCCCATTTGAATCCATAAAACTCCGAGGGTAAATCTGGTAGATGACTCCACCCTTCCACCACTCTTGATTGGTCAACACATTCATAGTTTCTCCTCGGATTAGCCTTTAACAGCACCAGCTGTCAAACCAGATACAATACGTCGTTGAAAAATAAGGACTAAAATTACCAAGGGCACCGTCACCACGACGGATGCCGCCATAATAATGCCCCAGGGCAATTCATACGCAGACCCACCACTGATCAACGCAATGGCGACAGGCACAGTGCGTTGGTCATCGGTCAGCGTGAAGGTCAGTGCAAATAGAAACTCATTCCAAGCCGCAATGAATGCCAATAAACCGGTTGTCACCATGGCAGGCCACATCAACGGCATAAACACTTGAAACAGGGTCACGATTGGCGATGCACCATCCACTATTGCCGCCTCTTCCAACTCTTTCGGCAGTTGACGCATAAAGGTGGTCAAAACCCAAACAGTAAAGGGCAAGGTGAAAATGGTGTAAGAAAACACAAGCGCAAGTGGGTTGTTGTACAGATTAAGCCAACGTATTACCTCAAATAACCCAGATAAAACAGCAACCTGAGGGAACATGGACACCCCTAGCACCATCAGTAACACCGCTCCGCGCCCTCTAAACTCAACACGTCCTAAGGCGTAGGCCGCAGTCAAGCCAAACAACAAGGAGATGACGACGGTGAGCGTCGAAACAAACAACGAATTCCCTAGACTTCGAATAAACGACGCCTGATTCAGCACCGTTTGATAATTGCCAAAATGAACACTCGTTAAAATATAATCGATGGAAAACAACTGCTCGCTGGTTTTCAAGGACGTCAAAATCGCGTAGTAAAATGGAAAGGTTGAAAACACGATAATGGCTAGAATCAACATCCAGAATGCAACGCGCAGGAGAAGTTTAGAGAGTGATTTAGTCAACATATTAGTAGCTCTCCATACGTTTTTTGCCTAAATAAAGGTACGCAAGTGTACAAAGGGCGATGACAAAAAAGAGCAGTGTTGAGGCAGCAGAGCCATAACCAACATCCTGAAACTCAACCAATTGTTGGCGCGCATAGACTGACATGGACATGGTATCGGCACTGTTGGAGGTGAGCACGAAAATCAAATCGAACACACGCAATGCATCCAAGACCCTAAAGATCACGGCCACCATCAAGGCAGGTGCAATCAATGGCAAAGTCACTTTAAAGAACACACGCACGGGATGGATGCCATCCACCTTGGCTGCTTCATAACAATCTGACGGCAGCATTTGCAAAGCCGCGAGCGTCAGCAAGGCCATAAAAGGCGTGGTTTTCCAAACATCCACCATGATGACCGCCCACATCGACAAATTCGCATCGGCGGTCCAAGCCACTGGCTCCGCAATAAAGCCCAGCGTCATGAAAATATCATTTAAAATCCCAAACTGATCATGCAGCATCCAACCCCACATCCGAGCTGATACTATGGTTGGGATCGCCCAAGGAATCAGAATGGCGGCTCGTACCAAGGCACGTCCTTTAAACTGGGCATTGAGCGTGAGCGCAACAATAATGCCTAAAAACGTTTCGGCAGAGACGGACACCAGGGTAAAAAACAAGGTGTTTTTCACTGCTCGCCACCAAAGGGGATCGGCTAAAACGCCGTACCACTCTCCTGCCTCGTACACCAAGTAGTTCTCAAAACCAATAAACTGGTAATCATGTAAATTACCCAGATTGGCATCGGTAAAACTAAAACCGATGGTTCTGAGTAGGGGCCAGCCCGCCACGGCCAGTAGAACTAACATCATCGGTGACAGAAACAACCAGGCCATGCGCTTGCGCTGTGTCAATAAAGACAAGCGGTTGGACGCTGGCATTGATTGCGCTATATCGGATTTAGTAGACATCTGTTGACTCCGCTCTTGTCGATCTATCGGTGATCAAGCACCCTGCCCGATCACCGACCCCGCTTACCAGCCGCGACGACTCATACGGTTGAGTTGACTTTCTAACTCTTGCACAGCTTTTTCAGCACTTTGCGAGCCGGATAAAACACTGTGAACAGCATTAAAGGTGGCATTACTCACACGTCCGTAACTGTTTCCAGTCACTGAGGACGGACGCGGTACACCATTGAGGAAGGTTTCATACAACTCGCCAAAGAATGGAACGAGATCAAGTACCTCGGTATCTTCGTACAGCGCAGGCAGTGTTGGGTTGTAGGAGCCGATCAAGGCTCGACGCTTTTGCTCATCATAACTGGTCAAAAAGCGCACGAGATCCACGGCCAGCTCGGCATTTTCAGAGTATTGAGAAACGGCTAACTGCCATCCCCCTAGCGTTCCCGCAGGACGCCCGTCTTCACCGCCCTTCGGTAACGCCGTTACGCCGATTTTGCCACGGATAGGACTTCCGTCAGATTGGCCTAAAGACCAAGCATAGGGCCAGTTGCGCATAAACAATGCATTACCTGACTGAAACACCCCACGAGATTCTTCTTCGGCATAGCTTAAAACGCCCGGTGGTGAAATGGTATTCACCCAGCTAGCAGCCATTTCCAATGCGGATATAGCGCCTGGATTGTTGATGGTGACCTTTCCATCTGCATCAACAATCGTGCCGCCGTTATAGCTGTAGATCCACTCAAGTGCATCACAGGTGAGCCCTTCATATGCACGTCCCTGCCATACAAATCCCCAAAATTGTGCCTGCCCCGCGGCGCGCTCTTGTTCCTGAACATGCTGGGCTGTCTGGGTGAGTTCTTCCCAAGTGCTCGGTACCTCTAACTGGTATTTTTCCAAAAGATCGGAGCGGTAATACAATACACCCGCATCGGTAAACCATGGCATGGCCACCAAACGACCGTCAACGGTATTATTGGTAATGAGGGATTCAAAATGCTGGGATTCAAGCGCTTCAAAATGCGGTTTTAAATCCAACAAATGCGGCGCCAGTAAGCCAGGCCAAACGACATCGATCTGAAATACATCGATATCCTTTGATCGAGCCGACAAGAGTTGCTGGTACAAAGACAAACGCTCTGTGGACGAGTTGGGTGTTGAAACCAACTCAACTTTATGGCCTGTTTTTTCGCTCCACAGCTTTGTGCCTTCTTCACAGAGTTGTAACTCAGACCCTACAGCTCCACAAGAGATCGTCAAGGTCGCAGCGTGAACGGCGCCGGCGAGTAAGCCAGCTGCAAATACAGTGATTCCAAGCCCTGATGCTTTATTAATATGCATACCTATACCTTTTATTGTTTTTATAGGAACATTAACTTAATCGTTTAAGTTATGACTGCATATTAATCCAAATCAGGATGACTTCAACTGTAAACCCGGCTTAATTTTGACTTAATTTTTTTGCACTGCAATACGAACTTAGCGATCGTTATGGCCTAAATCGCGGCTTGGCCACACTAAATCACGCACACGCTGCTTAAGGACTTTTGCTTCTGGAAAGCCACCATCCGCTTTGCGCTCCCATAAGCGTTGTCCTTGACAGGTAATCTCAAACACCCCGCCTGTCGCAGGCTCCAGTGTAACGGACGCCAAATCATCACTAAAGGTTGACAGCAGCTCTTGTGCTAACCAAGCCGCTCGTAACAACCACTGACACTGGGTGCAATAACGAATCGTAATGCTCGGTTTTTCTGTCACGCTGGAATTAAGATCGCTCATGATGACTCTCTTTAAAATCACACCAATCACTTGGCCGATAAGGTATAGGACGAATGAAAGCTTAACTGAACCCTACATCCATGTCTCGATTGAACGCCACTTTATTCTCCATTTGATTTGACGAATATCGACAACACATCCCCTCACTTTCGGATAATCAACTGTTACACTTAGGATCTTTGTCACTCGCAAAACAGGCAAGACTCAATGGCAGCAGAGATTGAAACAGGTTTTATGATTGTGCAAAGCAACCGCCTGGAAGCTTTACGTGAGTTAACCGTTGAATGGTTAAAACGCCACCCTTTGCCCCCGCTGGAAAATGAAGTGTTGCTGGTGCAGAGCAATGGGATAGCGCAATGGTTAAAACTCGCACTGGCCGAAGACGAAGCGGACGTCGGTGGAGGCTGTGACATCGCAACCGCCTTAAACATTAGCTTGCCCGCGAGTTATGTCTGGCAAGTCTATCGTTCGGTATTAGGCGATCTCCCTATCAACTCGGCCTATGATAAACACCCCTTAACCTGGCGCTTGCTAAGATTGCTGCCTTCATTGATGGATCGACCTGAGTTCCAACCACTATCACGCTTTTTAAAGGATGATCATCAGCAACGTAAACGCTTTCAATTGGCACAGCGCCTTGCCGATCTTTATGATCAGTATCAGGTGTATCGTGCTGATTGGTTAGAGGACTGGTCAAAGCATGTTGATTGCATGACACAAAAGGGCGACAAGATCCCACTGCCTGAGGGTCAACTCTGGCAAGCGGAACTTTGGCGACAAATCATTGCGGATATGTCAGAGGTGGACCGCCATACCAGCCGTGCACAAGTGCATCAACGTTTTTTGAAAACCTCGATCACTCCCGAAATGTCACTAAACCTTCCTAAACGTGTAGTGGTGTTTGGCATCTCGTCATTGCCCAAACAAACCGTGCAAGTTCTGGAGCGCGTCTCACAGGTGACTCAAGTGTTACTCTGTGTCTCTAACCCCTGTCAGTATTTCTGGGGGGATATTATTGATCCGGTTCAATCTCGTCGTTTGTTTACCGAACGCTTTAAACGCCATCCTCTTAAATGGCAAACGGATATCTCCGATGAACATCTTTATCTTCATGCCAATCCCTTGCTCGGATCTTGGGGCAAACAAGGACGCGATTACATTCGGCTGTTAGATGAGTTTGACCAAAAAGACAGCTACGAAGAACACTTCCAGCAACAAAAGCTCTCCATCGACTTATTTGAAGAACCGGGTGAGGAGTCGCTGCTGAAGCAATTGCAAAGCGATATTTTATCCTTGCGCAGCCTTGATGAAAGCAAAGCGCGCACCCGCCCAATTGACTCATCGGACCAAAGCCTAACCTTCCACATTGCCCACAGCGCGCAACGTGAGGTTGAGATTTTACAAGATTATGTATTAGGGCTCTTTGCTCAACATCCGGACCTTCGTCCCCGTGATATTTTGGTCATGGTACCGGATATCAATCAGTACGCACCGCATATTCGTGCGGTTTTTGGACGCATCGGCTTTGACGATACGCGTTACATCCCTTTTACCCTGTCAGATCAAGGACAACGACACCAAGCGCCCCTATTAATTGCACTGGAGAGTTTGCTGAACCTTCCGGGTTCGCGCTTCAGTGTCAGTGAAATCCTCGATCTTTTAGATGTCCCTGCCCTACAGGCCAAGTTTGGCATTACCGCTTTAGACAAGCCTTTGCTGCACCATTGGATTGAGGACTCAGGGATTCGCTGGGGATTGGATGCAACCCATCGCGAGAGCTTTGGTCTGCCACCGGATCAAGAGCAAAACACATGGCGTTTTGGATTAAAACGCATGCTGCTCGGGTACACCCTCGGTCAAGAAGAAGCTTGGCAGGGCATCGAACCGTATGCAGAAGTTGGCGGCTTAAGCGCCACGCTAGCAGGTGCTCTGGTTCGTTTTATTGAAACACTGGATCACTATTGGCTTAAACTGCAAGCGCCCTTAGCCCCCTCAGAATGGGTATCGCTCTTGCGCACACTGTGCCAAGACTTTTTTATTGCACAAGACAGCCGTGATGAGCTATTGCTGACACGCATCGAGTTAGGTCTTCAAACCTGGCAAGAGCACTGTGAACATGCCGCCTTTTCGGACCCTTTACCTCTGCACATGGTCCGAGACACGATTTTAGGACAGATAGATCAAACAGGACTGAATCAACGCTTCATGGCCGGTGCTGTCAATTTCGCAACGCTGATGCCAATGAGGGCCGTGCCTTTTCGTCATATCTGCTTACTCGGCATGAATGAAAGCGACTACCCACGCCAGGTCATGCAACCTGACTTTGATTTAATGCCATTGGATTACCGTGCAGGTGATCGCTCGCGCCGAGAGGATGACCGCTATTTATTTCTTGAAGCGCTACTCTCCGCGCGGGACGGACTCTATATCAGTTGGGTTGGACGCAATATCAGGGACAACACAGAACGGCCCCCTTCAGTTCTGATTGGGCAGCTCCGTGACCACATCCTTAACGTTTCAAGCGCCGAACAGCTAAAACAGATCACCTTTGAATACCCCTTGCAACCGTTTAGTCAGGCGTATTTTTCAGAAGACTCGCCCCACAAAACCTATGCGAAGGAGTGGCAAGAGATTCACCTTGCCCCTTCTATCGCAGCATCTGACATGTTTGAACTGCCTCCCTTAAGCACGGATGCACAGCCGCCAATTTCACTCGCACATTTGGGGCAGTTACTGAAAGTCCCTGCACAAGCATTTTTTGCAGAACGTTTAGGGGTTGTGTTCAATGATCCTGACCCAACCGGAGAAGACCACGAGGCCTTCGCGATTTCGGGGCTTGACGCTTGGGCACAACGGCAACAACTGCTTGAGTCGATCTTACATCAGTTGCAAACGGAGCCCGAACTCAATGTAGGCCAGAAATTACAGCAGGCGGTTCTAAAACAACAACGCCGAGGTCAGCTGCCATTAGCGCCCTTTGGGCATCTTTATGCTGATGAACTGATTGCTCCATTAATCAACCCTCTGGGTGTGTATCAAGAGCGTGCGGCAGACTTTCCCTACGCTACCTCGCATTCTGAGGCCGTGTTACTTAAGCAGGGCATGATCGTTTTAGACGACGTTCTACTGGATATTCGGATCAATTCGACGGGAGAACGCCGTCGGTTACTGATCCTACCCAGCCAAGTTTGGCAGGGCAAGGCACTTAAATGGCATCACCTTGTGCGCCAATGGCCTTATCACTTGGCCGCTCAGTTAAAAGGGGAAACCTTCACTGAAATACTCGCGCCCGACACCCAGCTTTTTTTAACGCCTTTAGAAGCTCAAAAGGCGACTGAACTTTTGCAGCAGCTCATGACAAGTTGGTCTGACAATTTGCAGTCCCCTCTCCCTTTTTCAGCCAAAACCAGCGGGGCCTTTATTAAACCGAGTAAAGAGGGTTCCGAACTGATTGAGGCTCAGGATGCTTACCAGGGCAACTATCAACTCATGGGTGAAGTGCAGCAGAACCTTGCCTTGCAACGACTCTGGCCTCGTTTCGAGGACTTCATTCGTGACGGCCGCTTTATGGAACTCAGCAACCGCTTGTTTCAGCCAATACTCGATCATCTCATTTTGAATACATTAAAGTAGATAAAACTATGCATCGTCCTTTAACACATTGGGGCTTACTTGTTCTATTAGCGATGATTTGGGGCGTTTCATTTGCCTTTACGTCTATAGCCGTGAAAGAACTCAGTCCCGCCACCCTTGTATTCTTGCGCAACCTATTGGCCTGTTCTTTGTTGTTTCCACTTGCATTGTTATTCCGACGTCAAATGCCTCGTGGTGCTCGAGTTTGGGCGTATATTTTAACCATGTCCCTCATCGGCAACCTGATTCCCTTTTCATTAATCAGTTGGGGGCAGCAATACATTGACAGTGCGTTAGCTGGCATTTTGATGGCGGTAATGCCCTTGGTTACCATTGTGTTGGCGCATTTTTTTATACAGGGTGAAACGCTCACACGCACGAAACTCGTTGGTTTCAGCTTGGGTTTTATAGGCATTCTAGTACTGATCGGTCCCCAAGCGCTGCAACACCTGAGCTTTAACAGCCAAGCATTGCTCGGACAATTTGCCGTTCTGACCGCCGCCATCTGTTATGGCTGCAATACCATTATTGCTCGACGCAAGCCCGCTAGTGACCCTTGGTCCACGTCGGCCTCTATACTGGCCATGGGGGCGATGATGACCTTCCCCATTGCCAGTATGACCAGTGGCTTTGGCCATGCTGGCACACTGTACCCCGGTATTCCCACTTTTAGCACCATCGGACAACTGTCTGAATCGGTGTTAATTGCTGTCGCCGTATTAGGGCTGATGTGCACCGGAATTGCGACTGTGATCTACATGAAACTGGTGTACATGGCGGGTCCCAGCTTTGTCTCCTTAATTAACTATATGATTCCGGTGTGGGCGGTGATTGTCGGTATCGTTTTTATGGGTGAACAACTTCAGATTAATCACTTTGTTGCATTGGCGTTGATCTTGGTGGGAGTGGGTGTGTCTCAACGGACATAATCTAGATTGGCGGCGGCGTTGTCTTTAGTCACCGCCGTCATCGCCGTCGTTATTCCCTCCATCGCAGCTACAGCCCATCTAAACGCACCTATTGTGCGTTTATTTTTTCGCTTATGTTCGTATTTTCATAAATATTTCACTTTTATGGAATATGGTCTAACCTTGATGAACATCCAAGTTATTTATTTAAGATCAGGAATACGCCATGACCGTCTCACGTCGCCAATTTTTGAAAGGAGCTGCTGCGGCTGGAACACTTGCCGTCAGTCCATTTTTTATTAACAGTACACTGGCCTCCAGCCGTGAACTGCGGATCTATGCCTGGGCAGGCTACATCACGGATGAAATGCTCGCCGATTTCAAAGCAAAAACAGGCATTAATGCCACCTTCACCCCCTACGGTACCAATGATGAACTGATGAACTCACTGCGTGCTACCGACGGCAGCGGTTTCGATATTATTATGCCAACCGTGGACCGTGTGCCGGGTTATGTCGAGTTTGATCTGGTACAACCGCTGGACACCCGCCGCATTAACTGGGACGGTGCCTTGGAAAGCGCGATAGAAGGCTCTGAAGTGGGTGGCATTGTCGATGGCAAACGTTACTTTGCCCCTTCCGACTGGGGTACGGAAGCCATCTGCTACAACAAAGAGCTGGCCAAAGTGGACCGTAACAACCTCAGCTACGGTGACTTGTGGCTTCCTGAGCACGCAGATGGTGTCACGGTACGTGGCCATTCGGCTCTGGTCGGTATCGGTCTGTGGCTGGAAAAAGCAGGGAAATTACCCTTCCCACTGCTGGACTCCTACAAGAACGAGCAGGCTATGCGTGCTAACTTTGATGTCATTTTAAAAGTGGCCACCGAGCACAAGCACATGATCGCACAGTTCTGGTCCACTGAAAATGAAGCACAAGGAGCATTCTTGGCCAATGGCGCAATCATCGGACAAACCTGGGACAGCACTGCCTTCAACCTGATTAAAGACGGTGAGCCCATGGCCTATGCGGCACCCAAAGAAGGTGCGATGGCTTGGATGGAGGGCTTTGTTATTCCCAAAAATGCGAACAATGTCGATGCAGTGTACGAGTTTATTAACTGGTATTACACCCCTGAAGCTGGCGCAATGTTTGTTAAAGCAACGGGGTATAACTCCACTTCTAAAGGGGCTGCAGAGCTGTTACCAGAAGAAACCAAGCAGTTCTTCATTGATTCTTATACAGAAGATGACCTGAAAAACCTCTGGTGGTGGCCAATTCAGGAGCCTTGGTATGTCGCCCTGCGTAACGAATACCAAGACCGTTACCTATCTGCTTGATTGAGTTTGGAATGCCCTCTGCATGACCCTAATCTCAGGGTCATGCTTCACCGACGCTATGTGAGACGTTATGGATAGTAGTGTTCATCTTGATAATGTCATGATGCGGTTCGACAATTTTGTTGCCGTTCAACAAACCGATTTAAAAATAGAATCGGGCGAGTTCTTCAGTTTTTTGGGACCTTCTGGATGTGGCAAAACCACCTTGCTGAATATTATCAGTGGCTTCCTTGACCCTACCGAGGGCACAGTCCGGATTGGTGGGCAGGATATGCGCCAAGTCCCTGCCAACAAACGTCCTACCTCAATGATTTTCCAGAATTTAGCGCTCTTTCCACTCATGACCGTCGCCGAGAATATTGAGTTTGGTCTGGAAGTTCGCGGTGTCCGCAAAGCGGAACGTCGCAAAGTTTCTGAGCGTTTGCTCAATCTCGTAGCGCTGCCTGAGTGCCGAGATAAGCGAATCAGTGACCTGTCAGGTGGACAGAAACAACGCATTGCGATTGCTCGCGCCCTAGCAGTTGAACCTCGAGTATTGCTCTTAGATGAACCCCTCTCCGCCTTGGATCTGAAGCTGCGCCAACATATGCGCACAGAACTGAAAGACATCCAGCGCAAAACCGGAATCACCTTTATTTATATCACCCATGACCAAGGTGAAGCGCTGACTATGTCGGACCGAGTGGCGGTCATGTCGGCAGGCAAGTTACAACAGGTTGCCGATCCGATGACACTTTACCGAACCCCTGCAACCCCATTTGCGGCCTCTTTTGTGGGCGAAAACAATCGCATTGAGGGCCAGGTCGTTGCGATTGATGGCACTCGGGTCACCTTGGATTGTGGCGATCTGGGTCGCCTAAGCGGTCATACACACGACACATTTCGTCTCGGCGACAAGGCTCTGCTCTTTATTCGTCCCGAATTACTGACTCGCCGGACGTCCATGAGTGACAATTGCTTTACAGCTCAAATTCGGGAGCTGAATTTTGAGGGTGCATATCTGATGATGGAAGCAACGCCTTTAAAGAGTCAACACCGTCTGCGAATTCAACTTTTGAGCGATATGAACCTAGGTGATGTTGCCCCCGGAAATCTGATCATTTTTGGTTTCGCCGCCGAAGATGCCATGATCATGTCAGGGGCTCGCGATGTTTAAACAACTCTCCGAACGCTTTGGCCCTTGGGTCTCTTTAGGCATTTTTTTGCTGATGTTTTTGTGGCTGGTGATGCTGGTGATTCTGCCGCAAATCCTGATGATTGATTACTCCCTGAGGCCAAACCTGCCTCCCAGCCAGATCGGTGGCCCGGACGATCAGTACACACTGAAGAACTACGCAACCTTGGCCAACAACGCCATTCATCAGAGTATTTTCTTTAAAACCATCTGGTCAAGCGTACTGGTTACCGTCTGTACACTGGTGGTCTGCTATCCCTTGGCGTACTACCTCGCAAAAGTTGCTACTCCCCGGCAGGCCGCCCTGTGCGTGCTGCTGCTGATCATCCCCTTTTGGATTAACGAGATACTGCGCACGTTTTCATGGTTTATCATCCTGTCTTACCGAGGGCCACTCAATGCCTTGTTACTCAGCCTAGGATTTATTGATCGACCCATTCGCTTTTTATCCGGCGACGGTGGTGTCATCGTTGGTATGGTCTACGCCTATATCCTGTTCATGATTTTCCCACTGTACAATGCCATCGAAAGCCTCGACAGCAATCAGATAAAAGCCGCACGCAACCTTGGATCAGGCTGGATACGCACTCACTATCGCATCATCATCCCACATGCAAAGCCCGGCATCGCCACCGGCTGTATCATGGTGTTCATGCTCTCGGCTGGCAGTTATGCCGTCCCTGCCCTGCTAGGCTCACCTGGCAGTCGCTGGTTTACACAAATCATCTATAACTGGTTTTTTGAGGGCGGTGACTGGAATCAGGGTGCCGCCTATGCCTTCATTTTGCTGTTGCTTTGTATTGGCTTTATTGTGCTGATGATGCGCCTGTTTAAAGTAGGTCTGGGAGATATTGCCAGATGAGTTCACACAGCATCTTGAAATGGGGCATACGCTTTTACATTACGTTGTTCTTTTTGTATCTGTTTACCCCACTGATTATCATGTCAGCTGCAACCTTCAACGACAGCCGTTTTCCAACCATATCCCCTTGGCGCGGCACCACACTCAAGTGGTTTGAGGAGCTATGGCAAGACTCTGGCATGTGGCAAGCGTTAGGGAACAGTGCCATTATCGCTGCGGGTGTGTTGTTGATCGCCGTGCCAATTGGCGTAGCTTGTGCGCTCTTTCTTTCGACGTACCGTGGCAACGGCAAAAACTTCCTCTACGGGCTAATGCTGTCTCCTTTGCTGACACCCGGAGTCATTATTGGGATTTCCACACTGATTTTTTGGCGCAGCCTCGGTGTGAGTGGTGGGATTTATTTGACCATGATTGCCCAGACAACGTTTATTGCCGCCTACGTCATGCTGATGATACTGGCCCGTCTGCAACGTTTTGACCGGACTCTGGAAAATGCCGCCTTCAGCCTAGGTGCTTCGCACTTTCAGGTCTTCCGTCGTATACTCCTGCCCTACTTGATGCCCGCCATCCTGTCAGCGGCTGTGATTGCATTTCTGCAATCCTTCGAAAACTACAATACCACGTTGTTTGTGAAGGGGCATGACACTACATTGACTATTTATATTGCCTCAAAAGTGCGCACAGGACTAACACCGGCGGTGAATGCACTGGGGCTAATATTAATCTTGATCACGATTCTGTTTGCCGCCGCTTATGAAGTAAAGCGTCGACATGAAGCGCGACAAGCTCAGATCAACCCAGAAACTGATTCAGAATCGATAGCAGGTAAACAATGATCGCAAACCGTTTGATTGCACACAGAGGCTGTGCACAGCTGGCACCAGAGAACACCTTAGGTGCCATGCGCCTGACTCAACGTTTGGGAATTGATTGGGTCGAGATTGATGCCAATCTGGTGGGTGACGGAACCGTGGTGATTTTTCACGATGACGAGCTATCGCGACTGAGCAAAGATCAGGGCCGGTTAATGTCTCTAACCTATGCTGATCTGGCGCATGTGGATGTGGGCAGTCATTTTTCAGCCGAATACAGCGCTGAACGGATTCCGACCTTGGACGAAATGCTGGTATTTTTATCACAACATCAATTCGGATTGAATCTCGAAATCAAACGTTACGAACATTTCAGCGCCGAGCAGATCGTTGAGCCAAGTATTAGAGCGTTGGAGCAGAATTGGCAGGCATTTGATCGACTGATTATCTCAAGTTTTGATACGGAAATTCTGCAATTGATACAGCAGCGCAAGCCCGAGTGGCCACTAGGACAACTCTGGGAAGCGTTACCGGATAATTGGCAATCCATTGCTGAATCGCTTGGTGCTGTCAGCATCCATTTGGATTACAGCCAATTGACCACCGATCAGGCCAGAGCCATTAAACAAGCGGGCTATGATCTATATGTGTACACAGTGAATGATCCGAACGCCGCCAAGTGTCTGTTTGAAATGGGTGTGGACGGTATTTTTACTGATAATCCAACGCTTTTTGACTGATACACCCGCATAAATACGTAACTAGGTGTTGTTTATCATTATTCATTTGTATCCTTACTGACAAACCAATCCCAAGCTTTCAAGGCAAGCAATCGCTCTTTGCATCGTTTTGGTGTTCGCATCAGCATCAAGCGTCAGCCAAGCTGTCGCATGCGAATCATACGCTGTAAGAACAACCTTGCCTTGAAAATCAGAAACAAAGATCTCAAGCAATGGGTATTCTTCATCGGTTTGTATGTGATCATGAATACCAAGGTCTTCTAGCGCTTTTGCTACCGTTTCGAACTGCCCGGGACCTACAAACTTAAGACTTCGGCGTTGTTGCCATGATTCAAAGCTATCGAATGTGATGGGATCAGTTAATTGACCCGATTTACAAAGCCAGTCCACAGCAGCAGGAAAACCCTTTCCCGCCACAAAGACAGTGTCATGATAACGCGGCAAAACAAACAAGCAATTGGGTTGTGCCGGATGGAAAATCAATTCATCACCCTGCACTGTATCGGCGACAATGAATGACTCGACAATCTGTTCCTTAGTAAGAACCTCATGTCCCTTGTCCCAAAAGAAATACTGCTTCCAACGATCTTGGAATTCACGATGCTCCTCAACAATCCGAGAAGGCAAATAAACGCGAACGAAATTCGAATAGCTTCCCTCGCCCAATCGTGTAACGAAATCAGAGTAACCATCGGGAAACTTGAAGCCGAGCGTTTCCTCGGCACTCGCGACTTGTTCAGGCGTCACAGTATTCAAGCGACTCGTTACTAAATAAACATGTTCAAAAGCCATCGAAAAAATTCCTTTGAATTAAGGAGCCATCGTATGGCTCCAGTGATAACTCCACCGACTGCATCTGTTCAAGCATTTATGCAAGGAGCTATACAGAATATGGCTTCTAGCCTATTACAGAACACCCAAGCAGAGGTTATTCGGTAATACCGAGAGCGCTTAGTACGACTAAAATCAATAATATAAACGCGGGACCCATGGTACAAATCCACACCATACGAGCAAACACACGATCAAAGCGGGTTGTGTGTTTAAACAGTAAGTCATGGTTTGCATATAAACTGCTCAGAGGTGAGGCCTCTAAGCGAGTTCTTATCCATTTTGGAGTTGAAAACACACCCGCCACATTAAAAATGTCATAGCCGCTATATAACTCCATTCCAAGTGCACGCTTTGTATCAGGGTTTTTTCTGAGCTTACGTACTGTAACTTGACCGAAGATTACAAATAGAATCAATCCGACAAACATAATCGAAAATGCAACTCCGAAAACAATTTCTTCAAGCATCATCTGATCCTTAACGTATTCAAAATAGAATCATAAAAACGCCCAGCATTGTTTTTAACCAAATAATTCATGCCCAGTGAAGCACCAGCTGCGGTACCAGCCACTGCAGCCCCGCCAACAATTAATCCAACCCAACCAACGGGAGTCGCAACCATAAGAAACGCAAGACCTGCGAGACCTGCTTTTGCAATACCAGTCCCAACGACTGCACTTGCAGCAAAACTACTCGACTCAATAAAAAGATCACGCTCCCACTCACCGCCCGCTTCGTAACTGTTGTGTATATGGCCAACCCTGCTGGTAAAGTCGATAACAGTCAGTCCATTTCCAAGAAACTTGGCATACTGAGTAAATCGAACTAAATTATCCGCCTCAATTCGTGAGTTCAAATTAAGACTTGCGACATTTCGGCTGCTTCGCGCAATATTCGTTCCACGTGTTGAACTCGTTAACGGCGTACTTCGCCGGCTTGCTCGGGAGCGTGAATTGACCTTACTGAGCTCATGGCGGTAGCTAACCTGCATCCGATCAAAGCTACGTTCAGCACGATGTTTTGCAGTCATTTTGGACAGAGGGGTCGCACCTGAGCGCATAGTATCACGATACGTTAACAGGGCGTCCTGATACTCTTTGACGGCTTGACCAAACTCACCCATTCGACTCACGTAAACATTTGTTGAAGCACCAATCAAACCAATATTGTATTCATTTAGCCTATTCGAAACATCGGCAATCGCCAGTATGTTCCTTTCACCATAGGACAAACTAAGGTTTGTTAACTCTCTTGATACATTCGGCGCGGACAGACATGAGAGGATATGTTGATCTTGTGGGGTAAAATCTTCACAAGCCGCATAGGGAGTAAAACGTGCAAGAGTTTCAGGCTGAGTGCCCTGTCTAGCGTAGAGAAGGTTGCTTTCAATCCCACAAGTGTTGCTTAAAATATCCCTACGTAAAGATTGATTACATAAAATAATATTGGTCATTTATACATCCTTATAAATAAGCTTACCTGCTTTAAACCTTAAATTGTCAACAATCTAAAATGCTTGGCCTACTACTGCAGTTATTAATTGAGGGGTGTTTATATACTATTTTTTATGGCGTGTCACCAATTGAAAGTGTTAACGCACTGCATAAACCTTGGCCCAAACGTATTGGATACACCGCTTGCAAAAAGACCGAATCACACTCCTGAAACAGACAAAACCCTTTGATTGTAAAAGCATAGAACCCATGCACGCTCTCAATTTTTGAGCCATCTGCTCTGCATCTGACAGCCGAAGCTACTGCATGTGCTTCAAGATTATTGGCAGCTGTTACCTCAAATCTCCAATCAATAGAGTGATCCCATCCTTTTTCTTCCTTGAGACTTTTCGGATCTATGGGGTACGAATCACACAGGGTAACTGAACCATTTTTAATGTATGCGATAGGATACTGGACCATTTTATCGATCAGTGAAACGTCGTTTTCTTTAAATCCTGCAACGTAGTATTTCATGTATGTTTCATGGACTTCAGATCGCAAATCTTCGAATGTCATATCATCTCCAGTGTATGGCTAATCGTAGTAAAACGACTCATTATTGAGCCGCTTTTCACCTTAGCTTGGCCCCAATGTAAGGCGCAAAGAGCGTTGCTGCGAGAACGATAGGCCAAATATTCCCGCCCTTAAATGTGTAAGCTTCAAGTAACACGGACCATGATTTTCCTTGCCAGAGCCCGAAAGAAAGCTCAAAGGCGAGCGTAAGCGCCAGCCAGAAAAACCCAATCAACCAAAACTGCATAGAGCTCTGGATTTGCAGCCACGGAAGCGAAAAGTACGCCACAACAATGATCAAAACGGAAAGCAGAATGCCACTCAACACGAACGCAGCCGCACTTCCAAGACTAGATATGAGGACAGACTCGCGCAGCACACCATTGCCAACAGCTAGCACGAGGATACCAGCCCAAATTATGAATGCTTTTAAGGCGACCATCGGATAATCTCTTCAGGACAAAATAACACCTTCGGAACCCACCACAAGTACGCCGCCATCCCAAAGAGTTCGACCAAGGATTGAAAAACGATAACAACAACGGCCACCTCAAATGATGGTGGCAATGCCAACGCCAGCGGTAGTACGACAAACGAGTTCCGGCTTCCTAAACTGAATGCCAATACCCGCCCCTGCCCTGTCGGCAATCTGAATATCTGTGCAAGAGCACGGGACATTAGAGCGGCTATCACAAGAAAGGCAATAAAGATAAAAAGCAGATGTCCAAGCAAACTGACTGAATCCATAACGAGTCCAACTTGGGTCGCTGCAATCGAAAAGACGACAAGCGCAAGCAAGGGTACAGGGCACCAACCCAGTTTCTGAATGATCGCCCCTCTACGGGCATTTTTATCTGCCCATTTCTCTGTCAGGAATGCCGCCAACAATGGAAGTAAAATCAATCCAAAAAAAGCCAGTAGCATTTCTTGCTGCGCTATCTCTAATGCAACATCAAAACCAAGAAACAACCACAAATAAAAAGGCAGCAAAAGAACCTGAAGTATCAAACTGACAGGGGAAAAAGCAATAGCGTGCTTTGTGTCACCACCACCCAAGTGAGTGAAGGTGATAAACCAGTCAGTGCACGGAACCAACAGAACCAGCAATATACCAAGACGAACTGCGGGCTCATTAGGTGCCAACGCCATCAAACCCCATACAACAACAGGCAATAGAATGAAGTTACCCATCACAGCGGCAGCAATAAATCGAGTATCAGCAAATGCCTGGCGAATATGAGCCAGTGGAACTTGAGTAAAGGTTGTGTACAGTAATACCCCTAGAACAGGCCAAAGCAACAGCTCCAAAACACCCACTTGGGCTGGCAAAAAAGCGCCAAGTGCCAGACCACACACAATGGCTATCAAGTAGACAATCACTTGATACTTTTCCAATAGCTCACGCTTCAACAATGGAATACCTCAGTCGTGGTCAACGTTAGGCACAATAGCATTTAAGGATGCAGTCGAGCTTCAAATTTACCCACTAAATCAAACACCCTTAACCTCAATAAACCATCTAGGCTGCATTTCATCAAAGTCTGTTCGAATATTAGAAGGCAGGTAACTGGCTGAGTCTAAAACAAACGTCTTCCCTTCTAAGCGCTTAAATACAACCCAGTGCCAAAAGTCTTTGCCGTTTTCTTGATGGTGTTTGATGGCTAACAACGCTAAATCAGGTAGAGCGCTCCAAGACTCAAAGGGTGTTTCATCTACCGAAGTCTCAACGCCTGCATGGCTGAGCAGCGTCTCACATACCGAGTATCAGACCAGAGCAATTCATCCTCTGCATAAATGCCCATTGCGTTGGCAATGACCTTCATCTCTTGATACGTCTTTCCTAAAATGTTGGCAGCCGACGCAATTCCGCATCCTGAGACTTCTTCCTGTATCACGGGCTTGAACATAAACACTTTCCTTAACGTATTTTTTAGACATGCAGTATAAGGGCCCAAGCTAACAGCGAACAAGAAGCAAAACTATTTACGTAAAGTGCGCGTGTATCCTGCTGAAAAACCAACTCCGTTTATTAAATAAACTGAAAAAATGGATACCCTAATGAAGGCCAGCCTCCCCCACTGGCTTTCTTCAAACACTAAGCTTGTGACTTACCCAGCCCCTTCATCAACACATCAAACATCAGTCCAGCAAAGCCTTTGGCAATGACTTCATTTGACAGAAGTTTCATCGCCATCTCATTATGTACATCCATACTCTCGATGATGGCGTTGTTGATCGATTCTGGAAATTGACCGAGCATCGCTTGTTCTTTGCTGTTGCTGCGGAGCTGATCCATCACCACTTCATTTTCTGAAATCTTGCCTGCTATGGTATTGGCGTAATTGAGCATATCCTTCTCAGACAAACCATCTTCAATAAACAAATCGTTCATTCTTTGGATGATCTCGTTCAGTAGTTCAGTTTTAGGATCTTTTGGAACCGCACCAGAGCCCTCTTTTGCGACGGGCAGATAGGGTTTTGGCTCTTCGCCAATTTTCGTGCCAAGCTGTAGATCAGCTTCTCGCTGTTCGTGCAAGCGGTAGTGCGTCATTACCACATCGGACAAATCAACTTCATCCTCAACCACATCAAGACGCAGCAATGGGTAAAGATATTTGGCGTAGATACTCAGTTTTTCTAGCTCATAATCCTCAAAATTGACGATTTGAGACGTAAACTCATAAAAGCGATAGAAAGAGATTAAATCTTTCTTGAACACTTCCAGAATATCACGTGCTTCTTTGGCGTGTTTCACGCTGTTTTCTGCAAACTTGATTTTCTTATCCCGCTCTTTGGGCGAAAAAGGTTCAATTTTCGCTTTAGACAGCTCCGCTTGTGCGGATTGGAGCACTTGCGTGGCCTCTTTATAACGAACGGTGAAACGTTCAACGGCAGGTTTGCACACATTCGCTAATTTAGCTTGATTCACTTGTTTGTTGTTGTAGGCTTCAACAAATGCCTCAACCTCTCGCCACTGGTAAATGCCAACCTTATCCAACTTCTTCATCAATTCATAAACGATGTTGGGATCTGACACATCAGCCAATTCTGCAGTTTGGAAGTACACCTTAAACTCAGCCAAAATCTCTTCTGGGTCATTCACAAAATCGAGCACAAAGGTTTTGTCTTTACCTTTGTAAGTTCGGTTTAGCCTTGAAAGGGTCTGAATGCACTCAACACCTTTTAATGGTTTATCGACATACATGGCCACCAGCTTGGGTTGATCAAAGCCCGTCTGGAATTTATTCGCCACCAGCATCACCTGATAATCTGTGGTATCAAAGGCTTTACGCATATCACGACCACGCAACTTCGGGTTCATATTAAGTTCGGTAAAGGGGTGATCGGGCACATCAGGATCATTCACTTCACCCGAAAAGGCGACAATTGCATTAACGTTGGTATAACCTTTTGCCTGAACGTATTTTTCAAAGGCAAGCTTGTATCGCACCGCCTCTAATCGGCTACTGGTGACGACCATCGCTTTAGCTTCACCGCCAAGCAGATGTTTCACTTTCTCGTTAAAGTGCTCAATGATGGTTTCTACTTTTTGAGCAATGTTATACGGGTGCAAGCGAACCCATTTCGCCATTTTCGAAGCGGCTTTTTTACTGTCCACCTCGTGATCCAAATCTGGGTTGTTGTGCGCTAGCTGGTAAGCGACTCGGTAACTGGTGTAGTTTTGCAACACATCCAGAATAAACCCTTCTTCAATTGCTTGACGCATGGAGTAAACGTGGAATGGCTCAGGCTTGTTGGTGTCACTCGCAGGCTCATCAAAGTTTGGTCTGCGACCAAAAAGCTCTAGTGTTTTTGCCTTGGGCGTAGCGGTAAAAGCAAAGTAGCTGAGCTTGTTCGAGCCTTTACGTGCTTCCAGTGACAAACGCAGCATATCTTCACTCGACAATTCAGTCTCGCCGCTGGCGCTCTCTTCATCACCTTCAAGCTGCTCGCTCATCAACACTTCACGCAATTTGCGAGCGGTTGTCCCTGTTTGGCTAGAATGGGCTTCATCTGCTATCACGGCATAGCTTCGACCTGCAAGGGTTGAGTCTTTGCGGATCGCTTCTAAAACGTGTGGGAAGGTTTGAATGGTCACGATAATGATCGAGGTGCTTGCTTTTAGCTCTCCTGCCAGTTGGCTGGATTTAGAACCTTGTGCTTCTTCTCGGTTAACACGCGCAATCATCCCCTCGTGATGATCAAACTGATAAATCGTGTCCTGTAACTGGCTATCCAGTACCGTTCGGTCAGTGATGACAATAACAGAATCAAAAACCTTATCCCCTGCCTTTTTATTCAGCTCTGGATGGTCGGTGTAGTAGTGTTTTGATGCGAGTTGATGAGACAGCCACGCAATCGAGTTTGATTTGCCAGAGCCTGCACTGTGCTGGATAAGGTATTTATGCCCTGTGCCTTCACTATCCACCGTTTTAAGCAGCTTAGAGACGACCGCCCACTGATGATAACGAGGGAAAATCATCGTCTCTTTTTGAGCGATTGAACCGTCTAGGTTTTCAACATCTTTCACTTCAAGGTGAATGTAGCGGCCAAGGATTAATAACAGGTTATCTTTTTGGAAAATCTCGTTCCAAAGGTAAGACGTTGCGTAACCACCATCTTCGGGTACATCATTCCCCTTACCACCTTCGCTTGTGCCTTGATCAAATGGTAGGAAAAAGGTTTTCTTGCCATCTAAGCGCGTAGTCATCGCGACATTGTATTGGCTCACGGCAAAGTGAACCAATGCACCACGCTTAAAGGTTAATAACGGCTCTGGTTTACGCGTTTTTGGGTCTTTTGGCTGCCTGTCCTTCATATATTGGACTTTGGCGTTATCAATCGACTGTTTAAACTCAGATTTAAGCTCACAGGTCGCAACAGGGATACCGTTAACGAACAGGGTTAAATCTAAACGCCCATCATAGCCATTGGGTGAGTAAACCAGCTCTGGCACCACGCGTAGAATGTTTTGCTCATAACGAGCGGTTGCCATTGGGTTTAAGTCGTGATCAGGCTTAAAACTACACAGTTCAAACTTCGCCCCACGATTACTGAGTTTGTTGCGCAGCACCCACAGCGTGCCTTCATTTTTCAGTTCTTGCTCAAGAGACTTAAGCAGCGCATCAGCCGTAGCATTGGGGTTGCGCTCCGTCTCTGGGAAGTGCTGAGATAACTTTTCCCACTGCTCAGGCTGTGTTGCTTTGACAAAGGCAATCACATCTTCAGGGTAAAGTGCCAACGCTTTGTTGTATTTGTTCGACTCGCCCAGTAACCAACCGTGAGACTGCATTTGCTCAAGGATGTCGTTTTGAAACTGAAACTCTCTTAATGATCTTTCTTGGTTCATTTATCCGCCCTGGGTGTTGATTCGCTGCTTTGCATTCGCAATTGACTGTTGTAAAAGTCACGTTTGAGCGGGTCATCAATAGCGCAAAGGATAACAAAATGGCTCCAACTCAATTGTGCAGACAGCGTCTGCACAATGTGAGCATCAGTAAACACCTCTGCAAATTTAACCATTTGGGCAAGATTGCGTTTACTCCAGCCTTTACCATATTGAGCCGTTAACTCAGAGGCTAAGGTGGCGATCACTTGTTTGCCATAATCTGCCCGCCCACCGCCTAACACCTCTTGACGAACTCGGTTGCCGACCTGCCAATAGAGCAAGGTGATTTCATTATTAATGGCGGCGGCCGCACGCTGCTTGGCACTGCAGATCAGCGCGGCCACCTCTTGGCTCAAGGGGAGCAGGTTATTTAGGTTACTCATCCTTGCACTCCTTGAGGCTGCTCCTGCTCTGCAACAAAGTGACGCACATCAATCTTGCCTGTTACGGCTGCTGAGATCAGGGCGGTTTTGCGCTCTTTTAAAAGCTCTATTCCTAAACTGGCTTTGGTTTCTAATTGTGAAAATTTTTCCATTTCGGCGGACAGGTATTGGACAATAGAAAGTTGTTCAGATAATGGTGGAACAGATAATAAACCATTAGCCAAATACTCGTGTTCAATACTTTCAACCGTAGCTCCTTCTTTCGACCATTCAAGAAGAAGAGCTTTTTCATTTCCAACAATAAAATACAAAGCAAAATCTACTGCCATTTTGTTATTGAATTTCAAAGCTTTCATATCTTGATTCAGAGTAACTACATTATCATTTATCGCTACGGGAATAGTTCGTTGGAGGATACCTGAACGAACAACCATTAGTAATGCTCCTGAGTCAACGTAATTAGTAGAGGACTCAACTACTGCTTTCTCAGTAATATAATCACATGTTTGAGTCACTCTTAGTGACTTCATATCTTTCGGAGATACCCACGGGATCGTGCCATTTGTCCAATAACTCAAATTGTCTTTGGTTGGAGTGCCACCACCAGAGAAACGACAAAGATGTTTTAACGGGGTCACATCCCAATGCTCAGGCACTTCACCCAACCACTCCACACCAGAATCTTTCATTGGTGCATCAGGGTTAAGCCCTTTGGTTACGGCGTGAGAAATCACCGCTTGGCGTTTTTCTTTTAACAGCTCAATCAGCTTTTCTTGCTTGGCGATTAAGGTGTCAATCTTGGCGGTTTCGTGATCGAGGAAGCTGGCGATTTTTTGTTGTTCTTCGAAGTTGGGGAAAACAACTTTAAATGGTGATATCTGATTTGTTGATAGTTGCCCAATCGCTGAACTTTCTACTTGAAAATCAATCACCTCACGAATGAAGTACATAAAGAACTTCGAGCAAATATTACTCCGAGGTGTCAAAATTAACAGTCTGATTATTGCATCGAATGGTTTATCTCTGTAAATAGCATAACCAACATCACCACGACCAGATACCGTTATTGAGTTGCCTTGATAAAATGCCCTACTTGTATAGCCATACACAGCCTTTTCATCCGTAGCATTTGTATAAATAGGGTATGGATGCGATTCACTCAAAACAGGTGAGAAATACTCTGTTTTTAAGTCTCCTCCGGCTTTGATTTCAAAAAGTTTAGATAGTTGACCAAATTTCCAATGAGTTGGAATTTGATTAACCCACTCAACCCCTGAATCTTTATATTCAGGATAAGCCTTATAACGCCCTGTCATGATACCTCTCCCGATTGCGGGTTCTGCACGGTGATAAACCGCTGTTTTGGGCTGGTGGGTTTGTCGGGGATGGTTAAGGCCAGTTTACCGGCTTCCAGCAGTGGGTTTAGGATCGACTTTCTAAAATGGTCTCGATTTTTTAAACCTAAATGCTGCTGAATCTGTTCTCTGGTTTTGGGTGCTTGGCAAAATGCGAGAAGCTTCTGCTCGTGCTCATCAGCTTGCATGGTGGCTTGCACGGTGGCTTGCACGGTGGCTTGCACGGTGGCTTCCGGGGCATCGCTTTGAGACTCGACAAAACCCTCTGCAAAGGGCAGCACCACGCGAATAAAGTTCTGGCTAAACTGGTAGATGCTTTGCGGGTAGGCTTGCAAAATACGATGGATACCTGAACCCATCTGCTCGACCATTTCTAAGTCTTTAAACACCCGCATCAGTTCTTTATTTTGCGGGATTGAATAGCCTATAAAAAACTCTTCTTGGCTTAAACCCGCAGGAATACTGCCCACTGAGGTGATCTCTAATCGGTCGCTGAACAGTTCAAACTTGGGCGGTACTTCGCGGGTAAAATCATTATGCACGATGGCATTAATCACCGCTTCACGCAGGGCAACGGGGTTGAGCATTTTGCGCACTAATCGCTCTTTGGCGGTGATTTGGGTAAAGGTGCGGTTTTCAATCGTCAGTTTGTCGAGCACCGCTTTGGTGGCTTTCACCAAACAACAGTAACCGTACTCTTCATTTTCAATCAGGTTCATGCGGTCTGTACCGCTGTATTTGCCCACTTTAATTGAGCATCCGTTGCGATCAGAGAGCAGGTAAGCGGCGTAGTTCAGTTTGCCGTCCGGTGTCATCAGTTCTAGGTTTTTGGCAAATTGCTCATTAAGGGTGTAGCTGGAGGCATTGTAATAAATCTTAAGCTGTTCAAAGCTGAGATCCTGATAACGCGACACAATATTGCCGATGGAATTACGCACCCGCTTGGCAAATAAGGCTTCAATCATGTCATTGGGCATCGGCTCGCTGGCGCTACCAATACGAATAAAACAACCTTTGGGGGTCATACCGTTTTTGGTCAGGTAGTAGGGTTTTTCGGGCCCGCCTGCGATGATAATTTTTATCAGGGTTTTATCCGCGTGCTGCTCTAGCAGCACATCAAATAAGCCCATTGTAGAGGGCTGAATATTGTTTTTAATCCGGTCTTTTATTTTAAGTTGCAGTTGGTCGGCATTGTCTACACCTATCACCTCACCATTATCGGCCACGCCAATGTAAAGCACGCCACCTTCGCGTAAATTCAAAAAAGCGATGATCTCCTTTTCAAAATCAAGCTTGTCTGTCAGCTGTTGCTTAAACTCTAAATGCTGATTTTCAATGCCGATGGTCATTACGAATGCACCTCGTGCAGTAATTGCATAATCTCAGCCGATACCGCATCCAAATCCGCATCAATATCTTCTAATGCTCTTGGTGGTTGATACACATAGAAATGGCGGTTAAATGGGATTTCATAGCCGACAATCCCTACTTCACCATCTTTAGGGTCGGTCTTGCTTTCATCAATCCACGCATTCGGCACGTGCGGCAGCACTTCACGAGCAAAGTAATCGGCAACGCTTTCAGTTAGTGGCACGTTCTCGTTATCACGCAGGTCTGGGTTAGCTTCAATCCGACCTTTTGTTTTACAGACTTCGGCTTCGTCATCGTGCTCGCCTAGGTGTTTGACGATCAGTTTTAGTTGAACTGCGCTGAGGTTTACGGCTACTAGTCTAGCTTTGAGTTGTTTGAGGAACTTATCACGCGATAAGTATTTAGCTTCCTCAAAAGAAGCAAGCGCATCCAGAATGGCTTGTTGAGTCGTTTCATCCATTTTCGCCCAAGCGTTATCGGCTTGCAGGGCTTCAAGGCGCAGTTCGTCTTTCGGGTAAATGGCCAGTTGCAGCGGGCGCTCAACGGTAATGCGGCGATAGCCAAATTCTTTGTAGTCAAAAATCTTGCTAAAGTCGTTTTCGGCAAACTGACCATAGGTTTGCACGATTTTATCAATCGCTTCAGGTGTCAGCTCTTTGCGTTTGCTACCCAGTGATTTGCGCATTGCGGCATAGAATACGTGTTCATCATTTCCTTCAATTTCACCGCCACCACTGCGACCACGACCGCCCGTTTTGGCACGCTCTTTTGATGCATTGATCAGCTGAACCTTGCCTTTGCGATGAGCAGGCTTATGGCTAGATAGCACCCAAATATAAGTGGCAATGCCTGTGTTGTAGAACATATCGGTTGGCAGCGCCACAATGGCTTCTAGCAGGTCATTTTCCAGAATGTAGCGTCTAATTTCGCTTTCACCACTGCCCGCACCACCTGTAAAGAGTGGCGAGCCATTCAAGATAATACCGATACGTGAACCGCCCTCACTGACAGGGCGCATTTTGCTGATTAGGTGCAACAAAAACAGCAATGAACCGTCAGACACGCGTGGCAAGCCTGCGCCAAATCGACCTTCATAACCTTTTTGCGTGTGCTCATCGTTGATTTGTTTTTGGATTTTCTTCCAGTCCACACCAAACGGCGGGTTTGACAGCATATAGTCAAACTTATCGTTGCGCAGTTGGTCGTTCGATAAGGTGTTTCCCAGTTTGATGTTATCGACCTTCTGCCCCTTGATCAGCATATCCGCTTTACAGATAGCGTAGGACTCAGGGTTGAGCTCTTGACCAAATGCAGACAAAGAGGCTTTGTCATTCAGCTTATGAACATACTCCATACCAGACGATAAAAAGCCGCCTGTACCCGCTGTTGGGTCATAAATCGAACGCACCAAGCCTGTACTGGTTAGCTCTTCCTCATTGGTGAAGAGTAAGGAAGTGGTCAGCTCAACAATGTCTCTTGGGGTAAAATGCTCCCCTGCTGTTTCATTACTGGACTCCGCGAAGCGTCTGATCAACTCTTCAAACACTAACCCCATACCATAGTTGCTGATGGTATTCGGGTGAAGGTCGGTGGTCGCAAAGCGTTTTGCCACTTTGTAAAGCAGATCGGCCTCTTCCAGTTTGTCGATGGTATTGAAAAAATCGAAGTGCTCGAAAATCTCACGTGCATTAGGGCTGAACGATTGAATGTAGCTCTCTAAGTTACTTGCTACGCCTGTTTCACCAAGGCGGTTTAAATCCATTTTTGAGGTATTGTAAAAGCTTAACTTCGCTGCGTGGGTGAGCAGTTTATCTTGCGCCTCAATCGGCATGGCTTTGACTGTTTCGTATTTTGCCAGTACCTCTGGCTTGGTGGCTTCTAGCACACACTCTAAGCGTCTTAGCAGTGTGAAAGGAAGGATAATGCGTCCGTATTGAGATTGCTTGAAGTCACCACGTAGAAGGTCAGCCACCGACCATAAAAACGCTGCTATTGAAGAGAAATTGTTGTTAGTCGTATCTTGGGGCATAGGGAATCAGCACATTGAATATGAAAGTTGCACTGATTGTACCTCACCACTTGCCAAGTCACAGCGACATACAACAAAAAAGCACCATCCTGAGACTTCTTCCTGTATCACGGGCTTGAACATAAACACGATCCTTACTGTATTTTATAAACATGCAGCATAAGGGATTTTTCCTCCGAGAGGACAACCAACAACATGACCCCACAAATGTTAGCGCTAACATTTTTATAGAAAACCTATTGACGACGCCAAACTAAAGCGATAACTTTACCAACATAGTCCAACGCTAATCTTAAACCTCTAAATGTTAGCGCTATCAATAAAAATAAATGAGTTGTGTTCAATGACTAAAATCACGCCTGAGAAGCCCCGCGCTTCTCTCCTTCGCCATGCAGCGGAAGGGATGTTAGCCCTAAGCATGTTCGGTATGGTCTGTGCTGTCTTCTTAAACGTAGTGCTTCGATACCTGTTCAACACGGGCATTTCCGGCTATGAAGAAATCGCACGCTTACTTTTTGTTTGGTTGGTCTGCGTCGGTTCAATATTAGCCACAGTCGATCGTGAGCATTTGGTGTTTGATCTACTGATCAACCGCTTACCCCGTAAACTTCAATATATCTGTCGCTGGATAGGCCGTGGCTTGATTGCATGGATTCTAGGCCTCTTGATCCTAGGTGCTTGGGAACAAATTCAAGTTGGCATCTACAGTCGCAGCCCCGTGCTGGGCTATCCGCTGGGCTTAACAGCCGCTGCGATTCTGCTCATGGCAGCCTGCATGCTGATATTACTGATTGTTGAATGTTGGAAGGATCTACGTGGGATTGCACCCACTTCTCCAACATCCCATCCTTCCGAATAAGGTATCATCGAATGGCAATTGCAATTTTTTTAGTGGTCCTGTTCAGCGCCATGAGCATAGGTGTCCCAATCGCCTATGCCTTGATGCTAACCGCGGTTGCGTTAATGTATCACTTGGACTTTTTTAATGCCCAGTTATTGGCACAAAATGTCCAAGCCGGTTTTGATAACTTTCCTTTATTGGCAGTCCCCTTTTTCGTGCTAGCAGGAGAGTTGATGACAGCTGGCGGCTTGTCTCAACGCATCGTTGATTTGGCTCGCGCCTTTTTTGGGCATGTCCGTGGCGGTTTAGGGTATGTGGCCATCGGCGCATCCGTTCTTCTCGCCTCGATGAGTGGCTCTGCAATTGCCGATACCGCGGCTTTAGCAACCTTATTGCTGCCGATGATGAAACGCCAAGGCTATCCACATGGCAGCAGTGCTGGGCTCATCGCTTCTGGCGGTATTATCGGTCCAATTATTCCACCCTCTATGCCATTTATTATCTATGGCGTTACCACCAACACGTCCATCAGCCAGCTGTTTATTGCAGGTATTGTACCGGGCATTCTCATGGCCGTTGCGATTGCAATCGCTTGGGGTTGGGTCGCAAAAGGTAAGGATTTACCTGTTGCCGAAAAAGAGTCTTGGGGCACACGTTTACAGGTGCTAAGACGCAGCATTTGGGCCTTGCTATTACCCATCATCATTATTGGTGGCTTGCGTGGGGGGATCTTCACGCCCACCGAAGCCGCTGTGGTGGCGGCGGTCTACGCCTTAATCATCACGACCTTGGTGTACCGTGAGCTCAATCTAGCTGCACTCTATCAAGTGCTAGTGAGAGCGTCTAAAACTACATCGGTTGTGATGTTTTTAGCGGGAGCTGCGATGGCGTCTTCTTATATGATCACCCTCGCCGACCTACCTAACCAGTTAATCGAACTCTTCGCCCCCATATTGGATAAGCCAATGCTGTTCATGTTGGCGGCCGTCCTCTTCCTGTTGATTATCGGCATGGTAATGGACTTAACGCCCTCCATTTTGATTCTGGCGCCAGTCTTGGCACCGATGGCTGCGGCGGCGGGTGTGGACCCTGTTTACTTCGGTTTAATGTTCATCATGGCGGGTTGTATCGGGCTGATTACGCCTCCAGTTGGCACGGTTCTCAACGTAGTGTCGGGGGTCGGAAAAATGCCGATGGAGTCGGTGGTCAAAGGTGTGTTGCCCTTTATTACCGCGTACATCCTTTTACTCGGCGTGTTGATTCTGTTTCCACAAATTGTGACCTGGCCTCTTAAATGGCTGTCATGATGTTTTTGCTCTAGGCTTTAAACCAGCCTTACATAATCGTAAATGAGGATAGACCAATGAAAATAAAAACGTTATTACTCTCATGCCTGATTGGGGCCTCCATCGTCTCCCATGCTGTTGCCGATGTCCAAACACGGCAGATTCGCTTTGGGTATGGTTTGAATGAAAACTCAAACCAAGGCCGTGCCACCAAAGTGTTTGCCGATGAAGTGTCACGCCTTTCGGATGGAAAATTACGGATTCGTGCTTTTGGTGGCGCAACACTGGGGTCTGACATTCAGATGCAACAAGCCCTCTTAGGCGGTGCTCAAGAGATGATGGTCGGCTCCACCGCAACACTTGTCGGCATTGCGTCAGAAATGGCCATTTGGGACACTCCTTTCTTATTCAACAGCGCTGAAGAAGCCGATGTGATTCTGGATGGCCCCGTTGGCCAAAAAGTGATGGATAAGCTCGAAGAAAAAGGACTGATCGGTTTAGTCTATTGGGAAAATGGCTTTCGTAACCTCACCAACAGCCGTCGCCCTGTCGAATCGCTCGAAGACCTGGACGGCATACGTTTACGCGTGATGCAAAACAACGTGTTTTTGGATAGTTTTAGAAATCTAGGGGCCAATGCCGTGCCCATGGCTTTTTCTGAGCTGTTTACAGCGCTTGAAACCAAAACAGTTGATGGTCAAGAAAACCCCTTCAACACGATTTTGTCGAGCAAATTCTACGAAGTTCAAGAGTATTTGACCGTCACTAACCATGTGTACAGCCCATGGATTGTTTTGGTCAGTAAGCGTTTTTGGGATCGACTCTCGGCAACTGAACGCGACATTCTGCTTGAAGCGGCAAAAACAGCGCGCGATTTTGAGCGTGAAGATACACGCAAAGAGGCTGCAATGGCACTTGCCGAACTGCAAGAAAAAGGCATGAAGGTCAATGAACTTAGTCTAGAAGAAGTTGAGCGCATGCGTTCAAGACTGGTGGACGTCAATCAAACCATTGCACAAGGCGTTGGGCAAGACCTCTGGGATGAGCTTCAAGCCGCACTGACTGAACTCCGCTCAAATCAGTAGTTCTATTTTCTGTTTTTTCACACCATGTTTGGCCCTGAATTCCATTTCAGGGTCTTTTTTCGGAACACGTAATAGATGAAACCATACAAAATTGTTGTGATGGGAGTGTGCGGTTGCGGCAAAAGCACCCTCGCTAAGCGTCTTGCCGAGCAACTGAATGGCACGTTTTTAGAAGGTGATGCCTTCCACACCCCCGAAAATATTGCCAAAATGAGCTCAGGCATTCCACTGACCGATGCCGATAGACATCCTTGGCTCGTAAGCTCGGCACTGAAATTCGCCAACACGCGCATTCTGGAGCGGTTGTTCTGGCCTGTTCAAGCTTAAAGCGACGCTACCGCGACGTACTGCGTGAACAAGGGGGAGAGTTGTTTTTTGTCTATTTAGACGGATCAGCAGACCTGCTCACCGCTCGACTTTCAGCAAGGCAAGGTCATTATATGCGTTCCAGTTTATTGCAAAGTCAGCTAAAGGACTTAGAAGTCCCGAGTGCTGATGAGGCCGCACTGACATTATCCATCCAAGAACACCCTGATCAGCTCTTGGCGCAGGTTTTGGAGCACTTGTCAGCTGCGAAAATTGAACCCAAATAAAGCCACTGGATTGAATTTGCTAAGTAACTGAAATATAAATACTGTTCTAAACGCATTGAAAGAGAGTTTACACAATGAAGTCTGCGGGAAAATCGGGCCACCGAGGCAAGGGTCGCATTACGCTAGACGATGTCGCCCGTAGAGTTGGGGTCAGTGCGATCACTGTTTCGCGCGCACTCAACAACCCCGATAAAGTATCCGAGGCGCTAAAAGAGCGTATTCAGCAGGCTGTGTTAGAAACCGGCTATGTACCCAATCGAGCTGCCAGATCTTTAGCCAGCAATGCGAGCAAGACACTGGCGGTCATTATTCCGTCGGTCTCAAATGCCGTGTTCAGCAATGTGATTAAAGGCATTTATGATGTGTGTACGCCGCTTAATTACGAGATGATTATTGGCAACACCTACTACTCACTCAAACAAGAAAGCAATTTAATTGAAAAGTTTTTGACGCACATGCCTGATGGGTTTATCACCACTGGCCTGGATATGAGCGATGATACTCGTCAACGGTTAGAGCAAAGCGGCATCCCAGTTGTGCAAATGATGGAAACTGGCACACGCGAACCCATTGATATGTGCGTAGGCATTTCGCATCTTGCCGCAGGTCGAGAAATGGCTGAGTACTTTATTCGAAAAGGCTATCAGCGCATTGGTGTCATCGCCTCTCAGCTTGACCAACGAACGCGCAATCGTGTCCAAGGATTTCTTTCCTGTGTTCGCGAGCATGCGCCGACTCAACCGGATCGAGTCATCGCCGACCCCCGCCCCTCTTCTGTGCACTTAGGGGGAGCGCTTTTTTCAGAACTTTTAGCGCAATTTCCAGATACAGATGCCATCTTTTGCTGTAACGACGATTTGGCTTATGGCGCTATTTATGAGTGTCAACGACGACACCTGAGAATTCCACAACAGATTGCCATTGCCGGATTTAATGACCTAGAACAATCCGCCTGTATCAATCCATCACTGACATCCATAGCCATTCCCCTGTATTCTATTGGCAAAACCGCCGCAGAAATGATGCTGAACCGCTTAAAAGGACAGCCAACGCCCACACCCGTGATGGATTTGGGGTTTAGGCTGATTGAGCGAGAAAGCGCCTAGTCACCAAGGTCGTGCCATGAGCAGTCAAGAGTTAGAGATAGGGTCATTCCCCTTATACGGGAGCCAATTAATTGAAGCGAGTGCGGGTACTGGGAAAACCTTTACCCTCGCATTGTTGTATACACGCTTAATCCTACAACAGGGAGGTGAAGCCGCTTTTTCACAAGCACTACCCCCTGAGCAAATACTGGTTGTGACCTTTACTGATGCGGCCACTCAAGAGCTGAAAGAGCGTATCCGCCAGCGCCTAGTCGAAGCAGCAGAATGCTTCGGGCGCACGGATGAAGCCGCAGACCTGGTGAGCAGTGACCCCCTGATACAATTGCGCAGCAGCATTCCTAAAGAGGCATGGCTTCTCTGCCAACGTCGTTTATTGATCGCAGCTGAATCCATGGACCAAGCGGCCATTTCGACCATTCACGGCTGGTGCTATCGCATGCTGAAAGAGCACGCCTTTGACAGTGGCAGCCTCTTTAATCAGACCTTAATTTCAGACCAAAAACATCTGATTCATGAGTTGGTAAACGATTATTGGCGCATCCATTTCTACGGCATGGACCCTCACGAAGCCGAAATAGTCAAAGAATTATTGAAAAGCCCTGAGCATCTTTACAAGGATATCCGCTTTTTAATCCCAAAGCATGACACTCCAATCAGTTTTCAAGGTCAAGCCATTGCGTTTGAACATCAGATTCGGCAACACTTGACGAGCATTGCACAACAGAACATTCAAAAAAAGACAGCCGAGAATCAAGCACGCTTGCGTTGGGCCGAGTCTCGTGATGATCTTGCGGCTCTTTTAAGGGACTTGCAGCCCAATTTACACAAGGCTAAGTTCGGTATTAAGAGCGAAGAAGACCTCCTGCTTTTTTTGTCGAATGCCGATGCTTGGGCAGCAGGCCAACCAGCTCCCAAAGGCTTACACTATTTACAAGAAGGTGAGATCCCACTCACGGGTGGTAAAAAGGCACCCGCACAACCCATGCACCCTGCCTTTGCTGCCATTAAAACCTGGCAAGCGCTCGAAAGCGGTGATGACTCAGCCCTCGCGTTAAAAGCCCACATGC
Source organism: Nitrincola nitratireducens (assembly GCF_000585235.1). Classification (NCBI taxonomy): domain Bacteria; kingdom Pseudomonadati; phylum Pseudomonadota; class Gammaproteobacteria; order Oceanospirillales; family Oceanospirillaceae; genus Nitrincola; species Nitrincola nitratireducens. Next base: position 218,415 of record NZ_AONB01000001.1, on the reverse strand, counting down.
TTGCTCACGCAACCTACTGGGTGCGCTCAGAGTTGAAGCAACTCTTATTAGAGCGAGCGGAGTTAGGCTTTGATGATTTACTCGTGCAACTGGACACAGCGCTTCAAGGCCAGCAAGGCGATGCATTGCGACAGACCATCAAGACGCAATACCCAGTCGCGATGATTGATGAGTTCCAAGATACAGATCCCTTGCAGTACCGAATTTTTGATCGTATTTACGACATCGAAGCGAACTCGCCCAGCACGGCGATTATTATGATTGGTGATCCAAAACAGGCGATTTACTCCTTCCGCGGAGCCGACATACACACCTATTTAAAAGCTCGGTACGCCACGCATTCACGTCATTACCACTTACGCAAAAACTATCGATCCACACAAAACGTGGTGTCGGCAGTGAACACATTATTTGCCCAAGGCGAGCGACTGAGTAAAGGGGCATTTCATTTTAAGGAGTTAGATGACAATCCCGTGCCCTTCCTTGAAGTTGAGGCCCAGGGTCGGCCTGAGCAGTTGCAACTTGAAGGTGAAGTCACGCCTGCCATGAATATATGGTACCTCAAAGGCCTTCCTTCTACTGGCACAGAAAGCAATTCAGATAGCAACTCAGATGAAGAGTCAGATGGCGAATCCCCTGATGCACTTATCTCTATTGGTGCATTTCGGGAACACATGGCAAAAGGCTGTGCCAGCCAGATCGTTCGTTGGCTCAGCACGCCGAAAACCTCTGGCTTTTTCACTCAAAACGCTTGGACGCCCCTTAAACCCAATGACATCGCCATTCTCGTGCGCAGCCGAACCGAGGCGGATTTAATTCGTACAGAGCTGAGAAACCGAGGTTTAAGCAGTGTTTACTTATCTGACAGAGAGTCCGTCTTTCAATCGTCAGAAGCACGCGATCTGCTCATGTGGTTGCAGGCCTGTGCCGATCCTCGCAACGATCGCAAAATACGTGCAGCGCTTGCAACACCCACACTCAACGTTAACCTTGCGCGCCTAGAGGCATTGTATCGTGATGAGTTGCTCTGGGAGCAAGAAACCGAACACTTCCGATACTTTCATAGCTTATGGAGTCGTCAGGGCGTTTTACCTATGCTGCGTGAGTTCATGCAGCGCTATGAGTTGGCCAAACGCGTGCTGTACCAAAACGAAGGAGAACGCATCCTCACCAACGTGCTGCATCTCGCCGAGTGGCTGCAACAGGCCAGCGCACAGTTTGAAGGTGAACAGGGATTGATTCGTCACTTTGCTGAGCAAATTGACGATCCAAGTGAAGAGCAAATTTTGCGTCTTGAGAGCGATGCCGACTTAATTCGAGTCATTACCATTCACAAGTCCAAAGGACTGGAATACCCGCTGGTACTTCTTCCCTTTATCAGCAGTTGGAAAGAAGTGAATCATTTACAAACTTCGGTCAGCCTATCCTCCGATGACTCTCGCTCTCTTGAAATTGCAGGCTCCAAGCATTTTCCCGAGGCTTGGGAGCAGGCCGACGCCGAACGGCATGCTGAAGACATGCGTTTGTTGTACGTGGCCTTAACACGTGCGCGTCATGCCTTATGGTTGGGTATTGCCGCGTTAAAATCAGGAACCGCTAAGCAGTCTAAAATGCATAAAAGTGCATTGGGCTATCTTTTAGTCGATCAAGAAACGCTAACCCCTGGAAATCTTACGCAATCACTGAATGCATTACAGAATAGCGATCAAAACATTCGTGTGCTTAATGCGCCCGCTATCGAGTCTTCACAGTACACATCGGCTCAGACGTTTCAGTTCCGCGCCGCTGAAACGTCCCTGAGAAGCCCGAAGGAATACTGGTGGATTGCCAGTTACTCTGCCTTAAAAACGGGAGATAGGCAGCAGGATACTGACAAGGCTTGGCTGGATGCAGCGCCCGACTCCGCGCTTGAGGAAACACAATCCGAAGAACAGGTGCCAGAAATGGATCAAGCGACGCGCCACTTACCGAGCGCCGAATTCCATGAGTTGCACCGATTTATACGTGGCCCCAATGCCGGTACCTTTTTACACGGACTGTTGGAATGGGCAGCCGAGCAGGGCTTTGAATCCGCTTTTCAAGCCACCGATGCACGTCGTGGGATGCTGGAAAAACGCTGCCAAATTCGTGGCTGGACGGACTGGGTCGATATTTTGGATCATTGGTTGCACAGTTTCTTAAGCACACAATTTCAACTACCCAACACATCGGTTCTCGCGCTGCATCAACTGCAACGCTATCAAGCTGAGATGGAGTTTATGTTTGCCGCGCACAGAGTCGACACCCATGCCTTGGACACTCTTTGCCAAACCTATTTGATGCCAGGTCAAGCACGACCCAGACTTCAACCGATTGAACTCAATGGCATGCTCAAAGGGTTTATCGATTTGGTGTTTGAATTTGAGGGCCACTATTATATTGCCGACTGGAAATCGAATTATCTGGGTGACCAAGATGCGGATTATGCCTTACCTGCGTTAGAAAAGGCGCTGCTTGAAAAACGCTATGACGTACAATACGCCTTATACTTACTGGCACTCCACCGGCATTTACGTAAGCGAATCCCTGAGTATCAATACACACGCGATGTTGGCGGGGCTTTGTATTTTTTCCTGCGGGGCAACCAACATCCTGAAACACGCGGATTGATAGCCGACCGACCGCCGCTGGCGTTTATTGAAGCGCTCGATGCATTATTTCGGTCTGTTTAAGGGAGCTTTTGGGAATCCATCATGTTGTTGATTGCACTTTTTTCAAAACGCGCTTGTAGAGACGCGGCCCAACCGACAAACACAAGGACCTTGCCATGAAATCAATTGATGCATTGCAGGACTCAACCTTCCTCATTCAACTGCTGGAAAGCTGGGCTGAGGCCGGGTGGCTGCGCTGGCTGGATGTTGAAGTGGCACGTTTTTTTCAGGAAATGACGGAGGATGCCTCGCCTTTGTTGATACTCGCCATTGCGTTAACCAGTCATCAAAATGGCCGAGGACATGTGTGCTTTGATCTTAAACATGCGCTTGATGCTCCAGAGAGTGCCTTGCTGCTTCCCCCTGAAAACGCGCAAAGCACACCGCAGTATCTACCCCAAACACTGTTTGCCCATATTTCATTAGATCAATGGTTTTCGGCCCTTCAACATCCCAGACTTGTCAGCGAAGGATCGGGCAACTCACCCTTGGTATTGGGCGGAACACAAGCGCGCCCGCTACTCTATTTACGACGCTTTTGGCAGCACGAGCAGTCCATCAAGCAAGCGATAGAGTCACGTTTATCGACACAGTATGATCTGCCAATATCGCTGCTCAGTGACAGTTTGAACCGATTATTCCCTCAGGCAGATGTTAACCCTGACTGGCAGAAAATTGCCTGCGCCCTCGCTGCACGCCAAGGTTTCTCTATCATTACAGGCGGCCCTGGAACAGGTAAAACAACAACGGTTGTTAAGTTGTTGGCCTTGTTGCAACAGGTATCCTTAACGCAACAAGGGCGACCACTGAGCATTCGTTTGGCCGCACCGACGGGCAAAGCCGCAGCACGGCTAAACGCCTCGATTGCTAGCCAAGTGAAAGGACTGGACTTATCCAGCTTTACGAACGAAGCCCAAATTCGTCAAGACATTCCAACGGAGGTTACAACACTGCATCGATTGCTTGGGCCTTTACGTAACAGTCGCTTTTTTCGGCATCATCGTGGCAACCCCCTGCGCGTCGACTTGGTGGTCGTGGATGAGGCCTCAATGATTGATGTTGAACTCATGGCACAACTGTTAGACGCCCTTCCCGCAGAGGCACGCTTAATTTTACTGGGGGATAAAGACCAGTTGGCTTCGGTGGAGGCAGGTGCTGTTCTGGGGAACCTATGCCATCGGGCGGAGGCTGGACACTACACACCCGACACTCAAGCTTGGCTAGCCAACGTCACTCAACAAACCTTGCCCGATGCATTCTTAGACGCCAACGGCACTAGAAAAGACCAAGCGATCACCATGTTAAGGCACAGTTATCGCTTTGGTGACACCTCGGGAATCGGTCAGTTGGCCCGTCGTGTCAATCAAGCAGAGCAACCGAATACGAGTTCACCGATCCATTCTTTATTTGATCAATTCCCTGATATCCAACGCATCCTGCTAAACTCAACCGACACCCCCGCGTTGAACCAATTGTTATGCACTGGCTATGGTGCGTATCTCAATGCCTTGCATGCAACCCCCATGACCGAGTCCATGACAGCAAGCGCACGAGACCATTGGGCATTGGGTATTTTGGAAGAGCACAGCCAGTTCCAACTCTTATGTGCGCTTCGCAAAGGCGAACAGGGCGTCGACGCAATGAACGCGTATATTGAGCAATTGCTGTTCAAACAGGGCTTGATCAAAGAAACAGGCACCTGGTACGCGGGTCGACCAGTTATGATTACCCAAAATGACTATAGTTTAAACCTGATGAATGGGGATATTGGCGTGACCTTGCCCTATCACTACCGAGAAGATGGGCAGGCTCGTCTCGGCCTGCGAGTTGCGTTTTTATCCGGGGACGGTAGCCAACAGATTCGATGGATCTTACCAAGCCGACTTCAAGCACATGAAACAGTTTTTGCCATGACGGTCCACAAGTCGCAAGGGTCCGAATTCACGCATACCGCACTCATGTTGCCCGCTTATGACAATCCGATTCTCACCCGAGAGTTAATCTATACAGGGATCACGCGGGCTAAGCGTCAATTCACGTTGATTGATCGCTCTAACCATATTTTGAATAATGCGGTTAAGGCGAGAGTCTATCGGGTGAGTGGATTGTGAGTGTTTGGATTTGCGATATTCTTAGGGATTTAACACAATAGTGTGATGGCTACATTCAAAACATGCAGAGTGATGATTGAGCGGGAAGCATCACGCTCAATCACTTTTTAAAATAAGTAGGAAGCGTTCATGGCGTCAAAAGCAAAAGGACTCAATCAAAAGCTTACGCACTTTAAAGAGCAGTTTAAACGCTATTATGCCCAAGGCCAGTTTAATAAAGCCCTAGGGCAGGCGCTCTCAGCGCATAAACTGGTGCCTAAGCATCCGAAACCCCTATCGGATGCGGCGGTTTGTTGCGTGTATATGACACGTTGCTGGACGCCATCGCCTATGCCGACAAGTGCTTAACGCTCGACCCAAATGATATCCCTGCCTTGGACGCCGCCTCACACGCTTGGTCAGCCTTACATGAGTTTGAGCGGGCTGCGCCCTACGGAGCCAAAGCCATTGCAATAAGAGATGCATCGATACCCGAACTCGGTAGAGATCAACAGCACATATCCGTCGGCCCTTCTGGGCAACGCCGGATCATTGCCTTTTCGTTATTTGGTGACTCCCCCAAGTACTGCGAAACAGCCTATTTAAATGCCTTGGCGCAACCGCAATTCTTCCCCGACTGGCAATGCCGTTTTTACGTGGACGCAAGTGTGCCTGAGGGTGTGAAACAACGCCTTGCTTCAGCTGGCGCTGAAGTCATCGACGTTGAAGCACCGGAAGTGAATTGGTATGGCACCTTCTGGCGTTTTCTGGCAGCAGATGACCCCAACGCAGAATGGATTGTGTTTCGGGACGCTGACTCCTTAATCAGCCAATACGAGGCTGAAGCGGTCAAGGCTTGGATTCAAGAAGACAAACCCTTTCACATCATGCGAGACTGGGGTTCACACACTGAGCTGATGTTAGCGGGTATGTGGGGGGTAAAAAGTGGCGCACTGCCCAACATGAAAACAATGATCACTGAGTTTTTAGACACCTACCAAGGCCGAATGCACTTTGCTGATCAAATGTTTCTACGCCATAAAATCTGGCCCTACGCAAGGCGCTCAAACCTGCACCATGATTCACTGTTCCACACACCCGGCTCACAACCCTTCCCTGTCGCTCGCCAAGCGGATGAGCCACATCTAGGCAGTAACCTCGTAGCAGGTTTTTTTGAATCTGCCGTCTCCCCGGCCTCAGCGACAGTTGCACAATGGGCTCTGTTCGATAAGCAAGGCGAGTGTTACTGCCAATACACAGCGCCAGTTGTCGAGGGCAAAATCAAAGTGGGCCTACCCAAGCCTTTATTGATTCGTTTGCAAGATAAAGAGTTAACTTTGCGCATTCTCAGCACGAAATAGACTGAACACCTGCGTTAAAGCCAAAGTGCATCGATAGGCGTATCTGGCTGAATCGATGCGCTATTTGCGCCAACAATAACTCGGCTGTGGCCAAGGCATCGGTTAGGGCATGATGCTGCTGATAATACGGGAGATTGTAACGCGCTCGGCTGTCCACCAAACGAATAGAAACGGGCTCTTTATTTAATAGCTTATCCATTAGATTCATAGGCTTGGCGCGGTGAAGGCGTGCCTCTAATTCCATAGTGTCGATCACGGGAAACGCGATTCCTTCGTGAATTCGCTTACGCAACGCTGCATCTAAAAAAGGACGCTCGATGCCACGGTGATGCACGACCACTACCTTCCCTGCCAACGCAGCCAAGAGGTGATCGACAATGCGCATAAAATCAGGCGCTGATTGAACATCGGAATGGGTGATGCCGTGAATTGCGACCGAAGCATGATCCAGTTGCGCCCTAGGGCGAACCACCCAATACTTAGCGCTAGCACAGTGAATACGTCGCAATGTAAAAGGCACCAACCCTATGCTCAAAATTCCGTTTCGTTTAGGGTCAAAGCCAGTTGTTTCAAAGTCGAGCGCCACAAAATCGATACGCTCTAAGGGTGTCTTTCCATGGGGCAAAGACTCAGAATAAAAGGCTTTTAAACGGACATCTTTCGCCGATAGCGCCGAGTCGTCATAAAACTGGGGCCAGTCAACGGCCGTATCCTCACGTTGGCTGGAGGATGTATTCGACTTACCTAAATACAGCATATGTCTGCACTCGACTAGCGGTTAGACTGATAACAGAATTTCAAATACTTCTGGGCATTGCTTAAAATCTGAAAGGCATCTTTTAAATTTTTTCGCTCAAAATCCGATAGATGTTCAGGCGCTATATTGTTGTTGGGTTCTTCACCCTTTTCCAAAGCCAAGGCTTGATGACGAATTCTCACCAAGGCGATTAATTCTAATGCATCACGTAGATCTTGTCCTCGCCCGCGCGGCAGAATGTCTGTCTCCAAAATATCGCGCAACCGATCAAATGAGTTACGCGCCTGTGAGCCAATGGCCAGTGCATGCACTCGAATTAAATCGGCTAAGGGAGCGGTGCCTCTGCGCTTCATATTGATGGTGTTGTTTTGTCGGCCATCCTGCTCCATAACAAAGTCTTTGAAAAAACCCAAAGGCGGTGTCCGATTCAACGCGTTTCGTGCCATACAGGCTAAAAACAACGGGCTCTTCTTCGCACGTCGTGCTATCAATTGGTTCAACTGCGTAGCCCACTTTAACTCGCCCCAAACACCGTCTAGGTCGAAAAAAATCGAGCTGTTCAGTAAGGACTCTGGCGTTGGGTTGTCGATCCATTCTTTGAAATACCCTTCCCATACCTCCAACGGCTGACGCCAGCGTGAATTGGTCGCCATAATATTGCCCTTACAGTGGGTATAACCACAAGCCGCTAAACCGTCACAGACAAACTCAGCCAACGCTTTAAAATAACCATCATGCATTTCTGGGTCAAAACGATTGTCCAGAATCATGGCATTGTCTTGATCGGTGATGATCAATTGCTCATCTCGTGCCATTGAGCCCAAAGCCAAGAAGCAATAGGGAACAGGCGGTGGACCTAATTTAGCTTCGCCCAATTCCAATAAACGTTGCTTAAAACTACGGCCTATAACGGCCATCGCACTGCCAATCATCCGCGAATTTGCATCTTCGTTAACCATTCGGATAAAGCAGGCTTTCACCTCTGGCAATAAAGCGCTGAGCTCTTCAACACTGTTTTGACGGAAGATGCTGCCCACCAAATAGAGGCTGTTTCGTGATTCATAGCGAATAATATCGGAGATCGCAATCACGCCCACAGGACGGTGATAAGAGACAACAGGTAAATGATGCAGGTTATAGCGCAACATAGTCATCATCGCTTCAAACACATACTGGCTTGACTCAATGGTGATCACATCCGTCGACATGATGTCCGCAACTGGGGTTGTGTAATCCAAGCCCTTCGCGACCAATCGTGTACGCAGGTCTCGATCAGTAATAATACCCACCATCTTCGGTAACCCATAATCCGTATCCGACACAGGTGACTGCATGATTAATAAGGATGAAATCGATTCGGCCGACATTAAAATGGCGGCATCTTTAACACTGGCCTGCGCTTCAATGCAGACAGGTGGTCGCGTAATTAAATTTTTGACCTCCGAGGCCATCAATTGATTCGCTTGTTCATGTCTTGAAACCGCATTGCGCAAACGCGCACTGTCTTCGATCTCAACAAAGTCTGCGAAGGATTCAAATGACTCAAACAACTCAGCAAAGATAGGCTCGGGAATAAAGTAGATTAACGAGTCTTCAAGTGCTTTGGCTGGAAAACGAATTTGCCGATTTCTCAGCAAACCGTACTCGCCAAAAATACCGCCCTCACTCATTCGATTGTACAGATCACCGTTGCGGCGAAAGACTTCCACCGCCCCGCTTCGGACTACATGCAATGCGTCAATCTCTTGACCAAACTCCAAAATCTGCGTTCCTGCTTTAAAGTACCCCACTTCAATATTGTCGGCCACCCAATGCAGGGTGTCATCAGGCAAGGTACTAAACGGCGGATAACGCTTTAAAAAATTCTGAACCTCAATCAACTCGGCTTTCATTGCATACTACTCATGTCCCGAACCCTTCTTTTTAAGACTTAAACCGCTTTAGGCTCAGTGGCTAAACCTTTAAACAAGGCAATACACGAAGCCAATAAAACTAAGGTAAATGGAAACCCCGTTGAAACCGCCATCGCCTGCAAGGCTACTAGACCGCCCCCTAGCAACAGAGCCACCGCGATTAACCCCTCGAATGTGCACCAAAACACACGTTGTGGTGTTGGCGCATTCACCTTACCTCCCGCCGCAATGGTATCAATTACGAGCGATCCCGAATCGGATGATGTCACAAAAAACACCACAACCAGAATAATAGCGATAAACGAGGTTATCTGCGCGAAAGGCAAAATATCCAACATACTAAACAGCTGCAGGGGTAAGGCTGCCTCGGCCGCCGCGGCATAACCTGACAAATATTGATGAATGGCCGTACTGCCAAACACTGTCATCCACAGTACGCAAGCCGCTGACGGAATCAGTAAAACAGAGATCATAAATTCGCGCACGGTACGTCCTCTAGAAACTCGCGCGATGAACATCCCCACAAATGGCGACCAGGAAATCCACCATGCCCAGTAAAAGGCTGTCCACCCTGATGCAAAGTTAGTATCTTCTCGACCTATTGGATTCGATAAGGCAGGTAAATACTGCAAATACGCCGCTAAATTAGAGAAAAAGCCCGTAATAATGGCCAAGGTTGGCCCAACAACAATGACAAAAAGCATTAACAATACAGCCAGTGTCATGTTGATTTCAGACAGACGCTTCACACCGGCTTCTAAACCCGCGACTACTGACACCAACGCAATCAATGTAATGCCGAACACCAACAGCACTTGTGTGGTTGTTCCATCTGGAATACCAAATAGGTAATTAAGGCCTGCCGCCGCTTGTGAGGCACCCAACCCCAAGGACGTTGCCAATCCAAAAAGCGTCGCAAACACCGCAAGAATATCAATAATATGACCCGGCCAGCCCCAGATTCGCTCCCCTAAAAGCGGGTAAAAAACTGATCGAATTGTCAGAGGCAAGCCCTTATTAAATGAAAATAACGCCAAACCCAGTGCCAACACGGCATAAATGGCCCAGGGGTGCAGTGCCCAGTGGTAAATAGTGGCCGCCATGGCTAAGCGTTCTGCCGAGGATGCATCCCCAGCTGCGGCACCCAATGGTGCCCAATCGGTTCGAGCGCCAATCTCTCCTGATGTACCGCCCATGGACGAGGCAAAATGCGATAAGGGTTCCGAAACACCGTAGAACATTAAGCCAATCCCCATACCCGCGGCAAATAGCATGGAAAACCAACCGATGTAACTAAAATCCGGCTTGGCTTCCGTACCGCCAAGGCGTACACGCCCTAGGGGCGAAAAAATCAGGTAAAGGCAAATGAGAACGAAAATATTACCGGCACTGATAAAAAACCAGTCCAGATTTGATGTTAACCAGCCTCTCATACTTCCAAACATGGGGCCGACTTGGTTTTGAAATGCCAGCGTTAGCACGACAAATGCAATGACCGATATCCCTGAGATCAGGAAAACGCGGTTGTGGATGTCCAAACCAAAAGGACCAATTTTAACAGCAATGTTATCTTGACCGATCTGGTAGTCGGTATCGATTGGGTTCACCTCTCCATCTGGAGACATGGGATCATTCACTTTATTGTGTTCGCTCATCTGGGCACACACTCCCTGAAGTGTTTAGTTCAATAAATGGTTAGCTATCGCCACAACTCTGACCTAGCCACAGCATACACACAAAAAATACTTTGATTTGCATCATCAAATTAACAGCTGACCATGACCAGAACTATCGAGAAAAAGACTCATATCTATCTAATTACGACAAATCGATGAAATTAAAGTACTCTTTGTGATCATTTACAGAATAACACAAAACGCTATTTATTTTGCAATGCAATACAAATTAATAAATTACACGCCCTAAACACAACTCAGTGAATGACCGAAACTACCCCCCATACCATACTGTTAAAATGAACACCACCCTGTAACTTTTAGAAAAAATTACTAAAATGATTGAACTATTGTCGTAAACAATGAGTCCCTATTCTGAATGTTGCGAAGGATATGCCCTTATAAATCAACTAGAAGGTAGTGAAGAGACTATGCAATTAGCCGTCTTACTCATCTTTATACTTGCCGCCTGTGTGCCTTGGCTATACGGCAAACATAAGGACCGCACAAGCAAACTCTTGGCCTTGTTACCGGCAGGGTTAACACTTTGGTTTGCACAATTTATTCCCGAGATTGCATCTGGGAACACCATCATCCATGAACATGCTTGGATTCCGGGGCTCGACATTTCCTTCACCATGATGCTGGATGGGCTGTCGCTGATGTTCGCGTTGCTGATTTGCTTTATTGGTACATTCATACTGATATATGCGGGCAACTACCTTAAAGGGCATCCTTCTTTACCTCGATTCTTAGTGATTTTAATGTCGTTTATGGGCTCTATGCTGGGTCTCGTGCTCTCCGACAATTTGATTACACTCTTCGTATTCTGGGAGCTGACCAGCATCACCTCCTATTTACTAATCGGTTTTAATCACCACCAAGCGGATGTGCGTAAAGCCGCCTTACAAGGGTTGATCGTGACCGTTGCTGGTGGCTTAGCCTTACTGGCTGGCTTAGTCATGCTGGCTTATGTATCAGGCAGTTACTCGCTTCAAGAAATATTCAACAGCAATCAAGTGCTGACAGAGCACCCCCTTTATGCAGGCATGCTCATTTGCCTTTTGCTCGGTGCGTTCACCAAGTCCGCACAATTTCCCTTCCATTTTTGGTTGCCCAATGCCATGGCAGCCCCCACGCCAGTCAGTGCGTATCTTCACTCAGCCACGATGGTGAAAGCGGGTATTTATTTGATGGCGAGACTTCAACCGGAGCTTGGAGGCACAGCATTGTGGATGACGCTGCTGACAAGTTTTGGTGCCTTCACGATGTTTACGGGTGCTTTTTTAGCCATTCGCAGCACCGATCTAAAGAAACTGCTGGCCTATTCAACGGTCATGGCACTGGGAACCCTGACCCTTCTTCTTGGCATAGGCACCGAACTGGCCATGATGGCCTTTGCCGCCTATTTAGTGGGCCACTCCCTGTATAAGGGTGCGTTGTTCATGTTAGCTGGGATTGTCGATCACGAAACAGGAACACGTGACGTTACCCAACTCGGCGGACTTCGCTACCTGATGCCCATCACCGCCATCTGTACTCTCGTCGCGGCCTTTTCCCTGGCAGGCCTCCCGCCTTTATTTGGCTTTGTTGCAAAGGAACTTATGCTGGATGCGCTGGTTCAATCAAGCCTTAGCAAGTGGATACTGTTATTGGTCATTGCCTCATCTGTGTTAGTTGTGGCTGTTGCCGCGATTATTGCGATCAAACCCTTCTTTGGAACCTTGCAAAGCACGCCTAAGAAAGCGCATGAAGCCCCACTTGAACTCTTGGCAGGTCCAGTTGTATTGACGTCTTTATCATTGCTCATGGGATTAATGCCCGGTATGGCGGGTCAATGGTTTGTTCTACCTGCAGCGGCAAGCGTGTGGTCTCAACCCATTGATGGCTATCTGTCCTTATGGCATGGTTTTAATTGGGCGCTTTTGATTTCCTTCATCAGCTTGGGACTCGGTATCTTGGTCTTTAAGCGTTGGGAGTCGGTACGTTCGCTTCTCAGCTTACTGAATCCGCTGATACAACGCGGCCCAGAAGCAAGCTATTTCCGCTTTATGGATGGCATTGTCTACATTGCGCAATGGCAAACCTCCCTCTTACAAAATGGCTCTATGCGCAGTTACCTTAGAACCATTATTCTCACCTTTGTGCTACTCACGGGTTACACCCTCACCCAACGCTATCAGCTACATTGGAACTGGGATGTCAGCGTGTATTTGCATGAAATCATTGTCGCTCTGCTGCTGGTCACGGCGGCCGTCACAGCGTGCATTACCCACTCACGTTTGGGTGCCGTAGCGGCAATGGGCGTCGTTGGTTATGCTGTTGCACTGTTCTTCACACTTTTCAGCGCACCCGATCTCGCCATTACACAGATATTGGTTGAAACCTTAACCGTTATTCTATTGGTGTTGGTGCTATTCAGACTGCCCGGATTTGGCAATATTTCCACCACAGCCGAACGTGGGCGTGATGCCGCCGTCGCCATTTTAACGGGGATACTCATTACATTGCTGATTATGGTCACGATTGACATTCAACTCTTCCCACCCATTTCAGACTACATGATCGAAAATAGCCAACCCTTGGCTTATGGACGCAATATCGTGAATGTCATCTTGGTGGACTATCGAGCACTGGATACACTGGGTGAAATTTTTGTACTGGCGCTGGCAGCCATGGGCGTTTATGCATGATCAAATTCCGTCCTGATACCGCTCCCGGTGCAAATCATTATGCAGGCACCTTAATCCTGCCACCAAAAAACACCTTTGCATCAGAGAACGACGACGTTACTCCCTTAACCGATCCAGACCAATTCTCTTCGCCATCGGCGCAGCTGAACAAGCACAAACAGGAGGACGTGTAATATGATGAAGCCAGGTACACTGATTTTACATGTTGCTGCACGTTTCTTGGTGCCCTTACAACTGGTGTTTTCGGTTTTTCTTTTGCTGAGAGGTCACAACGAACCGGGTGGAGGCTTTATCGCAGGATTGGTCGCATCCGGTGCGTTCGCCTTGTATTTATTCACCTTTGGCGCCGCTGTCACACGAGATCTCATGCGAGTTGATCCTCGTAACTTCATCGGCGTGGGTTTATTGATTGCGATGCTTTCGGCCTTCCCGGCCTGGTTTCATGGGCAGGCCTTTTTAACCGCGCAATGGTGGCCAATTTTATTGCCAGGTGGCACGGAAATTAAGCTTTCAACCCCTTTGTTTTTTGATATTGGTGTGTATCTAACCGTTTTGGGTTCAGTCATGACCATGCTGGTCGCCCTCACTGAAACTGAAGAGCGTTAAGGAGATTTCTATGGAACCCATTATGGCCATCGTTACGGGTTGCCTGTATGCGTCTGCAATCTACATGATGCTACGGCGCAGTATCGTTAAGCTTGTGATTGGACTTATGCTACTGTCCAATGCCGCAAACTTGTTGATTTTCACGTCAGCCGGTATGACACGTGGAGCCCCACCCCTTATTCCGTTGGGTGCAATGCAACCCGATGGCATTATTGCCGACCCTTTGCCTCAAGCCTTGATTTTGACAGCGATTGTCATTGCCTTTGGCGTATTGGCCTTTGCGGTTGTTTTAATCCATCGTGCCTATAACATCATTCATACTGACAACCTCGATGAAATGAAGGATACCGACACGTGAGAGCTGAAGTTGCGTTACCCATTTTAGTTCCTTTATTGTTTGGAGCTTTGTCGCTGATTGCGTGGCGTTCAAATCTAATGCAACGCGTACTCGGCATTATTGGTTCGGTGACCCTGCTGATTTGCAGTATCTGGCTGCTCATCAGTGTTCTGGATCATGGGCATGTTGTTATGCATATGGGTGGCTGGATGGCGCCCTACGGCATCACGCTGGTGGCCGACTTGCTCAGTGCCATCATGGTGGTTTTAACGGGGATGATGGCCGTCGCTATCGCGATTTACTCTCTCTCGTCAGCCTCTCCAAGCCATGAAAAGTTCGGCTACTACCCACTCATGCACTTGCTGCTGGCCGGTGTTGCTGGGTCGTTTTTAACAGGCGATATTTTTAACCTGTACGTCTGGTTTGAAGTCATGCTCATTGCCTCATTTGCCTTGTTAATTCTGGGTGGTGAACGTGCGCAAATGGAGGGAGCAATCAAGTATGTCACGCTCAACCTATTATCCTCCGCCATTTTCTTAAGTGCGATTGGCTTGCTCTATGGCTTGGTCGGCACACTGAACATGGCGGACATTGCGGTAAAACTCTCGCAAACCGAACACACAGGACTGGTGGATGTCATTGCGGTGATGTTTATGATCGCCTTTGGCATTAAAGCGGCTGCCTTCCCACTTTTCTTTTGGCTACCAGCCTCTTACCACACAGGACCGGTCGCTGTGTCCGCGCTGTTCGCAGGGCTTTTAACCAAAGTCGGCGTGTATGCACTGTTCAGAGTGTTTACCTTGATCTTCAACCAAAGCCCTGAGTTTACACATCAACTATTACTTTGGGGGGCAGCCTTTACCATGCTGACGGGCGTATTAGGTGCCGCCGCACAGTTTGAGTTTAGGCGAATTTTGTCGTTTCACATTGTCAGCCAGATTGGCTATATGCTGCTAGGCTTGGCCTTGTTTACGCCACTAGCTCTGGTGGGCGGTGTGTTCTACATCATGCATCACATCATTGTGAAGACCAATCTGTTCCTCATCAGCGGTATCGTTCACCGACTGTTGGGAACCTATGATTTAAAGAAATTAGGCGGTGTATACAAGGATAGACCCTATCTCAGTATATTATTTTTAATTCCTGCACTCTCACTGGCAGGTCTACCCCCTCTGTCTGGCTTTTTTGCCAAGTTCATTATCATACGTGCAGGTATTGAAGCGGAAGCTTGGGTCGTTACAGCCATTGCATTAATTGTCGGCTTACTCACGCTCTACTCGATGATCAAAATCTGGGCAGAGGTCTTTTGGAAGCCCTTACCAGAGAATCACTCTAGCGTCGATAGCAGCCCATCGGCTACGCCTTCAAGCCTTGCGTTTCTCTACATTCCGGTGGTTTTGCTGGGTGCATGCACCTTGTTTATAGGTCTTAACGGTCAACCCATCTATGAGATAGCAGAGGCATCCGCCAAACAACTGCTAAATCCGGCGTTGTACATTGAAGCGGTTTTGGGAGAAACACCATGATTGCATTTATGTGGAATCTACTCTTAGCTCTGATTTGGGTCGTTTTGACAGGCGATCTCAGTGGCTACAACCTGCTTGCAGGCATGATCGTTGGCTACTTAGTCTTGGGATTAATGCAACGTCAAATCCCAGTTCTTAGGGGATATACAAGCCGCCTCCCCAGACTGTTTCGATTCATCTGCTTTTTTATTAAAGAGCTGATCATGGCCAACTTAAAAGTTGGCTTTGATATCGTCACACCTATCTGGCATATGAAACCTGGCGTTATCGCGATGCCTCTGGATGCAAAAACAGACATGGAGATAACCATGGTGGCCAACCTTATTTCATTAACCCCTGGCACTCTTAGCCTAGACGTTTCGGATGATCGTCGTGTTTTGTTTATCCACGCCATGTTTCTCGATGATGAGCCTGCGCTTAGAGCCAGCTTAAAAGAGATGGAACGTCGGGCTTTAGAAATTTTACGCTAGGCGCAGGAGGTTATTGTGCAATTTGTCATTTACTTAACATTTATCATCTTTAGTATTTCGATGGTATTGGTGTTTATTCGATTAATTATTGGACCTACCCTGCCTGACCGAGTGGTGGCTCTGGAATTATTGGCATCCATTATTGTTGGGATGATCGGGGCGTATGCGATTTATACGGACACGTCGAGCTTCATTGATGTTGCCATTGTTGCCGCTTTAACCGCATTTTTAGCGGCCATTGGCTTCGCCCGCTTTTTAGAACGAGGAGGTCCGCGTAATGATTGATTGGATTATAAAACTACTGATGCTATCGAGCGCGATTTTCACCTTACTGGCGGCAATTGGCATTATTCGATTACCCGACCTGCTCACTCGAATGCACGCCACAACTAAGGCCGGTGCTTTAGGGATCGCATTGATGATGGTCGCAGCAATGTTCCATTTTTTTGATGCCGTGGTATCTGCCAAAGGGCTTGCTGTTATCATTTTCATTTTAATTACGGCCCCAATTGCAGCTCATGCCATTGGTCGTGCGGGGTATTTTGTTGGCATCCCCGTTTGGGATCGAACCATCAAAGATGAATTGGTGAATTGTTACGATGAAGACAGCCACCGACTGCTCAGCGGCTTGGAGACCGAAGAAGAGCTTGAGATTTATCGACAAAACCTCGATTTAAAACCCCGCATCCGCATTAAACAAAAAAGCGACTAAGTGATCTATTCACTCAGTCGCAACTCTCTTTTCCGGTGTCTTACAGAGCCTTCGTTGCATTGAAGCTCTGTAAGATCTGATACAGGTAGAAAGCATCCTTCACCCCAGCCATTTCGCGGATGGAGTGCATGGCAAACTGAGGCACGCCAACATCAACAGTGGCAATGCCTGTTTCCGTCGCGGTGATGGGTCCGATGGTACTGCCACATGCCATATCGCTGCGTACCACAAAGCATTGCACAGGTACCTGAATGGATTCAGCTAAGTTACGAAAAATAGCACTGGTCTCACTGTTGGTCGCATAGCGTTGATTTGAATTGATTTTCACCACAGGACCCGCATTTAATTTCGGCCCATGATTCTCATCGTGTCGGTCGGCAAAGTTCGGATGTATGCCATGTGCATTATCAGCAGAGACAAACAAAGACCGAGCCAAAATAGACCAACGCTCGTCCGTTTTCGGCAGCACGCGCTCTAACCATTGACTTAGCATCGGCCCTTGAGCGCCACAAGCACTGGCACTTCCAACCTCTTCATGATCATTACAAATCAATAACTGACAGGGGCCGGGCGCTGCTTCAATCAAGGCCTGCATACCAATAAAACAACTCAAAAGATTATCCAGTCGAGCAGATGTAATGAACTCATCGGACAATCCAACGGTATTTGCGGGATTTACATCGTAGAACGACAGCTCATAATCCAATACCTTATCGATTGATACAGATGCATTGGACTCGATATAGGTTTTTAAAAATTCACGAAAATCCGTTTTTTCTTGTGTTTGACCGAGAATAGGCGGCAAATAGGTCTGAGCATTGATACTGCGTGACGCATTGGCCTCACGATCCAAATGTATCGCCAAGCTTGGAATCACCGCAATCGGTTTTTTAAAATCGATCAATTGGCTGTTTAACGCCCCTGTCGATGTACGAAAGGTCACACGCCCCGCCAGAGAAAGGTCGCGATCAAACCAAGGATTCAATAACGCGCCACCATAGACCTCGACACCCAACTGACTGTATCCATGCCGATGCATTTCCGGTTGCGGCTTCACACGCAAACAGGGCGAATCGGTGTGCGCTCCCGTCATGCGCATCCCTGCGGCAAAGCCAACCGACTCAGTGGGTTGACGCCACGCTAGGATAGAGGACCCATTTTTAAGTGTGAAATACCCTTGCCCCGGCGTTAACACCCAGGAAGCAGACTCAGACAGCTCGACAAAGCCCGCAGTTTCAAAACGATGTTTGAGTTGCTGAACAGCATGGAAGGGGGTCGGTGATGCATCCAAAAACAGTTTTAAATCATGAATAAACACTGACGGTTGCATGAAAACTCCTTAGTGGGAAGCGGGATGAGAGATGGACTCCGATTGGAGCAGCTCAACAATAAAAATCAAAGCCGAATTTGCAGGAATATCCGGTGATGGGCTACGTGCCCCATAGGCTAAGTCTGCAGGAATATAGACCTCTCGAATCTCACCTGGACGCATTTGCACTAGAATTTCGGACCATCCGGGAATCAAAGCATCTACAGGAAAGGTAGAGGGCGCTCCTCTTGCATAGCTACTGTCAAAGACATGACCGTCAATACGACGCCCTTCATAGTGCACCGTCACGCGATCCCTTCTTCCCGGCGGGCTCGCTTGGGGGTCATCAGCAACTTGTAACTGGCGAAACTGAACACCACTGTTCAACACCACAACGCCTTCATTTTGGCGATTTTGTGCTAAAAACGCATCACCCTGTTGCCGAGTTTCATCATTTAACGCCTTATCGATTAAGGTCTGACGAAAAGCATCCCTGTCTGCATCTTCAGAGCAGCCCTGAGTCATCAGACAAATGCAAATGAAGGTAGCAATCAAAGCGAATCTAAAGCACAATCTATACGACACTTTTCTCTCCAAGACACGACATAGAGAATATTTTACATTAGCATTGTTGAACACTACATAGGATTCTGCAGAATTGTATGCTTAGCGCTCTGTTTTTAAGGAACTTGCGTATAGGTTATCAAGTCTCATGCTTAAGACGATAAAGTCAGGAATACGTTTGATATGACCAGAAGATTGAAACACCCGATACTGCTCAGCCTTTTATTTGGGCTGTTGTTGCTGATCAATACTGCTCATGCTCGATTCAATCCTCAACCTGAACATGAGCAGGCGCTACGGGATGTGATTTCAGCACTCCAGCAAAATCATTACAGTGGAAAACAGCTTGATCCCGAGTTGTCATCCAATATCTTTGATCGTTTTTTTAAAGATCTGGATCCCTCTCGAATCTACTTCTACGAAGAAGACATTGCCAACTTTGAGCCCGTTCGATACACGCTCGGTTTAGAAATTTATGAAGGTAAGAGCCAAACAGGCTTCGATATTTACAACGTTTTTCATAAACGTAACTTAGACCGAATTGATTTCTTACTGTCTTTATTATCCGATGATCAGCATATTTTTGATTTTAACAATGATCATGAACTTGAAACGGATCGAAGCGAAGCACCTTGGATTAACTCAAGCGAAGCCATGAACGCCTTATGGTATAAGCGCTTAAAAAATGCCTTGATCAGTCTAAAACTTTCTGATCAAACATTGGGTGAAGCAAAGCAAACCCTAATCAAGCGTTATGAAAGCCAAAGAGCAAGACTTGAACAAACCAATCATGAAGATGTGTTTGAGCGTTTTGCAAACGCCATTGCCCATGAATTTGATCCACATAGCCAGTACCTTTCGCCTAGAAATCAAGAGAATTTCCAGATCAATATGAGTCTGTCGCTTGAAGGCATAGGTGCTGTGCTACAGGGTGAAGATGAATACACCAAAATTGTTCGTTTGGTGCCAGCTGGACCTGCTGATAAGAGTGGGCAACTTCGCCCTTCTGATTTGATCGTAGGGGTTGGCCAAGGCGAAGAAGGCCCCATTGAGGATGTTGTAGGCTGGCGTTTGGACGATGTTGTTAAACTTATTCGTGGCCCTCAATCGAGCACGGTTCGTTTGCAAATCATACCCGCTGATTCCATCGATCGTACCGCACGCCGAGTCGTCACCATTATTCGCGACAAGGTTCGCCTCGAAGAACAAGCCGCTCAGAAAAAAGTGCTTGAAATAGATCGCAATAATCAGACATTTAAGGTCGGGGTTATCGAAATACCCGCTTTTTACATTGACTTTGCCGCGATGCAAGCCGGTGACCCTGAGTACAAAAGTACGACCCGTGATGTTGAACGCCTGATCGCACAACTTAAACAAGAAGACGACATCGATGCGTTAATCATCGATCTCCGCAACAATGGTGGTGGCTCTCTTAGAGAGGCGAACGAGCTAACAGGATTGTTTATAACTCGCGGCCCCACTGTGCAAATTCGAGATGCAAATGGGCGAGTGGATATTCTAGGTGACTTTGATCCTAAAGTAGCATGGAGTGGTCCGTTAACGGTCATGGTGAATCGATTGAGCGCCTCTGCGTCTGAAATCTTTGCCGGAGCCATTCAAGATTACAACCGAGGCATCATTGTCGGAGGTCGTACCTTTGGTAAAGGCACGGTTCAAACCCTGCTGCCGCTTGATCACGGCCAACTTAAGTTAACGCATGCAAAATTCTATCGAATTTCAGGCGAGAGCACACAAAACAAAGGGGTTGTTCCAGATATTGAGTTCCCTACCCTCTTTGACGAAAGCCAAATCGGTGAAAGTGCTCTTGAAGGAGCGTTGCCTTGGGACACCGTCAACCCGGTGAGATACGGTCGTTTTCCCAGTTTGACACCCTACATCAGTGAATTGAGCCATTTGCATCTTGTCAGGTCAGAGCTCAATCCAGATTTCATCTTCATGCGTCGTCATGTTGAACGCAGCAAAGAGCAGCGTGATCAAACAAAAGTCCCTCTTAACATTTCACGTGTAAGAGAGCAGCGAGATGAAATTGAGCAATGGCAGATTACGACTGAAAATCAGCGTCGCATGGCGAAAGGTGAACCACCCATCAAAGTGTTGTCGGAGCTTGACGACCTGCTACCGAAAGACAATCAGGGCCGGATCATAAATCCTGAGTCAGAGTCTGCATTAATTGAATCAGCCGAGATCACTATTGACTTTATTGATTTAAATTTACGCCACACAGCGCAAAACAATGGTCGTGTCAATAACCCTAGGCAGTAATCAATATGTCAGCTAAAAACACGGCTATTATTGGCGTTGTATTATTACTTGTTCTGGGGGGGTTGGTTTTTTTATTTATTCAACCATGATGTCCCAACACGAACGCAACACTGTTGACCTTGAAAAGTTTGGCTTTGACTTAACAGGTGCCCCTAGAACAGACGAAGCCTCTGTCGGCACCTTGGGCGCAACCCAACTGCCCTCCACCTTTGGCTCAGGGCAACTGACCCCCGGTGAGCGAGTTGTGCACGGATTAGTTAGAGACAGAAATTTGTTGATCACCGAAAACCAAGTTCTGCAAAAGGAAATTGATGCACTGAAAGCGCAAGTGGCTCGACTTGAGGAGTCTGTGAAAATTAACGAGCACTTCGCGCCTGAAAGCTTCAACCAAGAGCTCTCAAGAGTTGGCAGCATGTTGCAAATTTACTTGCAACAGTCTCCCGATGTTGCCCGCTTCAGTCCATTCAGACAAGAAACCATGGCCGCTGCGGGTCTTATGGAGTACAAACGTTTTGTTGAGACCAATCATCTGATGCTGGATTCTGCTCAGCGCACACGTTTAGTGTTGGAATATCTGCCTGCTTATATGTTTTGCGTAGGTGATGCGGTGCAGCTTGCTGCGAACAACATGCGTGAGGAGCAATTGATTCGCGCCTATTTTAATGCTCCCGACACAACACTCCTGCCAGAGGAGCTACAGGAGGATTTAGAAACCGTACTTCCACCTTGCCAGCAAGAGCTTCGCACACAATTTCAAAATGAGCTCCCCAATCTACGTTAGACTCACGGCAGATATATTGCTCAAATACTGTTCAGCGGCCTTCAGTCGCTGTATAATTCGTTCTCTTTTTTGAAAGCAGGTATCATCGCCAGCATAGGTGCCTGTTGTTCATATTAACGATAACCGACCCTGTATAACTGGCGTTACAGGCTGGAAGCTGCAATTCTGCAGCGAACTATAGGACAATTTCATGAGCGAAAGCTTTGCTGATCTGTTTGAAGAATCCCTACTTTCTCTGGATATGACTCCAGGCACCTTGGTGATGGGCGAAGTCGTTGATATCGACAGCGACTGGGTTACCGTTAACGCGGGTTTAAAATCTGAAGCCATCATTCCTCGTTCACAGTTCCTGAACGACAACAATGAACTGGAAATCAAAATTGGCGATACCGTTAAAGTCGCACTCGAAGCCGTTGAAGATGGCTTTGGTGAAACGCGTCTTTCTCGTGAAAAAGCTAAGCGTTCAGAGGCGTGGGAAGTTCTGCAGAGCAAATTTGACGCTGAAGAAACCGTTAAAGGTTACATCTCTGGCAAAGTCAAAGGTGGCTTTACGGTTAGCATCAATAACATTCAAGGTTTCTTACCAGGTTCATTGGTTGATGTTCGCCCTGTTCGCGACGTTGATCACCTTGAAGGAAAAGAGCTTGAATTCAAACTCATCAAGCTTGATCCAAAGCGTAACAACATCGTTGTTTCTCGTCGTGCTGTTATGCAAGAAGCTAACAGTGCACAACGCGATGAGTTGCTTGCGACTCTGGATGAAGGCCAAGTGGTTAAAGGTTTTGTTAAGAACCTGACTAACTACGGTGCGTTCATCGACTTAGGTGGTGTTGACGGTCTATTGCACATCACAGACATGGCGTGGAAGCGCATTTCTCACCCAAGCGAAATGCTGAACCCAGGTGATGAAATCTCTGTTCGCATCATCAAGTTTGACAAAGATTCTGGCCGTATCTCCTTAGGTCTGAAGCAACTGTCTGAAGATCCATGGGAAGCGATCAAAAACCGTTACCCTGCTGGCAGCAAAACCGCTGCTCGTGTTACCAATCTGACTGATTACGGCTGCTTCGCATCTATCGAAGACGGTGTAGAAGGTTTGGTTCACGTGTCTGAAATGTCTTGGACAAACAAAAACATTCACCCATCTAAGATCGTTCAGATCGGTGATGAAGTTGAAGTGATGATCCTTGATGTTGATGAAGAGCGTCGCCGTATCTCCTTAGGTATCAAGCAGTGCACAGCAAATCCATGGGTGACCTTCTCTGAGCAGTACGCTGCAGGTGACAAGGTTCGTGGAACCATCAAGACAATCACTGACTTCGGTATCTTCGTGGGTCTAGACAACGATCTTGACGGTCTGGTTCACATGTCTGACATTTCTTGGGAAGCCGATGCTGAAACAGCTCTGCGTCAATTCAAGAAAGGCGATGAAGTTGAAGCCGTTATCCTGTCTATCGATGCTGAGAAAGAGCGCATTTCTTTAGGCGTTAAGCAACTAGAAAGCGATCCATTCGCTGAATTCGTTGCAAGCCATGAGAAAGGTGCGATTGTTAACGGTGTTGTGAAGAGCGTTGACGCTAAAGCCGCTGTTATCGAATTACTCGAAGGCGTTGAAGCTCAACTAAAAGTGTCTGAAATTTCATCTGACCGCATCGAAGATGCGACAACAGCTCTGAAAGAAGGCGACAAAGTTGAAGCTAAAATCATCAACATCGATCGTCGCAACCGCGCAATCAGCTTGTCAATCAAAGCGAAAGACCAAGCTGAAGAGAAAGCTGCGATCAGCGCTGTTCGCAATCAAGAAGTTGACGTTGCAGGTCCAACCACTATCGGTGATTTGATCAAGCAACAATTAGCTAACCAAAACAGCTAATCTTTAACATCCGATCCCTCTGGATCAATAAAAAGGAGCCATTCGGCTCCTTTTTTGTTTTTAATGCTCAATACAATAAAGACTCAGATGCACTTATCGACTGCGGAAGAAAACGGCCTCTTCAATCACATAATCAACCAAATCATCCTCATCGATCTCATTATCTTTGACTTCATACACACTTAAAACGGAAGCATGTGCGTCGATCACACTGTCTGGAGAGCCCGTTAACAATGGATGCCAATGAGGTAAATCCTTACCCTCATGAATCAAACGATATGAACATGTGGGTGGTAACCAATGAAAAGCTTCAACGTCTTCTGGTTTTAATTGCACACAAATCGGAACCAATTGCGTCCGTTCAGCATAGCGGGTACACTGACAGGTTTCATCATTCAACAAATGGCACACGACTGTGGTGTAAAACACCTCATCGGTGTCTTCATCTTCAACCTTATGCAAACAGCACAAGGCACACCCATCGCACAAGGATTCCCACTCAGTCGGACTCATCTCAGCCAGCGTCTTACGGCGCCAAAATACCTCTTGCGCCACGCTTATCTAACCCCTGTTTCAGGGCGGTCCGGAAACAAATCCAGCAGGTAATCCTCTTTAGGAGGAGGCATTTGCAAGAAAAACCCTTTGTCCTGAATCGAGCTTAAAACATCGTTAACATCTACCCTAGCCAACTGACGCTGAGTTGTCATCGGCATGTCCATCACATGCTGGGCTTTTCCAAACTTATCCAGCAGCACTTCAGGTACTTTTTTTAAACCATCGCGCTTGTCCACATACAAATACATTTCATCTTTACGCGAACTACGGTAGATCGAACAGATCAACATTTTCAATCACTCTCATTATCAAAACTTTGCAGACGACTTAGCATCAAATCACCGACGAGTGCTTTACGCCAACCCACCAAAGTGCGGGGCAATCGATACGCCCCCTCTTCACTCTGCGAATTAATTAATTTTTCTACATCTTTACGCCGAGCGATGAGCTCCGGCAGAATGTTTTCGCGCTTTGCCACTTCGCGCGCAAGACTCAACAACTTCTTTAGCTCTTTGCTTCGATATACATGAGCTGGCAAATGGATTGGCTTCGGTGGATTTGCTTCAGCCGAAGCCTTTGCGTCTTTCAAAATCGCCAAAATAGCCTGACCATCTTCTTGCACGGCACTTCTGCGCATATCCTTAATTGCACTCAACTCCTCCAATGTCGATGGCCATTGCTGGATAATGTCCAAGATGACCTCATTACGCAGAACTTTTGGCCGACAAAGGTTACGTGCTCGGCAGGCCTGCTCACGCCAGGCGGCAAGATCACGACAAGCGGCCAAGGCTTCGTCCGAGTTAACGTTCAGTTGTGTAAAGCGTCGGTAATACTCCTGACCCGATGGGTCTGCATCACGAGAAGAGTCCGCTAACAACGCGCTCTCTTCAAGCACCCAATCCAAACGCCCCAACTGCTTTAGCTCATGCATTAAACGGACTGCAATATTGCCCAAGTAAGCAACATCTAAGGCGGCATAATGCACCTGCTCCGGCGTTAAAGGACGCTGCAACCAATCCGAGGTTGTTTGCGCTTTACCCAAGTCTATGTTGAGAGCATGCTTAACCAAACGCTGCAACCCCATGCTAAATCCCCAATTCGCAAATGCTGCCGCAATTTGCGTATCAAATAAGGGCGCAGGAACAACACCGTAACTGTTGCGAAAGAGCTCTAAGTCCTCGCTGCAGGCATGAAAAACCTTCAACACAGCGGGGTTCATCAGCAATGCAATCAAGGCACTCATATCGTCTATTGCTAAAGGATCAATCAAATAGCAATGCTGACGATCGGCCAATTGAATCAGGCCCGGTACAGGGTAAAACGTATCAAAGCGAATAAACTCTGTATCGATTGTCAACAAAGGTTCTTGTGACCACTGTTCACAAAGCTCAACCAATGCTCGCTGATCTGTAACCCAAATAGGCTGAGCAGCGCCAGCATCAAGCAAAGGATACGGCTGTTCGACAGGTTCTATTGTCATTTAATATCTCGTTGTAATGTACGTCGCCCTGCTAATGCATGCGCCAGTGTTCCGCCATCCACAAATTCTAACTCGCCGCCCACAGGAACACCGTGAGCAATACGGCTCACTCTGACATTTGCATCGCGTATTTGGGCAGCAATAAAGTGTGCCGTTGCCTCTCCCTCAACATTGGGATTGGTTGCCAAGATTAATTCCTTAACCCCTTCATTGGCCACTCGCTCCAACAAATGCCCAATACCTAAGTCATCAGGTCCTATGCCATCAATAGGCGACAAATGGCCTTTCAGGACAAAGTAGACGCCTCGGAACCCACCTGTTTGCTCAATTGCAATCAAATCGACAGGCGATTCAAGAACGCACATAACCTGTTTATCACGCGTATCATCCGCGCAAATATCGCACACAGGCGTTTCAGATAGGGTGTGACAGACTTGGCACTCACCTATTTTTTCAACGGCTTCATGCAATGCATTTGCCAAATGACGCGCACTGTCTCTTTCACGCTCTAACAAGTGCAAGGCCATGCGCTGGGCCGATTTTGGCCCAACCCCAGGCAAGCATCGCAATGCCGTGATCAACTGCTGTAATAAGGGACTAAACGACATATTTAGAACGGCATTTTAAATCCAGGTGGAATTCCCATACCACCTGTGACTTTCGCCATACGCTCCTGCGTGCTCTGTTCAACTTTTCTGACGGCATCATTCACCGCCGCTGCGATCAGGTCTTCCAGTATTTCTTTGTCTTCTTCCATCAAACTGTCATCAATGCTCACGCTTTTAACATCGTGACGGCCATTCATGACAATACTTACAAGACCTGCCCCTGACTCACCTTTGACCTCAGC
Source organism: Nitrincola nitratireducens (assembly GCF_000585235.1). Classification (NCBI taxonomy): domain Bacteria; kingdom Pseudomonadati; phylum Pseudomonadota; class Gammaproteobacteria; order Oceanospirillales; family Oceanospirillaceae; genus Nitrincola; species Nitrincola nitratireducens. Next base: position 191,889 of record NZ_AONB01000001.1, on the reverse strand, counting down.
TTTTGCAATTTCTTCCTGAGCTCGCTGCATTTCTTCTTGCATTTTTTGGGCCTGCTTCATCAGGTTCCCCATATTCTTCATCATGCTTTTTTCCTCACTCGTTTGGCTCGATCGGCACCACCGATGATTCATCTAGGTAAGCCGAAAATTGCTGTAAAATTGTTTTGACCATAGGGTCGTCTTGTAATGATTTGACGGCTAATGCTTGACGCTCAGCGCGCTTGCGTAAACGGTATTGTGCAGGGGTTTCTAAGGTTTGCGCAGCCTGAACAAACTGCACGCCCACCCCTGTTCCAAAATACGCAGCAAGAGCATCTGTAATACGCCCTTGCTGCGTTGGATTTAACAATGCAGCCTGTTCCGGCGGATAATGAAAGCAAAGCTGATCATTTTCAACCCGCTCTAGGGATAAATTTCGGCAAATACTTTCAGTCATCCCCGTCAAACCAATGGATGCACACACGTGCACCCAGTCATTTGGACGCAATTCTGCAAGTGTATACGTCTGCCCCATTGGCTGCGGTGCAACCTCTTCTATAGGAGCAGCCTCTTCTATAGGAGCAGCCTCTTGCTCTTGCTCTTCCACACCAGGATGTCCCTCAGCTCGAACGGCGCTCTCCAATGGCTGACTCACAGCCAATATGCGCTCATCCTCTTGGGGCGCGGCTGGCCTATCTTGAGCTAAGGGTTCAGACTTTTTTTGAGTGGACTCAACCTCGTACTCTGCATTGGACTCAGACGATGCGATCTCGGGAACATCTTCCCAAGGCGGTACATCCTCTTGCATGGGCCTGTTAAGCTCAGGCACCACACGGCTCACCGCGACCGGATCTGGCTGAGCCTGAACACTTGGCAGGGGCGCCGGACTTGAGGCTGCGGAAACCGGAGAGGCCTCATTCATCGCCACTCCATCTGACCGCCCCTTATCAACCCTGTCCAGTGGCTGAGCAGCCAGTGTAACAGGTCTTGCAGCCACACTCGCAGGCCTGAATGCCAGCATTCGCAACAAGACCATTTCTAAACCTTCTTTCAAATCTGGAGCATAGGGCATGTCTTTACGCCCCATTAAGCCGATCTGATAAAAAAGCTGAACATCTTCTGCGCTCATCAACTGAGCTAATTCCAGCACTTGCTGTTGATCACCCAAACTGTTGTCAATCGCATCTGGCAGCATCTGTGCCAACGCAACTCGATGCAACAAGCTGACTAAGTCCCCCAATAAGGTGAAATAGTCCGGTGTAAACTGCGACAACGACTGCAAAGTACCGATCACTTGGCGCACATCTTGTTGCGCGATAAATGCTAAAAGTTGATAGACCAAGCGATGATCAATCGTACCAAGCATCGACCTGACATCTGCCTCGCCTACCACCCCAGAACCAAATGCAATCGCCTGATCCGTTAAGCTCAGAGCATCACGCATCGACCCTTCGGCACTGCGCGCAAGCAACCACAAGGCCGTTTCATCGAAGCTTATGGACTCTTGATTTAGGACGTAGTTCAGATGTTCAACAATACGTTGAGGACTGAGGTTTTTTAAATTAAATTGCAAACAACGCGACAGCACCGTGACTGGTAACTTTTGCGGGTCTGTCGTCGCTAACAGGAACTTAACATGCTCCGGTGGCTCTTCAAGCGTTTTTAAAAGCGCATTGAACGAGCTATTCGACAACATGTGCACCTCGTCGATGAGATACACTTTAAAGCGACCATGACTAGGGGCGTATTGTACGTTTTCCAGCAATTCGCGCGTGTCTTCAACCTTCGTTCGTGAAGCTGCATCAACCTCTATCAAATCGACGAAGCGCCCTTCTGCTATTTCTCGACAGGATGTACACACTCCACATGGCTCAGAAGACACCCCCTGCTCACAATTCAGCGCTTTTGCGAATAAACGAGCAATCGACGTTTTACCAACCCCACGGGTCCCTGTGAAAAGATAGGCATGGTGGAGCCGATCATTGTCCAACGCATTGATTAATGCCTTAAGAACATGCTCTTGCCCCACCATTTCTTTGAATTGTTTTGGCCGCCATTTGCGTGCCAGTACCTGATAGCTCATTGTGTGGATTTACACTCTCGCAAGTCACCTGAATCAAGGTGATATACTACCATGCTCCTCCACCCAAGTCTTACTTCAGCGGAGATTGACCTCCGCTTGATGCATTAGAACACGCTGAACAGTTCTTTATTTAACCAAAGATGCACAAGTATGCTGGCCACATAACCCAGCAGAATGACGGGCATCCAGCGTAAATGTCCCATAAAGGTATAAATACCGCGAGCCTGCCCCATTAAAGCCACCCCTGCCGCAGAACCAACTGACAGCAAACTGCCACCAACACCTGCCGTTAGGGTAATGAGTAACCAATGTCCATGAGACATATCTGGCTGCATGGTAATAACAGCAAACATCACCGGAATGTTATCAATCACGGCTGAAATGACGCCCAAAGCAATGTTGGCATAGGTTGCATCCCATTGGAGGTAGAGGATATCGGACATCATCGCTAAATACCCCATAAAACCTAACCCACCAACGCACATAATAATGCCGTAGAAGAATAACAAGGTATCCCATTCAGCTCGCGCTACACGACTAAAGACATCAAATGGCACCACGCTGCCTAAACGCTCAAGACGCTTTTTATCACCTGCGTGCTCCGCCAACAAACGTTTTTTGGCTAAGGAGCTCGGCAGCGTCATACGCAAGAAGTAGCCAAAGAATTGCAAGTAACCCAGGCCCACCATCATCCCCAGTACTGGCGGGAGGTGCAGCAATGTGTGACAGCTAACAGCCGTGGCAATTGTAAGTAAGAATAGCGCCAGTATCCGCCTTGCTCCACGCTTAAGCTCCACTTCTTCATCAGACGCCGTGGGCTTTTGGCTCTCAACAAACAAGCTCATGATGACCGCAGGAATTAAAAAGTTAACCATAGAGGGTAAGAACAAGGCAAAAAACTCGCTGAACTTAACAAGCCCTGCTTGCCATACCATCAAGGTTGTAATATCGCCAAAAGGACTAAATGCGCCACCAGCATTGGCCGCCACCACGATATTGATACAACATAAGTTAATAAATCGGTTGTGTCCTTCCGCCACTTTCATTACAACGGCACACATCAGCAATGCTGTGGTTAAGTTGTCCGCAATTGGTGAGATAAAAAACGACAAAAATCCTGTTAACCAGAATAAAGTTCTAAAACTGAACCCTTTACGCACCATCCAAGAACGCAAAGCATCAAATACTCTTCGCTCTTCAAGGGCATTAATATAGGTCATCGCCACCAATAAAAAGAGCATCAACTCCGAAAACTCTAATAACGTATGGCGAAAAGCATCCTCAGGAACACCCACTAGGCCCTCTTTCAGATATACCCAACCAATCACCGCCCAAATAATACCGGCTGCAATTAATACTGGTTTAGATTTACGCATGTGGATTTTTTCTTCGCACATGACCACGGCATAGGCCAAGAAAAAAATCACTAACGTAAAGATACCCGCGCGAGTCGCGGTAAGATCTAATGGCCCAGCAGCAGCGTAAACGCCTCCGCTTAGGCATAAAGCAATAACAAGAATGAGCGCTTGTTTAAGACGTAGTTGAGTCATAATAGACCACTTTAAGTTTATTTTTGGAAAGGAAAAAGTTGTGGGGCGCTCCCCCGAATGGTTGGCCATTATAGGCCTCATAGTGGATGCTTTATAGTCGACAAAGGCGCTATAAACTTAAGACTATAAGACTATTTTCTTCTATAGAAAGGACATTTAATACTTAAAAAACAGATATATAGAAACACCTACTTTTCTTAAACACTCTTAATTAACGAGATATTGTCCAGCACCACTTATATAATAGAAAAATACTCTTAAATAAATACCAATTACGACAAAAAAACCTAAAAAAACACACCTAAATGAAGACCGACTAACCCTTTGTTGAAACTAAGAAATTTCCTCGAACCTCATCACTCGTCAGCACCAAATCTTCCGTTCTATCTTTTAACTGCACGCCGGATAAACCTTGCCTGCGCGCTTCGTTGAGCAAATACAACGCCTTTCGATTCGCCTCTTCATAACTCAGCCCCGCCTCTCGGATATTGGAAATACAGTTTCGGTAGGCATCGGTTAATCCCGCCTTTGGAGACCAAGTGAGATATAACCCCATACTGTCTGGCGAGCTCAAACCTGGGCGCTCGCCCACTAACAGCATCACGCACTTAGCGCGCAGTATTTCACCGACAGGATCACCAACGGCCACCCGCCCCTGCTCAACAATACACACAGGCCCAATACGCCAAGGTATAGGTCCTCGCGCCAATTGCGGCAACAAGAGCTGTAGAAAAGGAGTCGCATTTTCTTGAATAGCTAAAGCTGACAATCCATCTGCCAACACAACCACTAAATCATAGGACTGAGATGTCGTGTTTCGATAATCCAATAAGACCTGTTCAGAGTCAGGGTGGAGTAAACGCCCATAATCAGGACGCTGTAAATACACACTTCGACTCTCTGCACGGCTTCGTAACGATAGAGGTGGCTGAGCACAGTCACTCTTTATTGCGCTTAAATCCTTGATCAGCTGGCCAATATTCAATGGAGTGTGCACCGCATCTTGTGCTTTGGCATGCGCTAACTGAAAAGCCAATAATTCTTGAGTGGGAATACTCACCCCTGCACGCCCAAGACCGATTCTAGCGTCGGTAAAACGTCGTAAATCTCGCCAAGGATTCGACACCAAGGTTCATCTGCACCTTGATCACCAGAAGCAAGCATGTGATTCATAGTTCGTTTCATTAAGTTAATGTCCTAACAATCGACCAAGAGAAGAACGGAAAGCACTTGGCATCTGCGAGCTTAAACGGCCCGTTTGCGCATCGACAATGTCCACCCGCTTAAGCCACGCATCATATTCAGGCGCAGGTTTCAGCCCCAATACTTGACGGATATACAGTGCATCATGGAAAGACGTGGTTTGATAATTCAGCATAATATCGTCCGACCCTGGAATCCCCATCACAAAGGTACAGCCTGCAACGGACAGCAGGGTTAACAAATTATCCATATCATTTTGATCGGCTTGCGCATGGTTGGTGTAACAAATATCGCACCCCATAGGCAAACCCAACAGTTTTCCACAAAAATGATCTTCCAACCCCGCTCGAATAATTTGCTTACCATCAAACAAATACTCTGGACCAATAAAGCCGACCACCGTGTTGACTAAAAGCGGGCTAAAGCATCGAGCAACGGCATAAGCTCTTGCCTCGCAGGTTTGCTGATCCAATTGAAAGTGGGCATTGGCGGACAAAGCACTGCCTTGCCCCGTCTCAAAGTACATAACATTGTTGCCAACATTGCCTCGCTGCAAGGATAAAGCCGCGGCCTGTGCTTCAGCCAAGGTTGCGAGATTAAACCCAAAACTATCGTTGGTGGCTTGAGTACCTCCTATAGATTGAAAGACCAAATCAACCGGAGCGCCCTGTTCAATTGCCTCTATCGTATTGGTCACATGCGTCAAAACACAGGACTGGGTCGGAATTTCATAGTGCTGAATCACCTCATCCATCATGCGCATCAACCGGCAGGCTTGTGCGACATTATCGGTGGCGGGGTTAATCCCAATAACCGCATCACCACTGCCGTACATCAGGCCATCCAAAATACTGGCGGCAATTCCCGTTAAATCATCGGTTGGATGATTGGGCTGTAAACGTGTGGACAAACGCCCTGGCAGCCCCAAGGTATTTCGAAAACCAGTGCTCACTTGGCACTTTTTAGACACCAGTATCAAATCTTGATTGCGCATGATCTTACTGACAGCGGCGGCCATTTCGGGAGTAATCCCTAAGCGCACTTGCTCAAGCCGTTCTGATGTTGCGTAATCACTTAGGAGCCATTCACGGAAGCCACCTACGGTTAGGTGTGATATTGGCTGGAATGCCTCTAAATCATGACTGTCGACAATTAATCGTGTGATTTCATCCTCTTCATATGGAATCAACAGATCCTCTAAAAACATTTTTAGAGGCACATCAGCCAATGTCATTTGGGCAATGGCACGCTCTTCAGCCGATTGTGCGGCGACCCCTGCAAGGTAATCGCCTGAGCGTGCAGGCGTTGCTTTAGCCATCAACTCCCCAAGACTCTTAAAACCATAGGTGCTAGATCCGACCACCTGACGAAAACGATACATAGGTTTACCTTTATTGTTCACAAGAAGCCCAAATCCTCTTAACTCACGCATACAAAGCCAAGCAACTTAAGCAGACTAAATACATCAAAATGCCATTGTGAGAAAAAAACGCGTGAAGAGTTATCAAATTTTGGCAAAAAACAACATTTCCATCTTTTTTAATCGGTACGAGACTTTCACCAATCAATTGATATCACTCAACTACATCAAACGTAATGGATGTGTTAATTTTGAGCTAAAAACAAAGCCATGCTACAGTAGAAGCCACCTTAGCCCCTTAACAAACCTTTGATCTCGGACATAAGAATTGTCCTCTAGAATCAATTGAGTACCCACAATGACCTTAATGCATACGCTCCCTGATTTACCTGAAAAAGCCCAATGGATTGATGAGCCTGAACCGGTAAAAGTCAGCACTCAGCGCAATTGGGGACATTACATCTGGATGGTTCTCGCTGGCCGCACCAATCTTTTATCCATGTGGCCTGATAGCGCGTATCAAATGAAAATCTTTACGGCACGCTTATTACGCCAACATTATTTTGTCTGCAATAGCCCTGACACCGTTCGACAGGTATTTCTCGATCAGCACGATAACTATGATCAAAAAGGCCCGCAAATGCGCAGTGCGCTGGAGCCTTTGCTGGGTGATGGCTTATTTGTAAGCGATGGTGATCTTTGGAAAGAACGACGCGCCTATTGCAGCCCAGCATTTGAAAATGAATTACTCCCCTACTATGCCAACATCATGACCGAGTGTTGTAAAGAAGTGTCTGAACGCTGGTCAAGCCTCCCACCCAGCACTGAAGTAGACATGCTCAATGAAATGGCGCGACTTACCGCACGCATCATTGGTCGAACCGTATTTGGTGATGAAACCAGCGATGAGGAAGCTGCCCAAGTTGTCCAAGGCTTTTCTGAGTATCAACACAATATTGAACAATTGGGCCTAGCCGATACCTTTGGCCTGCCCTTTTTACGCAAGTTTACCAATCCAATCAAACGTTATCGTTGTGAAACGTCGGGCAAACGCGTTCACGAGGTCATTGACACAATTATTGCCCGACAAGAAGCCCAAACCTCCTCTAAAAAATTCTCCTTAATTTCGCTGTTTGTCGATGGACACAAAGGGCGCGATGGCACGGTACAAGGTTGCCCGTTAAGTCGTCTCGCAGCTCGTAATGAAGCAATTGTTATGTTTATGGCTGGACATGAAACCACAGCCAATGTACTGGCTTGGACTTGGTATTTACTGGATCACAACCCTCGGGTAGCGGCCAAACTTCATGCAGAATTAGACAGCGTTTTAGGTGGTCGTACTCCAACCCTCGATGATGTTCCAAACTTGCCGTACACACGCGCCGTTTTTGAAGAAACCATGCGTTTATATCCTCCCGTTCCTTTATTAAGCCGACAAGCACGGGCTGAAGACCAAATAAGGCGACGACCCATTGAGAAAAACTCGATTATTCTGGTTATTCCTTGGCTACTGCATCGTCATGTCGACTTTTGGGAAGCACCCAATCACTTCATCCCAGAGCGATTTTTACCAGGCAACCCTCGACCGGATAAATTCATTTATCTTCCCTTTAGCGTGGGTCGCCGTGTCTGCTTGGGGATGCGCTTTGGCTTAACGGAGGGCATTCTATGCATCGCAACACTTGCTCAAGCGTTTCAAGCACGCGTAAAGCCTAGCCACGAGGTTAAGATTGAGTGCCGCTTAACGCTTCGCCCGAAGGGCGGGCTGCCTATGCAGTTAACACGGAGATAAACATGCAGGCATTTAGACACTGGACCAGCGCGCAAAAAGCCGAATACCTCATGGCAAAGTGCCTAGCCCTTCTGCCAGTGAATTGGACATCTGACATTGGGGCCTACTTGGGTAATAAAGAAGCCCAAAAAGCCATTAAAGCAAAACGTTTGTGGATAGATCGATTAAGGAAAAACTTAGAGCACTTGTGTGATATTCAAGATGCCGAAGAGCGTGAACGACGCGTCGTCGCATTTATTTCGCGAATCGGTCGTATCTATGCCGAATTCATGGTGCAACAAAAGATTATTAAAAAGAATCAAATCGAAATATCGGGACGAGAGACCCTAGACTCAATCGATAAACCCGTGATTGTGGTGAGCTGCCATTTATCAAATTGGGAGCTTATTGGCCATGTTGCCGCATTACTTCAACGTCCTTGCTGTGATCTTTATTTACCGCCCGATAACCCAGTTAGAGAGTATTTAGCTTTAGAAGCACGCCATAAATGGCCAATACCTCTTGAACTCGTTCCAACGTCTCCATCCTGCATGCGCCAAATTAGCAAAGCACTCAGTAATGGCAGCAATTCGGTGCTCTTTATCGACGAAATGCGTGACGGTTATGTTTCAGCACCCAGCTTAGGACGAAATATTCCGTATGCCGGCAATCGATGGTTTGCAGCGAGGCTCGCTATCAAACATGAGCTGGATATTTTACCCGCTTATATTTTACCTAACGGCAAAGGTCACTACCGAGCAATCGTTGAGCCACTCATTCAACCGTCAACGTTTGAAGGGTCAAAGGAAGAAAAAGCAAAGAAAATCGCTGATAAACTTGATGAAACCATAAATTCCTGGGTTTCGGAGAATTTAGAGCATTGGTACTGGTTACCCTATTATGAGCCACAACGAGGGTTTCCAGCCGTTAAGAAATGAACATCGAAGACTCTGTGAGCTGTTATTCCTGCGCGTAAACCGAATACATACCACTTACCGCAGGCGTGCGCTGCGGTAAGTGATCAAACCAAATGATTTACACCAATTCAGCTTCGGTCAGCAAGGTTTTCATCTTTTGAGCGGCAACCTCACTGCCATCATCTCGCTGCCATTCGATGTATTTTGAGCAGAAGGCAGCTACTTCAGCAGTACCCGTTAAGGCTTTCAAATCATCGGCTGAACGAATACCAAAGCCGATGGCTAAGGGCAGATCGGTATACCGACGGATACGCGCAACATAGTCACGGAAGTCATCATCCCAATGTGTCTGCTTGCCCGTCACTCCCATGCGTGAAACCACGTACACCATGCCGCGTGCACTCTGAGCAATACGAGCAACACGCTCGTCTGGAGTATTCGGCGTCACCATCAAGATCGGAGCCAAGCCCAGCTCATCAAGCAATGACATGTGTGGTTCAAACTGCTCCACTGGCATATCAGGGATAATCATCCCTTTAAAACCAGCCGCCGCGGCATCACGAAATAACCGCTCAAGTCCATAACGATAAAGCGGGTTCAGATAACTCATCAGAATAAAGCTGGCATCGGGATGCTGCTTAGAGACCTTCGCGCATAAGTCCAAGGTCGCACGCACTGAGCCTCCGTTTTTTAGTGCATGGTAGCAAGCATTCACCAGCGTATGCCCATCCGCTACCGGATCACTAAAAGGAACCTGAAGTTCAATTAGATTCACTCCACTAGCGACCAAGCCAGCAATGGCTTTTTCATTTTCATCGAGTGTCGGGAACCCCACCACAGCGTGAGACATCACTTGAAGTCTATCATTCTGTTTCGGAAACATCAGTTACTCTCCTTCGCAGCATCAACCTGCTTCTGACAACGAGCAGCTTCACGTTTTAGAAACTCCGGCCACTCCGGCTGAGGAAAGGCTCGAGCAATATTAAAAATATCCTTATCACCACGACCGCTGAGGTTGATGACGAGATGTTGATCAGTCTCATCGACTTAGCGCGCTTAAATCCACCCGCCAATGCATGTGAACTTTCTAGAGCGGGAATGATGCCTTCGGTCTTCATCAGAAGACTAAAGGCATCTGTAACCTCTTTGTCCGTCGCACTTTCAGGAATCACACGACCTGTTTGCGACAGGTGCGCCAGAATAGGTGAAACACCCACATAATCAAGCCCTGCGGCTATAGAGTGTGTATCCCCCAACTGACCATCTTCATCTTGAAGGAATAAGGTTTTGTAGCCCTGCGCAATGCCGGGCTCAGCTGTATCAGGGAGCATGCGAATTGAATGCTCACCCTTTTCAAAGCTTATCCCGCCCGCTTCTACACCGACCAAAGCGACCTCTTTGTCATCAAGAAAAGCAGAGAATGCACCCAATGCATTTGAGCCGCCACCAACGCAGGCCACGACTTCATCTGGTAATCGCCCAATCTGCTTTAGGGCCTGTTCCCGCATCTCTTGCGAAATCACGCTTTGGAAATAGGTCACTAGCTCTGGAAAGGGTGCCGGACCGCAGGCAGTACCCAGCACATAATGGGTCGTTTCAACGGTTGCAGCCCAATCACGCAGGGCCTCATCAAGCGCTTCTTTCAAGGTGCGTGCACCGGTTTCGACACCAACCACTTCGGCACCTAACTGGCGCATCCAGAATACATTGGAATACTGCCGCTCGATGTCATCGGCACCCATGTAGATAGTTGCCTGTAGTCCCATACGTGCAGCAACGATCGCCGTCGCCAAGCCATGCTGACCCGCGCCCGTTTCTGCAATAATACGCTTTTTACCCATACGCTTGACCAACAGCCCTTGCCCTAGCGCATTATTCACCTTATGTGCGCCTGAGTGATTTAGGTCTTCACGTTTTAACCAAATTTGAGCGCCACCTAACTCTTGCGACAAGCGACGCAGAGGCGTAAGCGGTGTTGGACGACCGCTGAATTCTTGGCAGAGGCTGACGTACTCCTGCCAAAAGGTTGGATCATCACGCAGCTCATTAAACATGTTTTCCAGCTCAGTTAACGCTGGAAGCAAAATCTCAGGAACATAACGTCCCCCAAACTCGCCAAAATAGCCATTTTCACTGCGTATCATAGATACCTCTCTTGAATTTCAAACGGGTCAACTCGGTAGAAGCCTAGAGGTCTGAGAGACCTAGACTTTAACTAAACGGTTTAGTATAGTTTCAATCAATTAATCAGAGAATTCAAGTCCTAACCATGGCACAAAACTCAAAAAAAGATCAAATAGCGCAAGCGGCCCTGCCTTTGTTCCTTGAGCATGGTATCAAAGGGACCTCTGTCGATATGGTGGTCAAAGCATCAGGTGTGTCCAAACCCACTGTCTATAATCACTTTCAGGATAAAAGCTATCTTTTGGCATACGTCATAGACTGTTGGTTACAGGCACAAACCACCCCAGCCTTCCAAGCCAGTACAGAAAAGGATCTTATATTAGAAATGGACCAACACTGGCTTTCAGCTGAGGCTTGTCGCCTCTACGGTCTTTGCCTTGGTGAAGGAGAACGAGCTCCAAGTGCGGTGCAAATATTTTTGGAAGGCTATGACCAACCTTGGCGAGCAGCACTTGAAGAACAAGGCCGCAAGCTAAACCTATCGACAGATTGGCTTCAGGCCAGTGCAAGTCATCGACTTTTAAGAAGACTCACCGCAAGATGCACTCCATATTCTGAACCCCATTAAAGCCTTCAGGTCCAGAATCTTTTTCTATCCTTAAATCATTACACCATGGTAGGATTCATTAAGTCGAAAAATGACAAGGACGCATAATGGCATTTTCAATTTATCAGTTAAAATCCCGTTTCCAAGACCTTCTGAGGCCTACTGTCAGCCTGCTGTATCAGCGGGGCGTGACGGCAAATCAAGTCACCCTATTGGCTGCGTTTATCTCTGTTGCTTTTGGCACCCTGCTTTTTTTCAACATCGACACTCCCTTATTTTTTGCATTTCTGCCGCTACTCATGCTCTTTCGCATGGGCTTAAATGCCATTGATGGCATGCTAGCACGTGAATTCAAGCAAGCGAGTCATCTAGGTGCCTATCTCAATGAACTGGCCGATCTCATCTCTGATGCAGCGCTTTACCTACCCTTTGCCTTATTGCTGGGCGTTCACTCTGAACTGGTACTGGCGATCATTTTTATGGCGCTACTCAGTGAATATGCAGGTGTTCTCGGCCCTATGATTGGCGGAACACGTCGCTACGATGGCCCAATGGGCAAAAGTGATCGCGCATTTGTTTTCGGCTGCTTAGGATTGGGGTATGCCTTGGGCTTTTTTTCCGCAGGATTTATCAATCTAGTTTTATTAATAACACTGGTTCTGTTGCTACTCACACTGTTCAACCGCATCCGCAAAGGCATTGAAGACGCTAACAAACCAGAATAACGAGGTTGCTAAAACATGCTTGCCACTTTATTACGCTGTTTGATTCTCGGGTTAGCGAAGTTTATTACAGGTGCCCGAGCGCACGGAGAATTTTCATTTGAACAACACTCCAAGCCTACCCTTTATTATGCAAACCACACCAGTCATGGTGACTTTGTACTGCTTTGGGCAACCCTTCCTGCACACATTAGACAAAAAACACGACCCGTTGCTGGCGCAGACTATTGGGATAAAACACCACTCAGACGTTTTCTTATCCATCAGGTATTCAATGGTGTATTGATTTCTCGCGAGGGTAACACCCCTGGCGAAAACCCTTTAGCACCGCTGTTCGAAGCCTTAAACCAAGGTGATTCACTGATATTTTTCCCTGAGGGCACACGCAACCTAACAGATGCGAACTTACTCCCATTCAAGTCCGGTCTTTACTATTTAACCCAGCAACATCCGAGCCTTATTCTTCAACCCGTTTGGATCACCAATCTGAACCGTGCAATGCCGAAAGGCTACCCACTTCCTTTGCCTCTCCTGTGCACATTGAACTTTGGCCCCCGGTTTTGTGTTGCACCAAAAACAAGCAAAGCAACCACTTTAGAGTTTGCCACGACAGCGCTTACCGCTCTACAACAGGACATACCGACATGAATCAAACGACGCTGTTACTTTTTGTAGGACTGGGTGCTTTTTTACTCTTGGCGACATTAATTGGCCAGTTTCTTGTTTGGAAACAAGGCAAGACTGCCGTCATCGACAATCTGAATCAACGCATCTACGCCTGGTGGTTAATGGTACTCGTTCTGGGCGTTGCATTTGCAGCCGGAAAATACGCAGTCATTTTACTTTTCCTAGGCATTTCGTTTTATGCTTTGCGTGAGTTCTTAACACTTTTACCCACACGACGTGGGGACTATTGGGCCTTACTCGTCGCATTCTATCTCGCCCTGCCCCTACAATATTTTTTAATCGCTATAGATTGGTATGGTCTCTTTTCGATTTTCATTCCAGTGTATGTGTTTTTGCTTCTGCCAATACTGGCTTCGATTGGTGGTGACACGCATCACTTTCTGGAGCGCACAGCCAAGGTTCAATGGGGCTTGATGATTGCTGTCTACTGCATCTCTTCTGTACCTGCACTTTTAACACTTGAGATAGCTGGCTACGAAGGACGCAATTTACTGTTAATCGCTTGGCTAATTTTAGTAGTTCAACTATCTGATGTTTTCCAATATGTTTGCGGAAAACTTCTGGGAAAACACAAAGTCGCACCAAGCCTATCGCCCTCCAAAACCCTTGAAGGTCTCGTAGGTGGTGTGTTTTTAGCAACCTTAGTGGGCGGCGCTTTGTATTGGATAACGCCGTTTAGCTTCAGCGAAGCCCTTATCATTGCATTAATAGTCAATGCCCTTGGCTTTGCTGGCGGCCTTGTTATGTCAGCCATTAAGCGAGACAGAGGTGTCAAAGATTGGGGCGCGATGATTCAAGGACATGGCGGCATGCTTGATCGCATTGATTCAGTTTGCTTTGCTGCACCTGTTTATTTTCATATTATTCGGTATTTTTGGACGTAATAAAGCGCGCCGCGTACTTAAAACAATCGGAATCATTAGGGCTTCAGACAGACTTGTCCGATACGTATTTGGCATCAAGGCTCATACGCGGTAACCATTGCTTTCTACATAAAATAGACAGGGTATAAAACAGGAAGTTAAATCGGAAACAACTAAAGAAGTAAGGTGTTGGAGGCAGCTCCACCAGCCACATTTCGGCACACGAGATCGCCGCTGTGGCTGCTCCCTTCCGGGCCTGACCAGGTTCACGGTTTATCGTTGCGAAAGGACCGGCAGAGCTACCATTGTGTAGCTGCTAATCTCAATTAACAGGCGCGAAGTATAAGCAGGAAAAAGGCTTTTTGCAAATTTTATCACAGGTTTATTGACCCAACTCTTACATCCTCTCCCTCTCTCAATGAAGTCAGCTTGTGACGCTTACCCTCTTTTACATCTATGTTATAGTAAGCGTTTACTGTATGAATTGTTTTGGAATTCGACTATGGCAGGATCTTTAAAAGATCAACTTCTGAAAGCAGGCGTTGCATCAAAAAAACAAGCAAAACAGGTTGAGTTAGATCAGCGCAAGCAAAAAAAACAGAAAAAAGCGCCCAGTGATCAAGCAACCGCTCAACACCTTGAAGCCGCTAGACTAGAGAAAATTGAAAAAGACCGTCTGTTGAATGAACAGCGCAAAAAAGAACAGGACCGGAAAGCGGCGCTTGCTGAAATCAAGCAACTGGCTCAACAACACCAGGTTCGACTGCCTTCGCAGGCGGATGTGCGCTATAACTTTATCTATGACAGCAAAGTCAAACACATTTGGATCGACAGCGCACTGCAAAAGCAGTTAGCGCTTAAACAACTCACGCTTGTGGCCGTCGAGGCCAAGTTTGTTTTGGTTCCAACAGAGATTGCTAAGCGCATTATTCAGCGTGATCCGCTTGCGGTTGTCCAAGATGAAGAGGAACGGAAGAAACAAATCGCAGCAGAAGAGGCAGAATACGCTGATTATGCAATACCCGATGATTTAGATTGGTAAATTGTGAAATAAACCTTTATTGTTCAATGACTCACTCTGTGTAAAAGGAGTCTCATATGCGAACGTTGTCCGCATCGCAGCTGAATGTTTTACTGGCTGAACCTTCAGCCGTTCAACGCAAAATAATTACTCAACAGCTGACTGATGAAGGCGTAACCTCAATCGACGGTGTTCGATCCATAAAAGATGCATTGGCATCGATTTCGAGCATCCGACCCGATTTGATTATCAGCGCTCTTCATTTTTCGGATGGAAATGCTGATGATTTTCTAGAGGCGCTAAGAGCTGACCCTAGTTGGATAGACATTCCCTTTATGCTCATTTCCAGCGAGACACGTCACGAACAGCTAGACACCTTCAAGCAATCCGGCGTGATCGCTATTTTACCCAAGCCCTTTACGCGAGAAGGCATCCGCTCAGCCATAAACGCCACTCTGGATTTACTCAGTACCAGCGAACTCGATCTTCAATGCTATGACCCAGATACGCTTAAAGTATTGGTTGTCGACGATAGCAAAATGGCACGCAAAATGATCACGCGCGTGCTGAAAAATCTCGGCATTGAAAACATCACCCACGCGGAGGATGGTGCGGCTGCGATTGAAATCCTGCACGACGAGACGTTTGACCTAATCGTCACTGACTACAACATGCCTGAAATCAATGGGCTGCAGCTTGCCGAGTATATACGTGACAATGCATTACTAACGCACATCCCCGTTTTGATGGTGACCTCGGAAGCGAGTCATACGCATCTCAGCAATGTTGCCCAAAGCGGGGTAAACGCTATGCTAGACAAGCCATTTGAACCAGAGTTGGTGAAAAAGCTCTTGAACCGCTTACTTGAATAAATGTGAAAAAGAGTAAGGGAGGGATACCCCTCCCTCTTGAGAACTATTGATCTTTGTAGATGCGCTTGACTCGACGCGTCAGGCCACTGAGTAGAGTATATGGAATGGTGTTGCAGTATTTAGCCACTTCATTAATGCTCAACTGCTCTCCCCATAACTCCACCGAATCACCCACTTGAACATCAGCGTGATGGGTTAAGTCAATCGTGATCATATCCATGGAAACACGTCCCACAATCCGAGTACGCTGCCCATTAACCACTACTGGCGTTCCAGCAGGCGCATGTCGGGAATAGCCATCGGCATATCCCACCGCTAAGGTACCAATGCGCATAGGCACATCACAAACAAAGCTGGCACCATAGCCGACAGCATCTCCAGCCGGTACCTCACGTATGGCGATGACCTGTGTTGTCAATGTCATGGCAGGTTGTTGGCTCGCTTCCAACGCATGCCCATCCGCAAAGGGGCTTGCGCCGTAAAGCATAATGCCCGGCCGCAGCCAATCGTAATGTGCTTGCGGCCAGTGCATGACACCGGCTGAATTTGATAAGCTGACCTTCGCATCAACCCCTTCTAAGCAGCGAGACATTGCCTCAATCTGCTTGTACGTGTCTTGACGCTCTGGCTCATCGGCACAGGCAAAATGGCTCATGACCACTAGCTCTGCAACTTCGCTGCGCGCCTGCAAACGTGACCAGGCCTGATTAAAATCGGCTGGATGAATACCCAATCGATGCATTCCAGAGTCGACTTTCAACCAAAGGCACAAGCCTTCGGTTGGATGAGCGTCTAGGAACGCCTCTAATCGATCGATCTGTTCAAGGCTATGAATGGCCGACCATAAACGATGCTGAATAATCAGCTTAAGCTCGTCGGTTTCGAAAAAACCTTCAAGCAATAAAATCGGCTCCTCAATACCTGCCTCTCTGAGCTCCAGCGCTTCCTCAATCGCCGCGACACCAAAAGCATCTGCTACTCCAGACAAGCTCTTAGCCACCTGAACAGCCCCGTGTCCGTATGCATCTGCTTTGATAATCGCAACCGCTTTCGCCATTTTAGCTTGAGATTTAGCCAACTGATAATTATGACGGATCGCCGCCAAATTAACTTCAGCTCGAAGATTTCGTGCCATTCATCCTGCTCCTGAACTTGCTGTCGATTAACCTAAGTACATGACACCTTCGACTTCAACATCGGCACCTTTTGGCAAGGCTTTTACCGCATACGCCGCACGCGCAGGGTAAGGTGCTGTGAAGTAACGAGACATGATTTCGTTCACAGCGGCAAAGTTGTCTAGATCAGTCAACAAAATGGTTAATTTGACGCAATCATTCAATGATCCGCCGGCTGCTTCCGCAACCGCTTTCAAGTTTTCGAACACGCGCACAGCCTGAGCCTCAAAGCTTTCAGTGACCATTTCCATAGTGGCTGGATCTAAAGGGATTTGACCCGACAAATAGACAGTGTCACCGGCTTTAACCGCTTGAGAGTATGGACCGATTGCCGCTGGCGCGTTTTCAGTTGAAATAATGCTTTTATTAGACATCTGTTTATTTCCTTAACCTGTAGATTTATGTAGATTTAAAGCCTTCGTTTACCAGCCCTTTTCGGCTAGGCAACGCCTATTGTAAACAACCCGACAAAGACTGCCTCTCTCTAGATCATTTTTTATTTCGGCCATAGATTTATTTCTTATTTTAAGACAGAATTAGCAGAAACATTATTTATAATTACTCACGAATCCAGTAATTCTTCTGAAAAACTTATAAAAACAGGAAAATTCAGATGGAAAAGCCCTCAAACAACAATCTTAAAAAGTTAGATCGTATTGATCGCCACATTCTCAATGTATTGCAAAAGGAAGGCCGTATTTCGTATACCGAGTTAGCTGATCGCGTAGGATTATCCACAACCCCCTGCATGGAGCGCGTAAAGAGGCTTGAGCGCAATAAATTCATTATGGGCTACCACGCACATGTCAATCCAACCCTCTTGGGGTATGACATGCTGGTGTTTGTCGAGATTTCGCTATCCTATCAATCCGCTGATGCGTTCGAGCGCTTTAGTAAAGCCGTTATGGAGTTACCCTACATTCTTGAGTGCCATTTGGTCTCAGGTGATGCGGACTACCTGGTCAAAGCCCGTTTAGAAGACATTTCGCACTACCGTGAATTGCTCGGCGATATGCTATTGAAGCTACCTGGAGTCAAAAACTCTAAAAGCTATATCGTGATGGAAAGCGTGAAAGAAAGCCTTGAGCTACCGATCAATCGTGTGTAGGCGCTCCGCATGTACCTGTAAACGCAAAGCTACCTCATTAAAGGAGATCGATAATCAGTTTTACAATGATGATCGCAATAACCGCTAGGGTGAAACGCTGAATCCATTTGGCACCGTCAGGACTTAAGGTTACCCTGGCGGCCATCCAAGCGCCTAACATGCTCCCCACAGCCAAGACCAAACCATAGCTCCAAGCCACATGACCTGAGTAAATAAAAACGCCAAGTGCCGGCACCATATACACCAGCACAATCAAAACCTTGAGGATATTGACCTGAACCAAGTCAATTTTCAGGAGTCGGTACAACATGACAATAAACAAGATGCCAACTGCCACTTGAATAAACCCACCATAAAAACCAATGACCAGCATTGCCAAATAGACCGCTGGGGTTAAATGGCTGTCGTTAAGCGGCTCAGTACGAAGATTCTTAGGCTGTGGCATTACCATCAGGATTGAACAGCCCACCATTACGACAATCAAAATCCATTGAAATAACGCATCCCCAACCTGGGTGGCAAGCCATGCGCCAAACAAAGAGCCTAACACAGCCGGAATCGACAATTTCAAGGCAAGCCGCACATCCTTGTGCCCTGCTTTTCTGAAGCGCGTTACAGCGGTTGCATTTTGTAAAACGATCCCGACTCGGTTCGTCCCATTCGCAGTTGCACTATCCAACCCCATAAACATGAGCACTGGCAAGGTAATCATAGACCCGCCTGCCGATATCACATTCATAAAACCGGTTAATCCACCAACGGCAACCAATATAATCGCTTCAATTAACGTCATACCGATTAAGCCGCCTGCAACTTAGGTGGATTGGTTTTGTAACTCCAAGCAAACATTGCAATAAACGCAATCAAGCCCGCGACATCGACCAGAAGCATGCCATGTGGCCACAGCATGGAGAGTCCAATCACGGCTAATACGGCTCGTAGAAACAGATTCAATGGATGCTCCAAATAGCCTTCCATCGCTGCAACCAGCGCATAGACACCAAACAAAGCAAAGAAGAATATTTTAAGTATTTCGATGTTACTGCCGCCAATGAAGCTGGTGTAGGCAAATAACACCGGAATAATGTATAAGCCTTTTGAAATTTTCCAAGCTGTAAAGCCTGTCGCCATAGGAGGGGTTTTCGCAATGGCGGCAGCAGCAAACGCCGTCAGACATACTGGTGGCGTCACGTTTGAGTCTTGTGACAACCAGAAAATAATCATATGTGCGGACAAGAGTGCCATCCCCAATGCATGCGGAGACAGTGCTTGCTGTAACAGGGTTGTTTTAAAATCTGGCGGAACAGCAGCCAACAAAGACTGGGCAGTTTCTGTATCCATTGGCGCACTTAATAGACTCATAGCATCCGGTGCCGCGAGCATAAAGATGGCTTGAGCCTGCTGCGGTAGTTGGCCCGACATTAATAAAGACAGCAACTGACTTTCAGCAATTAATACATAAAGTGCGGGTGCCGATAAAGTTGCCAGCACGATATAAGCTGCAGTAACCGGTAACCCCATGCCTAAAATCAAAGACGCTAACGCAATGAGCACGATGGTAATGAACAAACTACCGCCTGCCCAATCAGTGACTAACAATGAAAAGGTGTTGCCTATACCCGTCGTTGAAACGACATTGACAATCAAGCCGACCGTTAGCAACAGAATCGCGGTGGTCACCATGTTGCGCGTACCCAAGACCAACGAATCCATCACGTCTTTCAATTTCATTGGGTTACTTGATAACCAGGAGGCGACAATCACCGATATGATTGCAATACCCGCTGAATACGTGGGTGTAAATCCATAAATCAGTGCCGCCACCAATACAGCGATGGGCAATAAGCAATGCCATCCCTTCTTGAAGACATCAATCACCTTTGGCGGGTTTTCTTCCACTTTTTGCACACCTGAGCGACGCGCTTCAACGCGAACGAACATTGCAACCGATAAAAAATACAGCAAAGCAGGCAGAGCCGCATAGGCGATAATCGTGAGGTAAGGCAGCTGGGTGTAAGATGCCATAATAAACGCACCGGCCCCCATAATCGGCGGCATTAACTGACCACCCGTTGATGCGGCGGCCTCAACACCTGCTGCAAATTTTGGTGGAAAACCTGCCTTACGCATTAATGGAATGGTAATCACACCGGTTGATACCGTATTGGCTACAGATGAGCCCGAAACCGATCCCATTAAGCCGGAACTAAACACAGCAACCAAACCCGGCCCACCAATAAAGCGTCCAGCCACAGCCTTGGCAATATCAATAATAAAGTCCCCCGCACCCGACTTAATTAAAAAGGCACCAAAGAGAATAAACATAAATACGAACGACCAGGAAATATTGGCAATAGACCCCAACATCCCTTCGCCAGCAAAGAAACTACGGTACAGTGTGGTTTCCCAAGTCAGCCCTGGAAAGTGAAACATACCACTGACCCAAGCACCCCAAACGGGAACGTAGGTTAGTGCAACAAAGGCCAAAGTTGGAATAAACCATCCTGTTGCTCGTCGAGCAAACTCTAGAATCAACGCCACGGCTAAAATTGAGAAAAACCAATCCCATCCATTAAACACCACGCCTCGCGCATAGAGATTGTTCTCAAATAACATCAGATACAGCGCGCACGAAACAGCTGCCAAACCCAAAAGGATGTCCACAGCCAATACAACTCGCCCCATACGTTGCTGGGTGGTCTTAATAGCGGGAATTGTCAGCGCAGCCAACAAACCAAAAGCCGCAAAATGTATCACGCTATTCCAAAGCTCTGAGACAGTGCCAAGGGTATTGGTATAAATGTGCCATAGCGCAGTAATAATGGCTAAACCGTAAAAAACTTTGGACAGTATAGGATGCTGCTCGCGTTCGTTGGAAACAGGAGCATCCTCATCACGAATAGATGATAAGTCTGAAGGTGTGTTCATGAGCGTCTCGCTTGTTTTTATATCATCAAGGACTGCTTCGGAGCCTTAACCCCGAAGCAGCTATGCCAGTATTAGTCCACTAGCAAACGAGCAGGAATGTCGATACCTTGCTCTGTCAAGTAACGAGCTGCACCCTTGTGCAAAGGTAAAGGTAGGCCTTCTATCGCTTTTTCAATCGCCATATCCCGTGTGGCTGGGTGAATATTGTTTAGGAAGGGTAAATTTTCGTACATCGCTTTCGTGATTTGGTAAACATGCTCTTCAGGAACATCGGCATTAACCGCTAGAATATTCGGTTGAGAAACCGTGTTGATATCTTCGGTTTGTCCTGGATAGGTGCCTGCTGGGATAACAAAGCGTGTCCAAAGCTCAAAGTCGGAGTTAACCTGCTGAATTTGCTCATCGGTAAAGTCCAGCACCTTGATATCGCGTGCCATATTGGCAAAAGCACTCGTTACAGCCGCCGCTGGAGCGCCTGCAGGAATATTCATGGCGCGAATCGTTCCATTCTGCATGCCTTCTGCTGAAGGACCGTAGCCCATGTAGGCCAAATTCAGCGAATCAGGATCAATGCCCACACCCTTCAGAATCTGACGACCAGACCCTTCTGTACCGGAATTACGAGCGCCAATAGAGAAACCGCTGTTGCCTAAATTTCCGATGTCCGTAATCGTGCCAGTCGTTACATGGCGATTGTGGATTACGAAATGTTCAACGTTCTGCCACAACATACTGACAGAGCGAATGTTTTCGTACTGCTTAGGTACATCACCTGTTCCCGTCCAAGCCCAACCACCATAAAGCCCCTGGAGGATTGAAAACTGAACTTGATTTTCATCCATTAGCTTAAGGTTTTCGCCTGATCCTGCAGAGCTGATGGCTGAAACACTGATGCCCATCGTTGGCTCAAGTTTCACTTTAACGAGCGTGGCCAATGCAACACCGACAGGGTAGTAAGTACCACCCGTTGTTGCCGTTGCCATGATGTAGGAAGCACCACCCGTTTGTGCGGAGGCAGTTGCAGAGAAACCTACGGTAGTGGCTAACGCTAAGGACAAAGCAGATTTTAGAAGTGTACGCTTAGACAGTTTCATTATCTTTATTCCTCATCGGCATAAACCGAATATTATTGTTTTGAGAATGAGGGCATTCCCAATGTGCAGACACAAGGGAGCAACACATCGGTCTTAGTTAAAGCAGAAAATGTGCCAACATCATCTAATCTATTGTTTTGTATAAACAAGACCTTCTATTTTGAGCAGATAGCACTTCGATTAGGTGTATTCTAGGCAACAAATGGCTTACCTGCGCAATCAGCATCGGCCATTTATTGCTTATGGGTTTCAAGAAAAGGAACCATCATCCGAACACACCGCCTCTCTGCGCAATCCGTGGCGCAACATTTTTTGATTTAATGTTCGTCGCGGCAACTTTAGCTCGTCCATAACGGCCTGGATATTACCCTGATGCCGAACCAAGGACTGACTGATTAAAATACGCTCGTAGGCGGCAACCAAATCGGCCAATCCACCTTCCTCACCTTGAGCGACTTCATCTTGATGATACAGCCCTAGTGCAAATCGCATTGCAACATTTCGTAACTCGCGCACATTGCCACGCCAAACATTCTGCAGCAATTGACGCACATAAGCCGAATCTGGCTCATGAAGTTCAACCCCATGCACATCACAGGTCTGGCGAACAAAATGCCTGAACAGCAACATAATATCCTCTTTACGATCTCGCAAAGGAGGAATGGACAACTCGGCAATGGCCAAACGATAGTACAAATCTTCCCTAAAGGCACCTTTGGCCGACAACTCCAACAAATCCACCTTAGTCGCGGCAACAATGCGTAAATCAACCTGTATCAAGGTATTGCTACCTACACGCTCTAACTGCTGCTCCTGAATGACTCGAAGCAACTTGATCTGAGCGTCCATCGGCATTGACTCAATTTCGTCCAAAAAAAGCGTCCCACCACTGGCCAGCTCTAACTTGCCTTCACGCTTTTCGATGGCACCAGTAAATGCTCCCTTCTGATGGCCAAACAACTCAGATTCAATTAAATCTTTTGCCAAGGCCCCACAATTAATGGCAACAAAGGGTTTTTCACGTCTTGTGCTTGCTTCATGGATACAACGCGCCACCACTTCTTTACCTGCCCCTGTTTCCCCCCGAATCAACACGTGGGTCTGCGTACAGGCTAAGCGACGTATGTGATGACGCAATTGCTGAATCGATCCACTATTGCCCATGAGGATTCTAGCTAGCGAGTCTTCTGTTTGCTCCTTAAGCGCTGCATTCTCAAGTTGCAATTGACGCGTCATCAAGGCTCGACGTATGACCTCTTCCAAGCGCTCTGGGTCAAAGGGCTTCTCGATAAAGTCCCAAGCTCCCCGTCGCATTGCATCGACCGCCATCGGGATATCCCCTTGACCTGTCAGCAAAATTACAGGCAGTTGTGGACTTTTTTTATGCAACGCGTCCATAAAACTCAGCCCATCCATGTTTGGCATACGAATATCGCTGACAACAACGCCAGGATACTGATCGTCTATCTCTAGCAATGCCTTAGCTGGATCTGACCAAGCATTGACAGTAAGCCCCGATAACTCTAACCATTGAGTGGTCGCCTCCAGCACAGCCGGATCATCATCCACCATTGCGATTTTTAATGTATCTACTGTCATCAGGATATCTCACATTTTAAACTATCGATTGCAGGCAATTTAACTTCAAAGGCAGCACCCCCCATGTGCGCACGTTCAACGCGAATATGTCCACCCATATCTTGGATCAACCCGTAGCATATGAAGAGACCCAACCCCATGCCCTCTCCGGCTGCTTTTGTGCTGTAAAAGGGATCGAACAGTCGATCAATCTGTGCTTCATCGAAGTGTTCACCATTGTCAGCCAGACTGAGTATCCAGTGCTCATCCTGACGCCATAATTGAATTTCAATTTTCGCATGACCCAAAGTCGCCGTTGCATCTAAGGCATTGCTGAGTAGGTTCAATAAAATTTGCTCTATCCGCGTAGCATCGGCTCTAATCCAAGCTTCATTCGGCAACCTAAGCACCACTTCAACCGCCTGAGTGTCGATTCGTGCACTCAGCATATCCAAGACAAAATGCAATCGATCCACCCAATTCACGGGCTGTAACTGCTGAGGAGATTCTCGAACAAAGACTTTCATTTGTGTAATAATCTGACTCATGCGATCGATCAGCGTGAATACCTTATCCAGCGTGGGCGCAACGGATGCATAGCGCTCAGTATCGAGAAGCTTTTTGGCCGTAGCCGTGTAGGTTCGAATAGCCGTAATCGGCTGATTAAGTTCATGTGCTATCCCGGCAGATAAGGTGCCTAAGGCCGCCAACTTACCCGCTTGCACCAGTTCGCGTTGAGCATTCTGCAATTCAAGACTGCGAGCATTCAGCTCAGCGGTTCGCTCTTGCACCTGAAACTCCAAGGTATCATTTGCTTCTCTAAGCGCTTTTTCTGCAACCAGAGCCGCTTGCGTTCGTCGACTGCGCTCCCTTAGCCATAAACCTCCCATTAAAAGGAGCACATAGAGCACCAGAACAAGACTTGTCACCAAGGCTGACACCTTATAAAGCGATTGAACTGGAACCATGTAGACAATTGTCCAGCCTAACCGAGTTAATGGATATTCAGCCATCACATAATCCGCATCCCGCTCATCACCAACCGACACTCGATAATGACTGTCGTATTCGCGCCCTAGAGGTTGCAACTCCACATCAAAGAACTGACGTCCCTGCTGAATCCAAAGCGCCTGCTCTTCAGACAACTCCGCGAGCATTTTGTACTTCCAACCTGGATGGCTCGACAACACCACAACCTGATTCGCATCGATCACCAAAACATGCTCAGCTGCCAAGGTCCAGTCCGCTTGTAAAGGCTCTAGATCGACTTTGACGACAGCAACTCCTAACAGTCGCCCTGCGGCATTGACAACCCGCTGTGATAAGAAATAACCCGGCAACCCTGTTGTTGTTCCAATCGCAAAGAACTCACCCCGACCGTGATTCACTGCATCTAAGTAGTAGGGCCGATAAGCATAATTGTTGCCAACGAAGCTACCCTCTTCCAAATAATTACTGGAAGCCAACGTAAGCCCTTCAGTGTCCAATAAATAGAGTGTGTCTGCACCGGACGCGTCTCGGGCACTCACCAAAAAATCTTGAATACGTTCTATATGTTCGTGATTTTCCATATCGGTTAGCAGGTTTTGCACCCTCGGTTGTTTGGCCAACATCCAGGTAAGTAATCAAATTTTTCAATGGCTCCTTCAAAGCTACTGGCGTACAAGCTCAACCGCTCTTGGGCTCTTGCCAAGGCCTCTTCTTTTGCAAAATGGTAGGCCTGCCAAGCAGTTAACACCATTAAAATGGGCAACAGCAGCAAACCAAAAAACCAAAAACGTCGGTACTCAAAAAATGAACGACGAGCCAAACTCATAGGCTAATTTCCTGACAGTCCACAAAATAACACTCTATAATACCCACCAATCAATTTAAATCACGCCTTTAAGCCATCATAGGTGTTGGATTTGACTCAGCCCATTAAAGTAACCTATCAACTGACCCCTGATGACCAAGGCATCCTCGCCATTGATCTTCTCAGTCGACTCACGAACTTACCAAAGCTTCGACTCAAAGATGCGATGAGTAAAGGTGCTGTTTGGTTAAAACGCAAAAAACAACTGCGCTTGAGGCGAATCAAAGAACCCCTGAGAAGCGGCGATGTACTGTCAATTTACTATGACGACGCTTTGTTGAGCTTGGCATTGCCTGACGGGATACACTGCCTAGAACAAAACCGCTTTTACAGCGTTTGGTTTAAGCCCGCAGGCGTTATGTCACAGGGCACACAATTTGGCGACCATTTATCTCTGCTGCGATACGTAGAAGTCGCCACACAACGCCCCGTATTTCTTATCCATCGCTTAGACAAAGAAACGCAAGGAATAATGCTCATTGCCCACCAACCCAAAAGTGCAGCGGCATTAACCTCACTGTTTACCGAGCATAAAATACGCAAAATTTACACGGCCGAAGTGCTTGGCAAAGTCGATAGTAAAGGAGAAATGGCATTTCCTCTAGACGAAAAGCCTGCACACACTTTATACGAATGCATGGCCTATGATGACACCTTAAATATCAGCCATGTAAGAATAGAACTAAAAACGGGGCGAACGCATCAGATACGTCGTCATTTCGATATGATTGGCCACCCTGTCATAGGAGACCCTCGCTATGGAAAAGGGAATAAAAACATCCAAGGGTTAAAGCTAACCGCATCGGAGCTGATATTTACCTGTCCATTTACCCATGAAGAAAAGCATTTCGCTTAAACAAAAAAACCGCCCTAAAACTAGGGCGGCTAACCTGGATGGTTAAAAAGTTACGTCAGTCAGCTTGACGACGTAAAAAAGCAGGTATATCTAGAAACTCCATATCGTCCGTGCCAGTTCTCTTAGTGGGCTCTGAGCTGGCGCTTTTTTCTTCGGCTCTTTTGACTTGAAAACGCTCTTCGCGACGAGCAGGTCTCATTCCGCTGGGCATCTCAACCTGTGTCGAAACGGATGCACTTCTGACTGCACGCATGCGCATACCGCTGTTCACCACTTGCTTGACTTCTTGAGCCTTGCATAGACCGGTTGCTACAACAGTGACCTTAATTTCATCACTCATTTCAGGGTCAATAACCGTACCTATTACAATGGTAGCGGTATCTGAAGCGTATTCTTCGATGATGTTACCCACTTCAGTAAACTCACCCAAACTGAGATCCAGCCCGGCAGTAATGTTCACTAAGATGCCACTTGCCCCTTTTAAATCCACGTCTTCAAGCAATGGGCTGTTGATTGCAGCCTCTGTTGCAATCGTGGATCGAGCATCACCGCGACCAACACCCGTTCCCATCATGGCCATGCCCATCGATGACATCACGGTGCGCACGTCCGCAAAGTCAACGTTAATCATGCCTGGACGAATAATCAGATCAGCTATCCCTTGAACAGCACCTCTTAAGACATCGTTCGCGATCTTAAATGCTTCGATCAAACTGGTATTACGACCCAGTACTGGCAGCAATTTTTCGTTTGGAATGATGATCAGTGAGTCAACGCTTTCTTGCAATTCACGGATGCCATCTTCAGCAATCTTCATCCGCTTACGCCCTTCAAATGGGAAAGGCTTAGTAACAACGGCAACGGTCAAAATGCCCATTTCCTTCGCCACCTGAGCCACGATTGGCGCAGCACCTGTCCCCGTGCCACCGCCCATGCCTGCCGTAATAAACACCATATCAGCACCCGACAAAGACTGAGCAATACGATCACGATCCTCTTGTGCTGCAAGGCGTCCAACATCTGGGTTTGCACCGGCACCCAATCCCTTGGTCAACTCACTGCCAATGTGCAAAGCCGTTCGCGTCGCTGATTTAGCAAGCGCTTGAGCATCGGTGTTTGCACAAATAAACTCAACACCTTCTACCTCAGAGATCAACATGTGCTCAACAGCGTTGCCGCCACCGCCGCCCACTCCGATCACTTTGATCACCGCGCTCTGCGGCACGCTATCCAACAGTTCAAACATTTATTACCTCCAGGTTTTTTCCCACTCTATTGGTGGGTGTAAATCATTAAAAATTGCCTTGAAACCATGTCTTGATTTTTTGCATCATTTTTTTCTTCGGGGGTATTTCAACCGGATGCCGAGCTGTTTCAGGCACCGTTAGACCTGACTCATTCACCGTGCCTTGAGACAACCTTGCATAGTGCAGCAAGCCAATACTGGTGGCATACGCAGGATTATGCAGTAAGCTCTCCATCCCGCGAACGCCATCAGGCACGGCCAAACGCACAGGCATATGAAAAATTTCTTCCGCAAGTTCAACAGCACCTTCCATGCGAGATGTGCCACCCGTTAATACGATTCCTGCCGCCACCATATCTTCATAACCGGAACGACGAAGTTCGGTCAAAACCAGATTGAAGAGTTCTTCATAACGCGGCTCAACCACCTCGGCCAATGACTGACGTGATAAGTTACGTGAAGGACGATCCCCAACACTGGGCACTTGTATGGTTTCGTCTGCTTGAGCTAGCTGTGATAAAGCACAAGCATACTTAATTTTAATTTTTTCGGCATGCTGAGTCGGGGTGCGCAGTGCCATTGCAATATCGTTGGTCACCTGATCACCAGCGATTGGAATCACCGCCGTATGACGAATAGCACCCGCTGTGAACACGGCTATATCGGTCGTACCTGCGCCAATATCAACCATGCAAACGCCTAGATCTTTTTCATCTTCGGTCAGCACTGAATAACCTGACGCCAACTGTTGCAAAACGATGGCATCAACTTCTAAATCACAGCGACGAATGCATTTTTCAATATTCTGAATCGCGTTCGTTGCACCGGTTACCAGATGCACTTTCGCTTCTAAGCGAACACCAGACATTCCCAGAGGCTCTTTAATGCCCTCTTGGTTATCGATCATGTACTCTTGTGGAAGAATATGAATGATTTTTTGATCAGCTGGTATGGCAACCGCCCGCGCGGCATCAATCACTCGTTCCAGGTCTTGCTCTGTTACCTCACGGTCACGCACAGCCACAATGCCATGTGAATTGAGACTATTGATATGGCTGCCTGCAATCCCAGCCGTGACGGAGTGAATTTTACAACCCGCCATCAACTCAGCTTCTTCAACGGCTCGTTGAATAGCACTGACGGTGGATTCAATATTGACAACGACGCCCCGTTTTAACCCTGTCGATGGGTGGGTGCCAACGCCAACTGTTTCAATAGTGCCATCCGGGCGTAGTTCACCCACAAGACATACCACTTTAGATGTCCCGATATCGAGGGCGACAATCATGTTGTTAACAGTCAACATAGTTTTGATAGGTTCTCAAGGTCAAAGCCTGTATCTAACGGCCGTTTATTATTCACACGCAAATTACAGGCCAACTTTAATTAGCACAGGATAAAAACTTTCCAATGCTAATTATCACCGAGTCTGCCGCCTATATTCAACTTTTTTTTAGCCTATAAAAACGGCAAAAATTTGCCGCTCTATACGGCAAACCTTTGTGTTTTCAATAAACTAGCTCCTTTAGACATGAACAAGGTTGCCGATCAAAAAATATCCAATCTAAAATAATTCATTCATCAAGAAATATTTTCAATCAAGATCTCTTTTTGAATAATCGGCAAAAAATCAAATTTTAATCTTGATAAATCAAAGTAAAATCAAAATTAAATTTTGATTTTTCAAGAAAAATTATGAGCATGTCTGGATTTTTTTCAGTCCATTTTTCAATCAGCAAAAAACACAGGCTTCACCACATGACATAAAGTACAGGGATTGAAATCAACGCCGCCGCACCAGAAATGAACACATTACGCAGGTCTCCAAGCTTATGCAGCACCAAAAAGTGCGCGACTGGAAAAGAAACAAACACGCTGCTTAAAGGAATCCACCAGTCTAAGCGCGAAAAACCATAGGCCAATGCACCGATTAATGTCAGTGCAGATACATTTCCTAATACCATCACAAACACCAACCCTTGTTGCGACTGTAACAACTTAGGCTTTTGCTCTTCGGGAAGTTTGTTCAATGCGCCCGCACTGAGTGCAGCTGACATAGAAAACACACCGGCTAACAAAAAAATAAAGACGGGATCCACTTTTACACTCCTCTTTTAGATACTCGCCCGCCATTGTACGACAAAGCCGCTCCTATCACGTAATTAATGATACAATCTTCTGCTTAAGATATCCTTTGCTGCCTTTGGTGACCCATGCCCGACTATCTCGTTGATGAAGCCGTAGAAGATTACGCATTTATTAGCACGCAAAAAGAACCCGAGCTGCTCCAAGAGCTCATTGACACCACCAATGCTCAAATGGGGTGGCCCCAGAAGCTGTCTGGGCGTTTGGTTGGCCGCACACTCAAGCTTCTATCGTCATTAGTGCAACCGACACACGCGCTCGAAATTGGCATGTTCACAGGCTATTCTGCCTTATCGATTGCCGAAGGCATGCCGGATCATGGACGTTTACTCTGTTGTGAAACCAATCCACGCGCAATTGACATGGCCAAATCATTTTTCGCACGAAGCGAACACGGCCATAAAATCGATGTTGCATTCGGGCGCGCCCTGGAAACGCTCAATACCATTGATTACGAACTGGACTTTACGTTTATTGATGCCGATAAACGCAGCTACCTTGAATACTACGAAGAAGTCAAAAAACGCACGCGCTCCGGCGGCTTGATTATACTCGACAACGTCCTCTGGTCGGGCAAAGTTTTGCAGCCCGAGTCAGAATTAGACGATATACTGGTAGAAACCAACCATCGAATCGCGAACGACCCTGAAGTTGAGAATGTGTTTTTAACCGTCCGCGATGGGCTCAACGTTGTCCGTAAACGCTAATGATCTAAATTCAGCAGGAGCAGATGAATGAAAACGTTGATGTATCTATGTCTCTGTTTGCTGCTCCTGATTCTGGCACTTGTTACCTCTAGCCTGTTTTTTCTCCCTCAAATAACCCGGTACGCCTTACCCTTATGGCTTGAAAAACAGGGATTTGAGAAGATTCACTTTGAAATGTCGCCAGTTGCGATGGACCGGATTCATCTTAACCAGCTCTGTTTTTCGCAAACAGACGTCACCCAAACACTTCACATTTGTCTAGACAACAGCCTGCTGTCCTTTAACCTTAAGCCGCTTCTTCAACAACAAAGCTTGCCTAGCCTCCATATCGAGCATGCATCCATTCAAATAGAGCAACACGTCCTGTCCGAGCAGGAAACACAGTTCGATCTCTGGCTATCTGAGTTTATTAACACGGAGCGACTGCCTCTGCTCCCACTAGAGCATCTTGAGATAGAAAAGCTGACCTTTGAATGGCAAAACCCGAATCAGCATTATGAAATTGAAGGCCGCCTTAGCCTTAATGATGAACGCTGGTACAGTAACCTTCATGTGCGACAACAAGGCCAGTCACTGATTGATGCTGAGATTAAAGTTACCCAGTCGCTTGAAACCTACTTGCTGTTGAATTACGAAGACCGCCCTTTGTATGAAATGAGCGGACATTTGGCACATCAAGAAGACCATTGGCTACTAAACTTGGGTCACATATTGCATGCAGATGTTGCCATAAACTGGCTTCAAACTCAGCATGAAATTACGATAGATCTGCCTGAGTTTAAACAGGCTCAACTGATCGGGAGCACTCATATTCTACTTCCCGATTACTGGCAAGGCAGCCTTATCGAGAGCTTAAGCCAGATTCAAATCGATGCGTCCCTAGGAATTCACTTGGATCTTTCGACACCTCATCTGCAGAGTCAAACGGCACAACTCATGTTAAATGCCACGGCAAGGCTTGAGTCTGGGCAATTGAAAGCCCAACTCATTGAGGGAGCTTCCATTCACTTAAATGAACTCACCTTTGGGGATTTTTACACGCCCTCACTCTACCTGCAGCTTTTATCAAATTTAGAGTTTGAATTCGATCTGCTGCATGGCGAGCCTTGGCGATATGGACCGAGCCGATGGATTATGAACGGTCAACAGCCCCAACTGAAGGCACTGGATGACCTGCAAGCGCTGCCTCTACTCCTAAGCCTGGAAGCCGGTGATGCCAACACGGGCGTTAAAGGGCGTGCAAGCATTCCATCGTTGCGTATATCGCCACCCGGAAGAGCACTGCCTATTTTAAGCATTGAGGGGCCATTTCAACTCAACAAGACACGTGACTCAATTACAGGCAGCGCATCTGTTAAAACTCAAGATCTCCCCTTACAGTT
The DNA here is from genome assembly GCF_000585235.1 of Nitrincola nitratireducens. Classification (NCBI taxonomy): domain Bacteria; kingdom Pseudomonadati; phylum Pseudomonadota; class Gammaproteobacteria; order Oceanospirillales; family Oceanospirillaceae; genus Nitrincola; species Nitrincola nitratireducens. The sequence goes on along the minus strand of NZ_AONB01000001.1, from coordinate 160,056 downwards.
GGATGCCAATTACCAGTACAACACTCAGGGGGCTGGTTTTCTGAACTGGACTCTGGCGCGTTACGCGTTGCAAGGCCAGACACCCGTACTGAGACGCTTTTTACCTGAGCTGCCCGCCAAACTTGATTTGGCACAAGGCAATCTAACGCACAACGCGAGTCTCCGGTTTAGTGCAAACCGCTGGTCGCTGCAAGCGAACACCGAACTCACCTCTGGAGTGGTCAACTACGGCGAAATCTATGCTCAGAACGTTGATTGGAAAAGCCAGTTTAGTCTCGATTCAACTGGCCAGTTTCAAGATCAGGGCAATCTGTTACTGGAGTATGCCAACATTGGACTGCCGATCACATCCTCCGGTATTCGCTATCAATACCGAGGCAATACGAGCAATACTAACACCCACCAGTTACGCCTTGAGTCACAGAAACTGTTTTTACTCGGGGGAGAAATTTATCTACCCGCCATACAAGTTAATCCTTTAAACCCCAATAGTATTTTTCTAGTCAGCATCCGCGACATTCAACTATCATCCATTCTTGAACTTTATGCGCAACAAGGACTCTATGGTGAAGGGACGATTGATGGACAACTTCCCATACAGATCACCCCCTTGGGCATTAGCATTACGCGCGGTAATTTAGGTAGCGTTATACCGGGAGTCATTCGTTACACACCCAGTCATGGGGTAGGAGCAGCAGCCAGCAGCAATATTGGCCTGCGTTTGGCGTTAGATGCGCTAACTGATCTGAGATATACCCTATTGGATTTAGAAGTAAACTACCAACCCTCGGGGGATGCGCACTTAATCGCACGCCTGCAGGGCAATAATCCAAACTGGCAACAAGGACGTCCTATCGACCTCACACTGAGTGTTGAAGAGAATATTCTAGACCTTCTAACGGCCTTGCAAATCAGCAACCGAATCACCGATTCACTGGATCGACGATTTAGGCGGTGAAAAACATCTCTGTTTAGTATAGGTTAAGCATGCATCCCTTAGTCTAACCGTAAGAGGATTTAACATTGGAGAAGAAGATGATGAAAACGCAGTTGCTTACAGCAAGCACGCTTACCTTGCTGCTTATGATGGTAGGCTGCACACCTACCGTGCAGGTTGCTGCGCCGACTGACCCAATTACGATCAATCTGAATGTTAAAATCCAGCATGAAATTTTAGTAAAAGTTGATCGTGAGATTGATGCATTACTTGAACAAAACAGCGACCTTTTCTGAGGACAATGATGATGTCTAAATCGATTAAAACATTTTTTGCCATAGCGGCCCTTCTCATCGTTGCTTTTCCCGCTTGGGCACTGTCTTTAGAACAAGCAAAAAGCCAGGGTTTAGTTGGAGAGCAACTCAATGGCTATCTAGGTGCAGTTGGAAACTCGCCCTCGGCTGAGGTTCGAAACCTGGTTAACTCCATCAACCAACAACGTAACGAACTCTACAAACAACGCGCGCGCGAGTCGTCTGTGACATTGGATGTTTTCGAAGCACGTGCAGGTGAACGACTGAGAGAACGCGCCAACAGTGGCGAATTCATCCAAGACTCAAACGGACAATGGCGTCGTAAATAATTCACGACTCGTATAAGGAGGTTGTTTTGTTCAGTTACCGCCAACTCAATTTTTTAGGGCTTGTATTGTGCGTCGGCGCAATGGCCTTCGCCCTACTTTTTCTTCAAAACCACTTAGGTCTCGAACCCTGCCCGTTATGCATTGTGACACGCATCATCGTCATCAGCCTCGCCGTGGTGTTTTTACTCGCCTTCTTACACAATCCTAACAGCGGTGGCCAGAAGTTCTATGCGGGGCTCAACCTGATAATCGCAATCACCGGACTTGGCGTTCAGCTGCGCCACGTTTGGCTGCAAAACCTGCCCGCCGATGAAGTACCCGCTTGCGGCCCGGGATTGGAATACCTTATGGATACCTTACCCCTGGTCTCTGTCCTTAAACATGTTTTCAGTGGCTCGGGGGAATGCGCTGAAATTGATTGGACATTTATGGGACTGAGCATTCCAGCCCAAACCGCACTCTTGTTTGTTGTATTGCTTGCGTTAATTTTGACAATTTTAAAGAAAAAGACCAAGCGCCCTTTATTCGGTTAACCCCATGAATTCGGCGTTTTTACAGCAACTCAAAGTCCAGCAAGTTCGCGATCTGTATTGTGCCATTAATGGCCCATCCGTCGCCGACTTGCCAGGCTTGACTCACTGGCAAGACGACAGCCCGGATTTTCATCAACGCCTGCTCGCCTTAGATGCCAACCCGACCCCCTTACTTCAACATCTATCGGATCACCCGCAATCTCGCCTAGGCTTGTATTTTGAAACACTTTGGCACTTTTACTTTGATCAGCATCCAAGATTTGAACGGCTTGCAAGTAACCTGCAGATTCAACCGGATAGACAAACAACATTAGGCGAGTTAGATCTCATTGTTCAGGATCATATAGGCAACCAAAGCCTTCATATCGAACTGGCCATTAAGTTTTATCTGAACCCTTGGAATCACCAAACTCAACCTTTACGCCACTGGGTTGGCCCTGAGCTGCGGGATCGATTTGATTTCAAATATGAAAAAACCCTCACACAACAACTACCCCTATCTCAGCATCCCTGCACGCACGAAATACTGTTGGAACAAAAGCTTAGCATCGATAAATCGATTGCCATCATGAAAGGCACCCTCTTCTCACAGGGAGCGACCGCTCAACAACGCAATGTATGGATGACACAAGAGCAACTCTTGCAAACGTGGCCCAATCAGAAAGCACGTTATTTACCTAAGCGCCTGTGGCTCAGCCCTTTACACCCTGATGAGCACTCGGGCATCGCTCAGTTACCGTCTCTATTGGAGGCAAACGCTGACAACAGCCCTTATCAAATTGCACTGTTATCGGATCAAAATGACGAAATCGGTCGCTGCTTTGTCGTCAATGCATGCTGGCAACAACGCGCGCAAGCCTTTACTCAACTCTCAGCCAAAAAGCGCTTAACGAGTTCAATAGACTCTGATTGAACAAGTGTTGGGGCATGACCTACCCCTGACAACTCGATCAGTTGAGCCTGCGGCTTGGACTCCAACATTTTCTCCGCCAACTCGGGCAATAAAACGTCAGACGTTTCACCTCGGATAATCAAGACGTTCGCCGCAAGCCCAGACCATTCATCCCATAAATCCTGCCCCCCCTGTTCTTGAAAGGGGATCACTAAACGAGGATCGTAGTGCAGCGTGAGATGCCCTTCATTCGTGCGACGAGCAGAGGTAATCGCCATACGTTGCCAGAAAGCGTCAGTATTGCAACCAAACGATACATACACCTGACGAAACCAAGCCTCGAGCTCATTGAATGTCCTGAAGGTTGGCAGCAATGACACATAGGTGCGTATTCGCTCCACCGCCAAGGCTGGCACTTCTGGCGCAACATCGTTAACAAGTAAGGAGGCAATCAGGGCCGGATAATGATGCGCAACATAGATACCAATCAACCCGCCCATGGATGTGCCAACCCACTTGCACTGGCGAACACCAAAGTACTGAATCAATTCGTTAGCAATTTGGGCATAGAAGGGGATTGTATACTGTTGTTCTGGGTGCTCGCACCACTGAGACAGTCCCCGACCCGGAGTATCAGGACACAGGACAAAGTAATCGAGACTTAACGCTTGCGCAAGCTCATCAAAGTCGCGCCCGGTTCGAGTCAGCCCGTGCCATAGCACAACGCAGGGGGAGGACGGATTGCCCCAAGTGGTCACATGAACTTCTAGACCCAAGCATTCGATAAAATGATATACCGGACTCATAGCGACTCTCCTTGTTAACAGAACCTATCCGATATTAATCCAAACAATTCACGTCAATCAACGCTTTCACCCAGATATCAAACTGCTGGATAATGCCAAGGTCGGACTTGCAGGACACAGGCATCTTCTCTAACGTATAGAATCCTCTTAAAAAATTAATTACAAGAAAAAAGGATTCACCATGCGAGGCTATTCGATCTCATTGCTGAAAGGTGACATTTTTGGAGGTCTCACTGCAGGTGTCGTCGCCTTACCTTTAGCCTTGGCGTTCGGTGTCGCCTCTGGAGCAGGTGCTGCAGCCGGTTTATACGGTGCGATTGTCTTAGGATTGGTCGCCGCATGTTTAGGGGGAACGCGGGTTCAAATATCCGGCCCAACAGGCCCAATGACGGTCGTGTTTGCTTCTGCGCTTGCCGCCTTTGGAGGCAGCTTTGAAATGGCTTTGGCCGTTGTCTTAGTGGGTGGAATTCTACAAATCGGTTTAGGTCTGCTTAAAACCGGAGGACTGGTTCGCTATATTCCCTATCCGGTCATCTCAGGCTTTATGAGCGGTATCGGATTTATCATCATTCTTTTACAAACCGCCCCCTTACTGGGTGCTCCGGCATCAGCCTCCCCGCTTGAAGCAATCCTTAAGCTCCCTGCAAACTTAGGACTGATTAACGTGAGCGCGCTCGCTATGGGTTTACTAACACTCGCCATCGTTTTTTTAACACCCATTAAAATCAGTCGCTTTATTCCCTCTCCCCTACTCGCACTGGTTTTATGCACGATCATCAGTGTTGCGCTTGATTTACATTTACCCATTATTGGTGACATTCCAACGGGCCTACCCGAGTTTCATCTACCCACGTTTACACTGAGCCAATGGAGTCTAATTTTCAGCCTTGGCTTAACATTGGCACTGTTAGGAAGTATTGACAGTTTATTGACCTCGATTGTCGCCGACTCAGTCACGCAAACACGTCACCAGCCGAATCGAGAACTTATCGGTCAAGGCATCGGCAATATTCTTTGCTCATTTGTAGGAGGACTGCCAGGAGCTGGAGCCACGATGAGAACCGTCGTTAACATTAATTCAGGCGGGAAAACACGAGTGAGTGGCGTCATTCACTCGTTATTTTTATTAACCCTGTTGCTCGGTCTTGCGCCTTTAGCCGCACAAATCCCTTTAGCTGTTTTGGCTGGCATTCTGATTAAGGTCGGTATTGATATTCTTGATTACCGCTTATTAAAACTTCTAAAACAAGCACCAAAACCTGAATCCTTAATTATGGCTTCGGTCTTCGCATTAACGGTTTTAGTGGATCTAGTGATGGCGGTCGGCGTGGGGGTTGTTTTGGCCATGGGACTGTTAACCTGGCGTGTTGCAAAAGAGGCGGATATCACGTTTGACACAAACAACACTCGTTATCCCTATTTGGATAAAGCCAATCCAGGGACTCGTATTGTGCAAGTAAAGGGGCCGTTATTCTTCGGTTCGACCAGCCATATGCTTGATCGCATAGAAACCGTTGATAAGGTGGTTGGCACTCAACAAATCATCTTTGATTGTCGCAAGGTCGACTTTTTGGATTTAACGGCCATTTTTACGCTTGATGATATGGTTGCACGCCTCCACCAGCGTAAGATTCGACCCAAAGTGGTCGCCACCCAAGAAATACGTCAACAGCTGTTGCAGATGAACACACCCAATTTGACCGAGTCGATTATTTTTGCGGATATGAAGGAGGCCATGGGGCAATAGGCTTTTTCAACAAGGCGCTTTAGTGTTAGAGCGCCTTGGAAGTTGGCTTTTTATGCCATTAAACTCAGTCAATACCTCAAGGGGCAACTGCAAAATACCGATCAAAAATAGCCAGCATATTACGAACATAAGCAATACGTTGCTCAATACTCGCAGACAACGGACGGATGCCTATTTTCGCACCCAACACCAGCAGTTGCTCCGCTGAATCCACTGCCGCTAAGCACTGACAAATGGCTTGTTCAGTCATCCAACTACCCGGCTCGCCATGCAACACCTGCTCACTAAGACGTGGTGGTTGATGGCTGTCACACCAGGCACCATATTCACTGTTTTGGTCCGACACTCCAGAAAACATAACACCACTTAATACGCCTGCGGCTTGCGCTGCATTGATATGCTCAAGCGCCCCCTCAACCCGACGAGTCTCAATGACCGAGCGGCCCCAGTTAATGACCATGCCCAAATGCTGCTCAGCAGGTAGATGGATGTTTAATTGCGTTAACACCTCAAGCTCATCAGCCAATGCCAAAAAGCCTTTAGATGGCGTATGGCTGTCAACATACGCATCGCAATGTTCGATCACCAAACGAGCCCCCTGCCAGTCCCAGCTCATCAGTGTTTGAAGCGATGCTTGCAACGCGGCTTTAGAAGACGGCGCATTGTGTCGTGCTGGCGCTGTTTGTATTTGTATCGCCTGAACCGCCGGCCTGCCCAAATGGGCATTCAACTGACCAACGGCTGTGCAGGCCTGCTGCATAAAGTCCAACGCCGCCAAACGGCCAGACTCGTCTACAGACGCCAGACCAAACTGCGGGTTCTGCCCCAACGCATTCATAATGCCGGGAATACAGGTCAACACATAATCCCAAGCTGGGTCGATATTCGCTAAAAACCAGCGATCATCATAGGGATGCAGGTGGCTCCCCAAAAATGGATGCTCTAATCCTTTCACATTTGGCAGGGCTTTTAATTCATCATAAAAAGCCGTTTCCAGTTGTGCGTTCCAACCGTTTTGGTTAGGTGAAGCCGCATACGCACCCAGGTAATATTTCATCGTATTAAGTATCCATTTCCGAGTTGACGAACAATGATGAATCAGCATTCAAACAGCACCTTTAGGAGTGTAGAATAACATAGACTTCTCAAAGGAATTTAGAATGACACTCTATAAAAACATACTGCATCCCTGCCGTTCAGTCCTACTCAGCGCAAGTTTGATATTGCCTTTCACCCTTATTTCGGCCTGTGCTGCAACGCAATCAGAGACGGCCCCCATCGTGGCATCTAACACCCCACAGGCGGCACCACAGACACCACCGCAGACAACAGAGCCAACTCGCCAGGCACAAGCTCAACAACCCAAAGCTTATGCGAACTTTGACGCTTGGCTTGAGGCATTCCGTCGTGATGCTGCGTCTCAGGGCATTAGCTCACGAGCGTTATCCGCGCTCGATAATGTGCGCTATTTGGAGCGAGTAATCGAACTCGACCGTTTCCAGCCTGAATTTGTTCGACCGATATGGGAATACTTAGAGGGTGCCGTATCCTCTGCTCGAATTAACAACGGTCGAATTAAACTGGCCGAGCATCGACAGACAGCAATGCAGATGGAGCAGCGCTATGGAGTGCCAGCGGAAGTTATCGTCGCCATTTGGGGCATTGAAAGCAGTTATGGCAGCAACTTCGGCAACTTTTCAGCCTTGAGTGCGTTTGCAACCCTAGCCTACGACGGTCGACGCAGTGAGTTTGCCCGCGGCGAGTTACTAGCGGCACTGCGCATTATCGACAGTGGTGATATTGCTGCAGAAAATATGATTGGCTCTTGGGCAGGAGCCATGGGGCACACCCAGTTTATTCCTTCAAGCTTTGAAACCTTTGCCAAGGATGGCGATGGCGATGGCCGCCGCGATATCTGGGGCAGCATTCCCGATGTCATGGCATCAACCGCCAATTACTTGGCCCGTTCGGGTTGGCAGACAGGTCAGCCTTGGGGTGTAGAAGTCAGGTTACCCTCTGGTTTTGATTATAGCCAAACCGAGCAACGTAGCAGTGCCGAGTGGGCCGCTCAAGGCGTGCAAGCCTTGAATGGCTCCCTACCGTCTTTCTCCAGCGCAAGCGTGATCGTCCCAGCGGGTGCTCAGGGACCGGCCTTTTTAGTCGGACCGAATTTCCGAGCGATTCTGCGCTACAACAACGCCACAAGCTATGCCCTAGCCGTGGCCACGTTGAGCGATGCAATTGCCGGACGCGCGGGCATTCAGCAGTCTTGGCCTCGTGATCAGCTACCCCTCACCCGTGCACAAGTACGTGAGCTTCAGCAAGCGCTGAATGCCATGGGGTATAACGTCGGCGAGCCTGATGGGATTCAGGGACCAAATACACGCAGAGGCTTGAGTGCTTACCAGCGAGATCAAGGGCTGGTTCCGGATGGCTTTGCTACCCAGGCGTTATTGGAGCGGATCAAGCGGCGTTAAAACAAAGCCCAACACACATAAGACCCTCATGATGTGGGTGTGTTGGGCCTCAATCCAAGCGCGAATGTGAAACACTATTCAGTTCCGAAAATGGCTAGTATCACGCAAATTTATGCATACACTGGGTGTATAAAAACTGCATAAGGCGCGTGATACCCATGCCATTCTGGTTGGAACTCGATAGAGAACAATGTCAACAAGCTCGCATGAGCCGTGATCCGCGCTTTGATGGCCGATTTTATGTCGCTGTCAAAACAACGGGGATATTTTGTCGCCCGATATGCCCAGCTCCCCTGCCCAAAGAAGAAAATGTAGAATACTTCTCGAACTCCGCACTCGCTCTACAAGCGGGTTATCGGCCATGCTTACGCTGCCGCCCAGATAGCGCCCCTCATTCTTGGGCCTGGAAAGGCGTTGAGACAACCTTCCTACGCGCCATCCAGCTCATCGAACAAGGTGAATTGCAATCGAGCAACCTGACTCATTTTTCCGAACGCCTGGGTATTAGCGACCGCTACCTACGGCAACTCTTCCAAACCCATTTAGGAGTATCCCCCAAGCAATATGCGCAATACCATCAGTTGATGTTCGCTAAACAGTTGCTGCATTCCAGCGCCATGTCGATTACCGATATTGGATTTGCGTGTGGGTTCAATAGTACACGCCGCTTTAACGATGCCTTTATCAAAACACTCAAACTCACACCCAGTCAAGTACGCCAGTCGAAAACGTCACGGATGCTAACAAACCTCTTAACCTTACCCTTTCGCGGTCCTTTTGACTGGCAACACCTGTTGGATTTCTACCGATTACGTGCAATAGACGCCATTGAGCAAGTGGGTGATCACACCTATCAACGCACATTCAACTTACAGAATACGACAGGTTGGTTTCGTGCCAGCTTAACTTCACCCGGCCATTTGGACGTTGAGTTTGAGTTAGAGGACATTACCAAACTGCGTCACTTGGTGGCAAAGTTACGCCGTCTATTTGACCTAGATGCTGATATCAATCAGATCGAAACCCATTTGGAACACTGTGCACCGGGCTTAGTCACTCACTCGGGTATACGTATCCCCGGCGTTTGGAACTGCTGGGAAGCTGGAGTTAGGGCCATTTTAGGGCAACAAGTGTCAGTAAAAGCAGCAATTGGCCAACTCAACCTGCTCGTCAATACGCTTAATAGCCATAGGGCCTCGGCCACTTACTTTCCAACACCCGAGCAAATCACGCAGCTCGACTTGAGCTTTTTAAAGATGCCGAAAAGTCGAAAAGAGACCTTAAAACGCTTTGCAGAACTCATTCACCACACCCCTGAAGCCGATATCGACTCCTGGCTAGCACTAAAAGGCATTGGTCCTTGGACCGCTAACTACGCTAGGTTAAGAGGCCAATCGAACTCGGATTGCTTTTTAGATACTGATTTAATGGTGAAAAAAGCCTTGCTCCGCTTCCCTGAACTGAACGCCACCAACGCATCTCCTTGGGGGAGTTACGCCACCTTTCATTGCTGGAATCAATAAAATGAACACCTACACTCATTATCAAAGCCCTTTAGGGCGCATGACCCTGCAAGCCTGTGAACAGGGTTTACTGGGTGCTTGGTTTGAAACAGAAACCACCATGCCTAAGTATCTAGGAGAAAAATCTGAAAACAACCCTGTACTTATCAATACGATCAAACAGTTAGATGAGTATTTTGCAGGTAAACGCACGTCATTTACGCTGCCCTTAGCCGCAAAAGGCACTGTATTTCAACAATCAGTATGGCAAGCATTATGCGAAATCCCGTATGGTGAAACCTGGAGCTATCAACAGATTGCAGATGCTATAGGTAACCCAAAAGCGGTCAGAGCCGTCGGATTGGCCAATGGAAAAAATCCAATTTCGATTATCGTCCCTTGTCATCGAGTCATTGGCAAAAGTGGCAAACTCACGGGTTATGCGGGTGGGTTAAGCCGCAAAGCGAGCTTATTGGAACTTGAGAAAATGAAAAGCCTTGTCAAATAAATTGGTAAAGCACAGGAACAATAAACGCCTATTCTGACGATGTATCGCTCTCCCAATTTCGAAAATCCTATTCGACCATTTTTTCCGCACATTACGACTAAAAGCGGGTAGAATGTGCGGCTTAATTTTTGTTATCCGATCGCGGCACGCCAGCGGTCAAGCCATTTTTTGCGGGATTACAGTATAATGAGCGAGCAGCTTTCCTCTTTGCATACACTTGAACACCATGACGCGTTTATTGAGCGCCACATTGGTCCCTCCCCTGAAGAGCAACAAGACATGCTGTCGGCTCTTGGGCTCGAATCACTCGATTCGTTGATTGAAGAAACCGTCCCAGCCACTATACGAACCGATATCCCCAAGGGCTTAGGGCAACCGCAAACAGAAGTTGAGGCACTGACCCGACTCAAGTCGATCATGGGGCAAAACCAAATTAAACGCTCTATGATTGGCATGGGCTTCACAGATGTCATTGTCCCCAATGTCATTTTGCGAAACGTCCTTGAGAATCCGGGCTGGTATACCGCTTACACCCCTTATCAACCGGAAATTTCACAAGGTCGTCTGGAAGGTTTGCTGACCTTCCAACAAATGATCATGGACTTGACGGGTCTTGAACTGGCCAACGCCTCCTTGTTAGACGAAGCCACAGCCGCAGCTGAAGCCATGACCCTTTGCAAGCGCATGTCTAAAGCAAAAAAAGCCAATACATTTATTGTGGATGAGCACCTGCACCCACAAAACATCAGTGTTATTCTAACGCGTGCGGCGCCCTTGGGCATTAACGTCGTCATTGGCGATGTCGCGCAACTGATGGATAAGCACGACTACTTTGGTGTGGTGGTACAGTACCCGAACACAACGGGCAACATTATTGATCATACTGACCTGATTAAAAAAGCCCATGCCCAAAAAGCACTATTCTGTGCGGCGGCCGATATCATGGCATTGGTTCTGCTCAAGTCTCCGGGCGAGCTGGGTGCCGATGTTGTCTTTGGTTCTTCACAGCGCTTTGGTGTCCCCATGGGCTATGGTGGCCCATCAGCCGCTTACTTTGCGACGCGTGATGAGTTCAAGCGCTCTGTTCCTGGCCGTATTATTGGTGTGTCGGTGGACAGTCGCGGTAAGCCCGCATTACGCATGGCCATGCAAACCCGAGAGCAACATATTCGACGCGAAAAAGCCATGTCGAATATTTGTACTGCACAAGCGTTACTCGCCAATATGGCTGCCTTCTATGCGGTCTATCATGGTCCACAAGGCTTAACAATCATTGCCGAGCGTATCCACAGACTCACCGATATTTTTGCACGCGGACTGATTCAAAAAGGCATTCGTATTACGCATGAACACTGGTTCGATACCCTGACATTGGAGTTAGGAGACCAGCGTGACGAGGCTTTTGCTCGCGCCGCAGCAATGGGCATTAACCTAAGAAAGCTTGATCAGACTAAGTTAGGCATCACCTGTGATGAGCGTACAACAAGGGCTGAAATCAACACGCTTTGGACAGCCATTCTCGGCGAGGATCATGGCCTTGAAATCGACGTGCTGGATCAAGCGCTTTTAGCTGATGGATCTACGTCGATTCCTGCAACGTTAAGACGCGATCACGCCATTCTCACGCATCCCGTTTTTAACACGCACCACAGCGAAACCGAAATGCTACGCTACCTGAAACGTCTTGAGAATAAAGACATTTCCTTAGCACATAGTATGATCGCTCTCGGCTCCTGCACCATGAAGCTAAATGCCACAGCGGAAATGATTCCCGTCACCTGGCCTGAACTGTCCAATATGCACCCCTTTGCGCCCATAGAGCAAGCTAAGGGTTATCAGCAAATGATCGATGAGTTAGATCAGATGTTGCGTGCTATTACAGGCTTTGATGCCATCTGCATGCAGCCGAACTCCGGTGCACAGGGCGAATACGCAGGCTTGTTAGCCATTCGTAATTACCTGCGCTCACAAGGTCAAGGTCATCGCAATATTTGCTTAATCCCCACCTCAGCACACGGTACCAACCCTGCTACGGCAGCGATGGTCGACATGCAGGTTCTGCTGGTCGATTGTGATAAAAAAGGCAACGTTGATGTCAACGACCTGCGCGAAAAGGCCTTGGCACATAAAGACGATCTCGCTTGCCTCATGATTACTTACCCATCGACCCATGGTGTCTTTGAAGAAGAAATCAAAGAAATCTGCCAGATCATTCATGATTGCGGTGGCCAGGTTTACATGGACGGTGCCAACTTGAACGCGCAAGTCTGTGTCAGTCAGCCCGCTGAAATCGGCGCGGATGTGTCACACATGAACCTGCATAAAACCTTTTGTATCCCACATGGCGGTGGTGGTCCTGGCATGGGACCCATCGGTGTGAAAGCACATTTGGTTCCGCATCTGGCAAACCATCCGGTCATTGCTGTTAACAACGACGACAATGTCACCAATACTGCTGTTTCGGCAGCTCCTTGGGGCAGCGCCAGCATCCTTGCAATTAGCTGGGTCTATATTGCACTGATGGGGGGACGAGGTCTGCGTCAAGCAACGGAGGTTGCCATTCTCAATGCAAACTACATCGCTGAGCGTCTGAGTGCACACTACCCTGTGCTCTACACAGGCGTCAAAGGCCGCGTTGCTCATGAGTGCATTATCGATATCCGTCCGCTCAAAGAAAAGACCGGAATAACGGAAGAAGATGTTGCGAAGCGCTTAATGGACTTTGGCTTCCATGCACCCACCATGTCCTTCCCGGTACCGGGCACTTTAATGATCGAGCCTACAGAATCAGAGCCGAAAGCGGAGCTTGATCGCTTTATTGAAGCGATGATTACGATTCGCGAGGAGATTTCGGCGGTTGAAGCGGGAACCTGGGCGGCTGAAGAGAGCCCACTCAGAAACGCTCCCCATACCCAAGCCGACTTGATGGATGCAGAATGGAATCGCCCGTACACCCGTGAAAAAGGCGCGTTCCCTGCACATTGGTTGAAAGAAGCCAAGATCTGGCCATCGGTTAACCGTGTTGATAACGTCTACGGTGATCGTAACCTCTTCTGCGCCTGTATCCCTGTTGAGGATTATCGTTAAACCTCAAGCAATCAAAATGCCTAGGCGAGACATCCTAGGCATTTGGGTTCTTGCACGCTTAATGTGATTTGCAACGTGCCCCCTAGTATTAGGGGGACTTATGCAAGAGTTGCGCTGAATAAAGCGTCTTTTAAGCAAAGCACCTTTAAGGTTTCTTAGTCTTTGAGCCAGACGCTTCATCTACATTCGATGCTTCATCTGTTTTCGGCATATCGTCCACAATAGAGGCTTGACTCAAGCTAGGTGCTTCATCCGTCAGTTTGACCTTAGGTTCATCCGTTGGATTGATCCGCTCGGATTCCGCCAGTCGCTCCTCCTCCCATTGCTCAATAAAGCTTTTTTCCTCTACGTTAGGCTCAGATTCAACAGGGTCTATTGGTGTCTCATCAGAGACGGCGATATCGGCTTGAGTTGCATCCGCTTCATCAACCGATATTGGATCAACCGGCTTATCCACTGAGTCGCCTGAATCATAGAGCGCTTCAGGTACTGGGGACGAATCATCTTGTGCAGCGTGGAAAAGCTCTTCAACCGGGAACTGGACCGAAGGCTGAGGCACAAACTCCATTTTCTCACGCTGTAAGCCAGCCACGCTGGACTGGTACAATGCAAACAACATCATAACCAATAAATTCAACGCAATGTACGCAAATAAGGCCGCAGGGCCAAATGCAGACATTAAAGATGAGCTTAATAGTGGCCCAAAGATCGCACCACTGCCATAGCCTATTAACAAGCCTGAGGACGTTTGCATTAACTGACCAGGATCACTCCAGTCATTCACATGCGCAGCCGAGAGCGGATAAATAACAAAGGCCAACGAGCCATAACAGAACACATTGATCAGCAACAGATAAAAAGGCAGCTGGAAGAAGCTTTGCACCACCATTAACAGGCTAAAAACCAGCCCTCCAAAACAAACACCCGCCAGCACCTTACGACGCTCAATACGGTCAGACAGTTTACCCAGCGGAATTTGCAAGACTAAGCCAGAAAAAACCCCGGCCATCATAAAAAAGGATATTTCTTGCACACTAAAGGACAGGTTCTGAGCGTAAATAGGCGCCATCGCAAAGAATGCCGCATTTACCGAGCCTGCGCACACAGCTCCCCAGAAGCCAGCTGGAGCAACGCTTAACAGAGGTCGAATGGCAAATCCGGTGACGGGATTCGGAATGGGAGCCTCTGTCCGCGTCATCATCAAAGGCATCAGAGATAACGAGAAGCAAATCGAGGCCACAGCAAACGCCTCAAACGTATCCGGCGAGGTGAAGATCAAAAACAACTGCCCTAGACCGGATGCTAAATAGTTCACCACCATGTAAATGGCCAGAATACTGCCTCGGGTTTTATTATCCGAGCGCGCATTCAACCAACTCTCTGTAATGATAAACAAACCCGCTAAACAAAAGCCGTCGATCAAGCGCAATACAGCCCACACCCATGGGTCAATAAATAACACATGCAGTAAAGGCGACAGAGACATGAATGATGCAAAGGCCGCAAAGGCACGAATATGCCCTCCACGTTGGATCACGTAGGACGTGTAGCGCGCCCCTAAGAACATCCCTAAGAAGTACCCGGCCATAATCAAACCAATGGTTTGTACCGTAAATCCTTCTAAGTCTGCCCGTAAACTGGTGAGTGTGGTAAAAAGCGCATTCGCCAGTACCAGCAAACCATAGCTGGTATAAAGCGAAAGGAGGGTTCTGGCTGTTCGTAACATAAAAACCTTTAAAGTTATTCGTTGGTAGCGGGCGCTTCATTGCCCAACATGATCGCGATCCAGCGAGTGCTCTCGTTTTGCTCCAGCGCTATTTTGACAATCATGGTCAGTGGAATGGATAAGAACATTCCCACAGGGCCAAATAGCCAACCCCAGAGAATCAATGACAGAAACACCACGAGTGGCGAAAGTCCTAGCCCCTTACCCATAAAGCGGGGTTCAATCAGATTTCCCATGATGATATTAATCACAAGGTATCCTGAAGCAACAAAGATTGCATCACTCACGCCAAGCTGCACGAGTGATAATAGAACAGCTGGAATGGCTGCAATCAATGATCCTACGTTAGGAATATAATTCATTAACATGGCAATGAGTCCCCAAAGCACGGGGAAATCAACATCGAGCCACCACAGCCATAAGGTAACAAGCACCCCTGTCACGAGGCTAATGGTTGTCTTAATCACCAAGTATTGATTCACTTGACGCATAAACCAGATGCATTTTGCAATGAGTGCTCAGCATTGGGTAAAGCGGCTTTTAGCTTATCGGAAAAAGTTGCCTCCTCGAGCAACAGAAAGATCACAATAAACACCACCAAAAACAGGTTGGTCAACAACGAGCCTATACTCGATAAGGTTGAGCCAATTAAACCCATCATTTGACTTGGGTTCAGGTGTGTCATGATCACATCCCGATCCACTGGGATGTCCCAGCGCTCTAAATACGGCAAAAAATCCACGACCACCGTTTGCAAACGCGCTTGATAAGCAGGCATGCGCGTCATAAAGGTATCAATCGACTGACTGACCACCATCACTAAAACACTGCCAACAGAAATTAAAACTGAAAGTGCAATAATAACAGAGAGGTAGGCAGGAATACCCTTTTTTGTCATCAAGCGCACAAAGGGTGTACTAATGATTGCCACAAATAATGCAAGCATGATTGGAATCACGATTGCTTCCGCTGCCTTTAATCCCGCAAGAATCACAATAACTCCTGCAATACCGAGCAACCACTTCAATCCATGAGATTCAGACATAGCACCCCTCTCGTTACTGTGCACTAAAATGGAATTGTAACCTGTTGAACAGCCTTTCCCAATCATAAGACTTGTGTTGTACAGAAATAATTTAAGGAGGCCCGTGAACAACGAAGCCGAACTTAAAATCAAAAAACGTCTATCCAGCTGTTACATAATTATACTGATCAGTCTAAAATAGCATTTTTTCTTTTCCCGAGACACCCCATGACGACAACTAATCAAAAAGTTATCCCTGGCTTAGTCTGGATGCTAGCCGCATTAACCGCGCTGGCTCCCTTATCCATTGATGCCTATCTACCGGCCTTTCCACTCATGGCTGAAGATCTTCATGTTTCCGTACATGACATCGAATTAACGCTTAGCGTATTCCTAGGCGGATTTGCATTGGGTCAGTTGACCGGCGGCCCCATTTCCGACCATTGGGGACGAAGAGCAGCAATCGTCTGCGGATTGAGTATTTTTAGCCTTGGTTCGATTGGAATTATTTTAAGTGACTCTATTGGCGTTTTATGGGGCAGCCGCTTTCTACAAGCACTCGGTGGCGGAATAAGCGTCGTCAACTCCGCCGCCATTGTCCGAGATCTATATCGAGGAGCAGACAGTGCCAGAGCCATGTCACGTATCGCCGCCATCATGATGGTCGCACCTATGCTTGCGCCTGCACTTGGCAGTTTGCTGTTAATGGTAACGGGCTGGCGCAGTATTTTTATTCTCCTTCAAGTATATTGTTTGATTTTACTTTGGGTTTTGTGGGTCCACCTTCCTGAAACACGTCGCCATGACCCAAACCGCCTCCCCTTAACCCTCGCGCAACGCTACCGAGAGATTATCCTGCACAAAAAAGCCATGGGTTACTTACTTTCCGTCGCATTTGGTAATGGCGGCATGTTTGCATTTATTACTGGATCAGCGACCGTTTACCTAACCTATTACTCCGTCAGCACTGCAATGTACCCGCTATTATTTGGTGCAAATGTTCTAATGATCCTCGTCTGCAATCAAATTAATGCGCGTATCGTCCATATTTTTGGCCCTCAAAAAATTCTACTCACGGCCCAAGCTGCACAAGTGATCATCGGCATTATCGCGCTCTTATGCATTTTATTAACGCCTCATCCTCTATCACTACTCATCCCACTCATCATCATGTTTATGGGCTTGCAAGGATTTGTCATGTCCAATGGTATGTCCTGTACAGTAGAGTTTTTTCCTCACAGTGCCGCCTCCGCAACGGCCCTCACTGGTGCGGCAGGTTTTACCTTAGGTGCTTTTGCAGGAGCCGCTGTCGGATTACTGGGAGATGGAACTCCCCTCCCTATGGTGTCGGTGATGACGGGCGCGGTAGGGCTGGGTCTGAGCACTCGATACTTTCTACATCGAACGCCATAAAACTCAGAATACGGAATACCTTTGCCCCGCATTAAACTGATTGTATGAGGTTACCGTATGAGAAAGGGTATGCATATTAAATACCCGTAACATCTGTTCATGAGCGATTAAGTGTGTATAAGATACGCTCTGTTTGCATCAAGGTAACACAAAGTAGGCTCAAAAATAAGGAACTCGTTTCCTTTACCTTGGTCAGACAGAAGAGTTTTGATTTGGATCATTGCAGCTTTAATAAAATAAAGTTCTAATATATCCAACAACTCCAAGACCCTCGACCTGATCGCAGAATCGGGCACGGGTTCAACCGTCAATGAAATAAGGATTTAAAAATGGCTAATTCAACTCGCCGTGGTTTCCTGAAAAAAGGCATGTTTGGTCTTGCCGCTCTACCACTTGGCATGGGCGTTTTAACGTCTAAGTCGTTTGCAGCTAGCTTACCGCCTCTGAGCGAAGATGCACCGAATGCTAAAGCACTTAACTACAAAAAAGTGGCCGCTGATGCGTCTAGCCACCCTGCCTTTAAAGAAGGCAGCTATTGCGATAACTGCATGTTCTGGCAACCCGATACTGAAGGCTGTACCTTGTTCCAAGGTTTCTCTGTGGAAGCCAAAGGCTGGTGTCAATCTTGGGTACAACGCCCAGGTAGTTAATCCACCCAGTCAATATTCAATATTGATGCCTAATAACCCCGTTTATTCGGGGTTATTTGTAAATCCCCACTGTTCTACCGCCGACAATTCATTATACTAATTCCAATGTCAATCCGTGCAGACCACCCTCATACTCGAAGGGTATTCGATGAATATAAAACATTTGACACTTTATAAGTTTTTTGCGCCTATCCTTGTCGGTGTCATTGTGATCGTTTTATTCTTCTCCATGTCAAACTTATACAAGAACACGGCCATTGAACAAGAAAGAGCCACTCATATCGAGCGCTTAGCCGAGATACGTGCCAAAATTGAAGGCTCACTCAATGGTGCGACCAATTTGACGATGGGGCTAATTGCGCACATTCGCGTCACGGGTAGTATAGAGCCATCCTTATTTGAAAACCTATCCAATGAGCTACTCATCGACAATCCTCTCATTCGTAATATCACTCTTGCTCCCCAAAACATTATTCAGTACGTATTCCCTCTAGAAAATAATGAAGCGGCATTAGGCTTAGACCTTTTAAACCATCCCCTCCAAGGCGCCGCCACACGTACTATACTTGAAACCCAGCAACCCATTCTTGCCGGTCCTTTTGAGTTAGCGCAAGGCGGCGTTGCTGTTATACATCGAGTCCCGATTTATATTAAAGAGGGTTCAGAAAAGCGATACTGGGGATTAATGAGCACCCCGATTGATTTTAGTGAACTCATTGAAAAGGCAGGACTAAACGACCCTAACTTAGACCTCTGGGTCAGTCTGCGATCCACGGCAGATCCATCCAAAGTCTTTTATGGTCAAGCCGGTCTTTTTTCGGAGCCTGAAGTCTTTATTACACAAGTGAGTATTTTAAATGGCTCTTGGGATATAGCCGCTGTGCCTAAAGTACCTTATGGTCACTCTGCCAGCAACCTTGTATTGGGCGCCAAAATAGCCGGACTCGTGTTTGGACTGATCACAGGGTTTCTAACCTTTCAACTGATTGCGACAACCGAAAAACTTCATCACTCGCAGCAACGCTATCAGAATCTTGCTCAACATGACGGTCTTACGGGGCTGCCGAATCGCTCAATGTTTCAAGAACTCTATCGTTCGGCCATAGCTCGTGCTCAGCGCAAGAAGTATCAAGTTGCGTTGTTATTTATGGATTTAAATAAATTTAAACAAGTGAATGACGAATTTGGCCACCAAGTCGGTGACGTGGTGTTAAAAGAAGTCGCCAATCGCTTTCGTCAAGCCACCCGTGGCTCGGATGCCGTTATGCGAATTGGTGGAGATGAGTTCATTTTATTGTTAGAGGACATCAAAGAACGCTCTGGGGTGCAGTGTGTGGCTGAAAAAATCATTGAAAGCCTGCGCGAGCCTATAGAGATTGAGGGCTATAAACATTACGTGGGTGTCAGCATTGGTATAGCCCTCTATCCACAGGATGGGCAGAGCTTTCAAGAGCTTATCTCTGCAGGTGATAAAGCCATGTATACAGCCAAACGCGAAGGAAAAACAGATATTTATTGGTATAGCGATAGCAGTCATGGACGTTCGTGATTACTTGGAATTGGATAACGTTAGATGGTATTGAAAACCCTTTTTCTCCCATCTTGAAAAGACGGTTTGACCTTTTAAATACTGGTTTAGTAATCGATAAATATCCAGATCAAATACGATCGACTCCAAAGAACTGGGCTGCGAGACGTCACCCAAATAGCACCATTGTTGAATGAGATGAGACTGAGAGCGGCCATTTTTTACATTTGTCTCTGTCAGAACAACTGTATCTGGAAAAGGCCAAGCTTGGACTTTTAACCTTTCCAATGCAACACGAAGGCGCTGCGCATGAGCTACCCGTGTTTCCTGATTAATGCAGGCTCCATGGCAACGCCCCAGCTGATAACCAAAACAACTGCCTTTTCCTCGTTCCAGGCCCAGTACTTTTAAACAAAGCGCATACTTGTCAGACAGCTTACGTAACGCCTGCTCGGCGTTAATCCGGTTGCGAAACAGACCAAACAAATGCTCAGACTTCAAGGGCTGATCTGTTGACAGTATGACAGTTTCAGGTGCATGAGAAGGCTCACCGGTCCAACATACACTGTACAACTGATTCAGACGTCTCAAACGACGATTATACAAAGGACGCAGTTGCTTTACGTGTTGAGCTTCAAGTAAAAGAGCACTAAGCTCTCCTGCACACTCAGTAAACTCAATCGAACACACTTGCCGTGACATCTCCATCTCTCGATTTTCTCGATGGTCATCGGAAAAATGAGATAAAACTCGTGTACGGATTTGAATGCTTTTACCCACGTACAATAAACGGCGTTGATCGCCATAAAAGTAATACACGCCTGGGCTATCTGGCAACCGCTGAATATCCTGTAAGGCTATATTTGGCGGCAAGGATTGGTAGCGCAGTTGCTCGACTAGCGCCTCCTCGAATCGATCATGACCCACCTCTTTTTTAATCCACTCTAGTTCCATGAGTAAATCTTGGGCTGTCAGTTGAGATGCGCGTAGATGTCCTTCTTTCCTCAGAGAAAAAACATTTATCAAACGCGAAAGACAAATCACCTTAAAGCGTTGATCACTGCCAATTCGCTTTAACTCATTGCGTAGCATGGCAGAGACAAACCGCATATTACGTCCAACCAAAACACGCCCAGTCAACCTAACAAGCAGCTGACTGGCGATTTTAGCAAAGGCCGGATTCGCCTCTGCGGGCGCCAAATTAGGCACTGGAATCTCTACCGACCATTCTGAAACGACCTGATCGCCGTCCTTCAATACCAGATCAATGCCTCGAATACGATCAGTCGTAGGACGAACACCTGTTACCCTAAGTCGAATAAACGCATAGCGACTGTCTGATGGGGATGTACGATCTGTATTTTGCGTATTAATCTTAACCGACACAATCCTAACCCATCGCCCCGAATCATTGTTAAAATTATAACCTTAAGATGCGAGCTTCCGTTGCTTAACCGGCTAACGGTTTTCTTTTTTGGATGCTTCTTTTAATACAGTATCCATCCAACGCGTCGGTAAAATACGTTTTAAATAACCCAATAGGTAGGTGGCTTTCGTCACATAATACCGTGGGCGTGGGCGCTCACTTTCCAATGCGTGAAGCAATACATGATAGACAGCTTCGGGCGTTAATGTAAAAGGAGTTGAGTCTTCATCTGTGGACGCAAGGCGTGACAAGACACTTTTATACACTTTTGTATGAACGCTCGACTCTATGTCGATGTTCGCTTGAAATGCACGTAAGGCATTCTTGCGAAAATCACTGACAATTGGACCCGGTTCAATCAAAGACACGCCGATACCGCTGCCACTTAACTCCAATCGATAGGTGTCTGTAATGCCCTCCAGTGCAAACTTCGACGCATTGTAAGCACCACGGTACTTCATGGCGACCAATCCTAGTACCGATGAATTCATGACAATGCGTCCCTGCTTTTGCTGGCGCATAATCGGAATGATTGCATTTGTTAATTCAACCCAACCAAAGAGGTTCGTTTCAAATTGAGCTCTTAAAACATCTCGACTCAAATCCTCTACCGCGCCAGGCTGACCGTATGCACCATTGTTAAACAAGGCGTCCAAACGTCCATTTGTGAGCGCCAATGTTCGTTCAACACCTGCATGAATAGATTCTGACGAGGCCAAATCCAGAACAAAGGACTCTAATCCTTGCGCTTGAAGGGCTTGAACATCTTCTTCTTTACGTGCCGTTGCAATGACTTGGTAGCCGGACGCGTTTAATTTCAACGCGCAATAAAGGCCGATTCCTGTTGAACAACCCGTTATTAATATGGATTTTTTCACACTGTCTCCTGAACGTGATAAAGATCTCGCATGACCTGTACGCTATCTGTTAATCTCCATGTGATGATCAACCGACATACGTCTGCGTTAACTCACATCCTAATCAAAGATTACACTTCATACCACCAACCCTAACGCTCGAACGTTAAAAAGAGAATGAGAAGCCCTACCCCATGACCGAAAAAGAAAAAATGCTCGCCGGTTTGCACTTTAACCCCTTTGATTCAGAATTGGTGGCGCTTCGACTTGAAGCGCGTTTGAAGACCGAAAGGCTAAATCAAACCAGTATGGCACATCGAAAGCAACGCACGGCAATCTTAAAGTCTTTGTTCGGTTCAACAGGGAAAAACGTCTATATTGAGTCGTCCTTTAACTGCGATTATGGAATCAATATTCACGTGGGTGAGAACTTTTACGCCAATTTTGGTTGTGTCATTCTTGATGTGGCTGAGGTGCGCATTGGCGATAATTGCCTGATTGCCCCTCAAGTTGGTATTTACACGGCCACTCATCCGATTGATCCAACCGAAAGAGCACAGGGAATCGAGTACGCCAAACCGATTCATATTGGCCATAATTGCTGGATCGGAGGGCATGCAACCCTCAATCCAGGTGTGCATTTAGGTGACAATGTGGTGGTGGCCTCTGGAGCGGTCGTCACCAAGAGCTTTGGCGATAATGTCGTGCTGGCAGGCAATCCAGCACGCGTTATTCGAACCTGTTGAGCCTTCTTTCCGTCCTAAACAATCCTAATAAAAAGAGCTTTGATGGCAAGCGCACAAACTAAAGACACTTAATCGATGCGTAGATCTAAAACAGATAGAAACTGGCTTTTTTATTTAGGATTCTAACCTCAATGACGTCCTCACAAGGGCGTCCAGCTGCTCCGTAGCATACATGCAAAGGCAATAAATGCTCCTCTCTCGGATGACAAAAACGTGCGTGAGGGGCTTTATCCCATTCAATCAGCCGCTGCTCTCGATCGCTTCCGCCAACGCCCTATTCGCACAGGTGTCAATCAACCAAGCTTGGAATGCCTCATTTCTCATTTTAATGTCAGCCGTCTCCTGAGCAAAAAAAGCACTCATATTGTGAAATGAAAATCCTGAGCCTAAGATCAACAAATCGTCAATCTCCAGTGACGTTAATGCCCGACCCAATTCAATGTGCTGTTTTGCATCCAGCCCTTTCAGCAATGACAACTGCAAGCAAGGAATGTCAGCCTCAGGGTACATGATTTTTAAAGGCACAAACACACCATGGTCCAAGCCACGGCGACTGTCTAGTTCAACATGAATCTGAGCGTCGGCCAATGTGCTTTGTATCTGTACAGCCAAATCATTGGCCCCGGGACAGGGGTACTGTATATGGTAAGCTTCTTCAGGAAACCCATAATAATCGTAGAGTAATGATGGATGCTCTGATGATGTCAAGGTTGGAGTTGCCGCCTCCCAATGCGCACTCACCACTAAGATGCTTTAGGCCGTTTTATACGTTGAGCCAGGTCTTTTAAGCTATCAATCATCGCCTGATGACTGGCATCGCCCAGCAAAGGTAAAGGCCCTCCGCCATGGGAAATATACAAAACCTGTGTGCTGCATGTCATGGCCGGCTCCCAATCAAACATACTCGTTGATGATCTTAGTAATAACTGTAAGCTATGATATATTGTAATCTATGCGTTATGCAGGTAGCCCACAAAAAAACATTAGCAACTCAGTATATAGCCTTCACGTGGAAAGGCATGATTGAACCTTGTCATCCTGAACCCAGTGACTACCCTATTCAGTGCACAAAAACTAAAAAGAAAGCTTGCGGATCCGAACAATTTCCTCATCCGCGATCCCCAAGGATTCAAGAAAGTCTTGGTGTGCCTCAGGGAAGCTCTTTTCAAACTCTGCATGCCACTGACTCATTCCATCGTCGGTCATTCCTGTCGAGGCTAGCAATGACACCCATTGCTCCTTTGTTAATGAGCGGCTTCCTCGCAATAACTCTGCGTTACCTAACAGATCGCCTATAAGATGTTGTTGATGTCGCAGCTTTGCAATTTCACAACTCAATTCTTGGAGATGGCGCTCCAGTACCGCAGGAACCGCATCGCCATCCTCACACAACAATCCACCGATGGCCTCCAAAGAAAGCCCGGCTTCACGGTAGATTTTTATTCTTTCCATTCTTAGAACATCGTCATCTGAATAGAGACGGTAGTTGGATACACTGCGTGCTGATGGCGAAAGAATTCCTACCTCATCGTAATAAAGAAGCGTGCTACGCGAAAGACCAAACATTTTGGCGAGTTGCCCTACTGTGTACATGGCAATACTTCCTTGAAAGGGAATCCCAGCGCCTATCCACTGGGATTCCCGGTTCATTAATGACCTTGCGACTCTTTCCTGATCGCTAGGATAGCGTCGGATGACAAATTGAGCCACTTCAAGAAAGACTCATGCTCCTTCGGATAGCGATGCTCAAACTCACGATGCCACCGATGCATCATTTCTTCATCCAGCCCTGTTTCGCGGAATACTTCTACCCATTGATCAACGTTCATTTGAAAACCTCCTAAGCTCAATATCTGGCAGCACCACACCACCAGAAACTCACTTTGAAGTATCAAGTGGTAGACAGGTCAAGGGCTTAATGTTTTCATTGCTGACATTACAATTCTACAACCGTATAACATCGCTCAATTATGGTCCACAAGCGTTGCCTATTCGGTGTCTAGGATATATGCAGCACACCCCCAACATTTCTCACAGTTTGAGATTTTAATAAAATACAATTAAGCTCTTTTAAATAGTGCAGCTGGGACAATTTTAAGCACCTGCCATCACGCCTAGCTGAAGCTGGCTTGTTCAAAATACGTGGGTTCTTGTATATGAGGCTAGAGCAGAAACATGTATAGGGTAGCATTGACACTATCAACTCATTACACATAGTAACTTCATGAGCTCGGCCAGAGTGCTTGAGCTGATACACATCTGTCCGGCATGGCGGTTAAATACAGCCAAAACTTCAACTGGTCGTCGCTTGATTACGTAGATAACAATATTGGTATTCAACATACCGCTGACTACACACCATACACATAAATTATTGACAAGAGTGTGTACCATGTGTATTTTTCACTTAGTGCATCTACAGAGGACAGACTGATGAACAGTCGTGATCTACTGAAGATGCTAGAAAACGATGGGTGGTACATACACAAGGTAAAGGGTTCGCATCACCAGTTGAAGCACCCCTTAAAAGCAGGCAAGGTAACATTGCCTCACCCTAAAAAAGATCTACCATCCAAAACTGTTGCCAATATCTTGAAGCAAGCCGGGCTTAAATAGTCCGGTAGCCTTCAAGGCCGGAAAGTAAGTCCGAAGGCAATCAATGACTAAATAAGGTGAAGAAAATGCTGTATCCCGTGGTGATTCATCAAGAGGGAGATAGCGCATACGGTGTGACTGTGCCGGATCTCCCAGGTTGTTTTTCAGCAGGAGATACTTTGGAGGAAGCTATCGGTAATGTAGCCGAAGCTATCGACCTACAGCTGGAAAGCATGGTCGAGGACGGGGAGGACATTCCCCATGCCAGTCGACTGGACGAGCTTACCCATAAGGAGGAGTACAGTGGGGGTGTATGGTTTATAATCGATGTTGATTTAACCAAATATATGGGCCAAGTAGACCGGCTCAATATTACACTGCCCCACTTACTTGTAACTAGAATAGACAAAGTAGTGAGTGAAAATAAGTTGTTTAAAAGCCGATCTCAGTTCTTATCTGAAGCTGCACTAAGGCTACTATCTGTAGCACGGTAATAAAAAGCCCACAATAATTAGAATGTCAAATGAATGGGGGCCTCTTTATTTAGGATTTTTATTATCGAGCGTTTTGCCACTGAACTCGTAAACCCTACATTTTACTTTTTTATGCTTTATGGCACTTCCACAGATTTGTACATCGAATGTCCAGCCTTTGCTGATTTGTCATAACGTGCTCGGCCAATTGGTAGTGATGGAAATGAAAATAACTTACCAAGGCTAAACCCTATAAACAGTAGGTAATTTTTAAAGGGTATTATTGGTTTCGATAAAATAAGACGATGCTGATATTCACAGCATGATAGAAAAGAATTTTTTGCTGGCGGTCAGGGAGGGATTCGAACCCTCGATACGTTTCCGTATACACACTTTCCAGGCGTGCTCCTTCGGCCACTCGGACACCTGACCTTTTGCAAAACAAAACGCTTAATATGCGGTTGCGTGGACTTAAGACCCACTTACAGACATCTGCGTTTTGAGGTCGCAAATTCTATCAGATTGAAAATAAAGCACAAGGGAATTATCCATCAAATTTCATTTAAACAATCAAGTGAGCCAAAATTAGGCCCTGCCTCTTTAAACATAACCCTCAAGCCACTTTGAAGCCTAACAACAACACGTTAAGATAGCGCCTCGCAATTCCAACTATTTAGGGGTTCTCTCCATGTTACTCGCTTTAGGCGCTGTTATCGGCGGTCTAGTTTTATTGGTTTGGAGTGCCGATCGTTTTGTCGACGGTGCAGCCGCTACGGCTCGTTATGCAGGCATGTCCACTCTGCTAATCGGCATGGTCATCATAGGCTTTGGTACCTCGGCACCTGAGCTTTTCATCTCAGCCATTGCTGCAGCTCAAGGAAACCCGGGGCTTGCGCTAGGAAATGGTTATGGATCTAACATCGCCAATATTGGCTTGATACTGGGTTTAACTGCCCTCATCAGCCCAATTGCCGTGAAATCGGTCGTTCTAAAAAAAGAAATTCCAATCTTAATAGGTGTCACTCTTTTATCCGGAGCTCTACTTCTGAATGGTCAAATATCCCGGCTCGACGCAACGATTATGCTCGTTGTATTCGCTGGGGTAATGGCATGGACCATTTTGCAAGGACTCAAGCAAAAAGCAAACAACACTGGCGAGTTGAATGATGAAATTCCGGAGATGACATTAGGAAAAGCCTGCATGTGGCTAGCAATCGGGTTGTTGCTACTGATTGTTAGCTCTCGTCTGTTGGTTTGGGGAGCCGTTGACATTGCCAGCTCATTAGGTATTAGTGATCTAGTGATTGGGTTGACAGTGGTGGCGATTGGCACTTCTCTTCCAGAACTGGCCGCAGCCTTCGCTGCTATCCGGAAAGGTGAACATGATTTAGCGCTCGGCAACGTCCTTGGTTCTAACTTATTTAACACCTTAGCTGTTGTGGGCTTGGCCGGAGTCATTCAACCACTTGACGTTGCCCCGGAAGTACTGACACGTGATTGGCCCGTCATGGCGTTATTGACCTTTTCACTTTTAATCACAGGCTATGGCTTCAAAGGTCCAGACTTAGGGCGCATCAACCGATTCGAAGGTGCGGCAATGCTGCTGACGTTTGTTGCCTACCTGACGTACTTGGTTTATACCTTAACTCAAGTAGTCTGACTTAATTCTTATACGCTTCCGTTTGTTGCAACAAGCTCATCTGGAAGCGTTAACTCATCAGAAGCAACGGGATATCCCAGTAAATACCCTTGCACGCTGTCGCAGCCGTGATGCTTTAAAAACAAATACTGCTCTTGCGTTTCCACACCTTCAGCTAAGACTTCTATGTTCAAGCTCTTCCCAAGCGCGATGACCGTTAAAATAATCGCCTCGTCTTTGGGATCCTTACCTATATCTCGGGTAAAACTATAATCAATCTTCAGTCGATCAAGCGGAATTTGTTTAAGACGGCTTAACGACGAATAGCCCGTCCCGAAATCGTCTAATGCTAGACGGTAACCCGCCGCTTGCAGAGTGTTCAGTCGCTGTATGGCATTCTCTGGATCTTGTAAAATCAAGCTTTCTGTAATTTCCAATTCAATTTGTTCGTGCGCGATACCATACTTACCCAATAGCTCATTAAGGTGCTGTAAAAAATCCGCTTCCATCAACTGTTTTGGAGAGATGTTCACCGCAACAGGAGGTACCATGAACCCCTGCTCTTGCCAGCTCAATATCTGCTGGCACGTTTTTTCAACCACCCTCCACCCCAATGGAATAATCAGATTGGTTTCCTCTGCCAAAGGTATAAACTGACCAGGTGGCATCATACCTTTTTCAGGATGTTGCCAGCGAATCAACACCTCAAGACCACAAATAGATTGATTGTTCAGGCTAAACTGTGGCTGGAAATGTAAGAGAAACTGATCCTCTATCAATGCAACTCGCAAATCCTGCTCCATCTGAAACGCATGCAGTGTTTCTTCTGTTTGCAAGGGATTATAGAGTTCATAGCAATTTTTACCCTGAGCTTTAGCACGATACATCGCAGTATCCGCATGCTTAATCAGCGTATCTAAATCGGCGCCATGCTCCGGAAATACACTCACACCTATACTTGCGGTCAGCTGAAAATGATGGCCATCTATCGAATGAGGTAAGGTGCATAAACCCAGAAAGCGTTCGGCTTCCAGCTTCGCTCGACTGAGCTCCCCCCCAACAATCAAGATAAATTCATCCCCGCCTGTTCGAAAAAGCTCACAATCACCGACCAAATGCGACTGGAGATGCGATGATAAGGCTTGCAGTAATTGATCTCCAGCTTGATGACCTAAGCTGTCATTCACGACCTTAAAACGATCCAAATCTATAAAGAGCAAACTAAACACTTGTTCTCGATCATCAGCAATACGCTGTGAAACACGGTTTTGTAAGTGATAGCGATTAGGTAAACCCGTTAATACATCATGTCGCGCTTGATGGGCAAGACTCTCGGTTTGACGTTGAACCTGTTGAATGAGCAGTCGCTCCCGATCGTTCATATGCAAAATCAAGAAGGTCCCCATACACCCGAGAATAACCAATAAAGACTGCATTAGATTCGCATTACTAAATGGGTGCATCGCAATATAATCCGGGCCAGCTTCAGCTTCGACCCTCCAGCGGTTCTGCGCAATTTCTAACGTAAACTCACGTGTAAGACCATGGGGATTTTGTAGAGAAAGAGCAGTTTGGTAAAAAGGGATTTTTTCATCTAACTCATAAAGTTTGAAATGAATATGCTGGACGCCCGCATCTTTTAGAGTACTGTTAAACATACGCTCGACAGTAAAAACACCAGCCATAAAGCCTGCCAAGCGCTTATTCCTCGTCAGAAATGACGCCTCATCAACAGAGACATATACAGGGTGCAAAATCAGTAAACCCGGTTCGTTCGGCGCTTGAGTAAGATTTATGATTTGCGTGGCGACAGGACGGCCCGTTTTTTGCGACTTGAGTACCCACTCGCGGCGATCTTCTAGGGATAATAAGTTAAAACCCAGTGCGGCAGTATTTGATTCCAAAGGTTCTACAAATTGGACGGGGATGAGTGGGTCTGACTCTCCCAAGGACTCACCCCGCACCCGATAATCAGGGCGATTCAATAAATGGGCGGTCAGCTGTTCAAACTCCGTACGCTGATGCTGAGGAATGATAGGGTCCCAAGAATACGCAAGCACTGAAGCATTATTCGTTTGGATATCCAAAACCCGCTCTCTGAATAATTCAGGCTCAGTGAGATGACCGGCTGTCAGAACCCCCTCCAGCATTGCCAAATCAGCAAAGTTTTGCTGGATCGTTGCCTGCAGTTGTGCATCAAGGATTTTCACATCTTGCTCAAAACCGCGACGCACTTGTTGGTCTAGGTGATTTAAGAAGATTTTATTCAAAATCAAAATAGACGCGACCAACACAGCTAACTGAGCCAAAATAAACACACGCCGCTGAAAGTTATCAATCTGACTAGAGCTCAATAGACATAGCAATAGTGGTGTTACGACAATTGAACCAAAGGTATCCCCCATCCACCAGCTTAACCAATCCAATACGAAACCTGAGTTCCCTGAGCTATCAGCAAAGAAATAGATTGCACTGGTTCCAATCGTCGCATTTACCGTGCAGGTTACAAAACCTGCCCACAACATAAACTTGAATAAGCCACGATAGCTACTAGGCTGAATCGGATGAGCGCCAAAACGCTTAATCAAGAAAGCACCCAGTAGGGTTTGCAGTGTTGCGCCCGAGGCAATAATAATGGCAGTTGCTATGTAACTTAGGTCGTAATCGGCGAGGGATGTACTCTGAAGAGTCGAATTGAACGCAAATGAGCCCAAAAAAACACCAGGCACCATCTTTGTTCCGAAATGAATAACAGCCGCAAGGCCAACACCTGCGGGAATCCACAAGGGAATAATTTGAGAATGCAAGCCTGAATCACTAACAAGGTGAGCAGCAGCAAAATAACATAGCGCTAATAAAAATAATGAGCTGATATACTGTAATGTTTTCAACTTTCTGCCTTAAAATCACCATCTGTAAAACAAGCATTTAAAACCATTAATAGACATTAATTTTTCATACTATTAATCTTCCGATTTTTTCAAATCCCGTAAATGAGCCCCTTTATAGCCTATTTAGGTATGAAACATCAATTAGGAATCGTATCAATAATCCATTAATTTCTTCATGGACTTTCTTCAGTTATATGTGCCTTAGTGGCATAGACAACTCATTGAATTATTGTAACTATGGAACATGTCAATCCAATAGAGGTAATCAGATTATGTCATCAGAACACTTTCGTGCATTCGTCTTAGACACAACTGAAGCGGGACTGAGTCGTGGTATTCAAACGCTGTCTCGGCAGGATTTGCCTGATGGGGATGTGCTGGTTGCCATTGACTATTCTGGATTAAATTATAAAGATGGGTTGGCCATCACAGGCACCGGCAAAATTGTATTAACCTGGCCCATGGTGCCTGGAATTGATTTTGTAGGCCGTGTGGTTGAGTCCTCATCGGATCGATTTAAGAATGGCGACTCAGTCATTTGTACAGGTTGGGCAGTTGGCGAAAAATACTGGGGGGCTACAGCCAATTCCAGCGTGTTAAATCTGACTGGTTGGTTCCCCTTCCCTCTTCCTTGACGGCTCGGGATGCAATGCTTCTAGGAACAGCAGGATTAACAGCCATGCTATGCGTGTCTGCGCTAGAAGATGGAGGCGTCTTACCTGAACAAGGCCCTGTCATCGTAACAGGTGCGGCTGGCGGTGTCGGCAGTATTGCAATCTCTTTACTCGCACAGCGAGGTTACTCCGTCACAGCCGTCACGGGCCGATTGGAAGAAGAGGCCTATCTTCGCTCTCTAGGCGCAACAGACATTATCTCACGCGATGAAATGTCAGAACCCGCAAGGCCACTAGAGAAACAACGCTGGGCGGGGGGTATTGATACCGTTGGAGGAAATATTTTAGCTCGCATACTGGCTGAAGCACAGTATGGAGCCACCCTAGCCGCGTGCGGGCTTGCCGCAAGCCATACACTCCCGACAACCGTCATGCCATTTATTCTTCGAAATGTACGTTTACAAGGCATTGATTCTGTTAACTGTCCGACCCCAACACGCATTGCTGCCTGGACGGCTCTAGCATCCAATCTTCCATCCAACCTTGAGCAAACACTGCACAAAACCATAGGACTTGAAGAGCTTGAACTCAGCGCCCACGCCATTATTAACGGAGTCGTTAGAGGTCGAATTCTGGTGAACCCAAACCTCTAAACCCTTAACAACCTAAGCAATCCGATGCGCTAACCATTCAATCGTTGCTGTAATTGTGGAATAAGCTGATCCACGGCAGCCTGAAAGTCTGCATATGCCTCATTGAGACCACTGCCACTTTTAGCTGCCTTTTCCAAGGCCTGCGCTGCAGACGTTGCAGGATCCGCGCAGAATGTCGATAGCAACCCTTTCATGGTATGTGCCGAACGAATCAAACTCTCCATATCCTGTGCAAGAATGGCCGCTTCAATAGCATTCATATACTCAGGTGTTTCTTCCAGAAACATTTCAAGAACTGACTTAAGAAGCTCATCCTCTCCACCTATCATTTCAACGGCTTGTTCCCAGTTGTAAAGCACTTCGTCAGACATTAAGCCCCCATATAGTTCATCAATTTTTGTGGCACCCGAGATTTCTTGATCAAGCGCTTTATTGTCAATCTTAGAAATCCATTCATCAAGTATTCGATCAGCGCCTCGATTCGGTGCTGATGTAATACGGCCCTCTGAATCTGGCTCAAACGCTAGTACTCTCATAATCTCGGAATACAGCTCCGTCGGTTTAACGGGTTTAGCAACATAGCCCTGCATACCCGCTCGAAAGCAGCGCTCACGATCACCTTGCATCGCATTTGCCGTCATTGCGATAATTGGGATAGGGTGTGCAATATGGTTTCTCGTTTCATGTTCACGAATCAAGCACGTCGCCTCCAAACCATCCATTTCCGGCATCATTACATCCATTAAAACTAAATTAAAGCTTTGCGATAGATATAACTCAAAAGCCTCTCGACCATTTGTCGCGAGTGTCACAAGAACCCCTTTTTTCTCCAACAACTTAATCGCTAAGCGTTGATTGACTAAGTTATCTTCTGCTAGCAATATTTGAAGCCCATGTAGGCCATTATGAGAGTCGAATAGATTGGATTGTGTTTGGATATTGACGTAGCCTAACTGCTCTTGTAACGCTCCTTTTAATTCAACCAACGTTAAGGGCTTTGTTAAGTAACCCGACATCCCTAAGGCTTGACACCGAAGCGCATCGCCTGCAATGGCAGATGATGTTAAAATAAGCACTCGTGTAGACACGGAGTTTGGCAAGGACAAAATTTTTTCAGCTGTCGTGTAACCGTCATACCCTGGCATAATGGCATCCATTAATACCAAACTGAATGGATTAGCGTCTCGTTGCGCTTGCTGAACACTAAATAATGCTTCAGGGCCCGATCTTGCCACCTCAAACGGAACACCTAAAAGCGTTAACATCGATGAGATAACATGAATATTGACGGGTTCATCATCCACAAGTAAAACACGATGCTGGCTGAAGTCAGTGACTAAGTCAGGCAGTCCTTCTGGCTCATCGGCTAAGAGCAGCGGAATTTCAAAACTAAAAACAGAGCCTTGTCCTAGCTCACTCTCAGCATAAATATTACCATGCATCAACTCAACCAGCTGACGACAAATCGATAAACCTAAGCCCGACCCTTCATACCTGCGATTCGTCGCAGCATCCACTTGTTCAAACGGGTGAAAAATCGACTCTAGTTTCTCTTTCGGTATGCCAATTCCCGAATCCGTGACTTTAAACACGTACCAAGGCCGATCATCATCCTGCTTGTTTAGAGGAAGAACTTCCAGTTTGATGTGCCCATGTTCGGTAAACTTAATCGCATTCCCTAATAAATTAATTAAAATCTGACGCAAACGAGAGGCATCCACCATAACAAATCTTGGCAAGGACTCCTCAAAATCATAACTCAGATGCACACCTCGACTTGTCGCTCTTGCCAACATTGACTTAACCGACTGACCAATCAACTCAACAAGATCGACGGATTCGGGTTGCAAATCCAATTTCCCTGCTTCAATTTTAGAGATATCCAGTATATGGTTGATGATATCAAGTAAATGAACAGCGGACATTTTTGCAAGCCCTAAATGCTCTTTTTGCTCCTTCAACAAGTCCGTTTCGAGGACCAAATCAAGCATTCCTAATATACCATTCATCGGTGTACGTATTTCATGGCTCATGTTCGCTAAGAAGTGACTCTTGGCTAAACTGGCCTTTTTGGCGGCTTCGATTTGACTGCGTAACTCCGCTTCATACAAGCAAGCTCTTGCCGATAACGCGAGTTTACTCATGAGCTTATCTAAGGACATTAACATGTTCTCAGAAAAAGCGGCCCCGTTCTTTTGCAACGCAAGCAAACCAAACTGTTCCAAAGCAAAAACGTATATATGATGTGACCCCTTCTGAACATGCAAAGGGCAATAGTGTTTAAACTCAGTGCATTTGTTCGCATATTTAGGAAGGTCCAATGTTTGATAGACCGATAGCCATTCAGAGCTTAGGTAAAAACGTTTTGGATAGGAAACACAATTTGACCATTCAAGAAGACACGATGGGCCTTCATCTACGCGCACCGCTTGCTCAACAAGCACAGCACTGGCATTGAGTACTCTAAGCATCGTAGTGAGCGTTTCTTTTAGCATTGGCTTTAAGTCTAGACTTGAGCCAATCGATAACGAAATCTCAAAAAGAAGTTCAATTTCTTCTGCGGTTGTCACGAACAGACCCTTTTCGCTTTTTTAACGTCATTTGCCAACATCGGAATTCTCAGACATCAAACACACGACCGCTGTCTTATTATAAAATTCTAAATAATCCTGTCCGGTATTCGCAATTTCACCGAGTGTTAAAGCACCTACGACAGCCCCTTCCGAAGAAATGACATTGAGCTCATCCTCTATACTTTTTTCAAGAAACAGTACACGCGATATACAATCAATAAACAATGTTAACGCCGGTGGCTTTTCAGATACTCGGTCATAACTTATTTTGGCCTTATTAGACGCCTCACGGGCAGCTGAGATTAAACTCTCTTTTGTGCCCGTCAGCACTTTAACAAATGCATCCTGAGGCACATCGCCCACACACACAATGTCTTGAGCATCATTCAGCATTAACGGATCCCTAACCACCATTTCCGCATCAAGCTTACTGATTCCGAAAGGGTAAGATTTAGCGATATCAAAAAAATTCTGATCATTAAAAGCGGAACCACTGTGCGCCTCGACGATTTTCCGATACTCATCAAATGCAGGTTTCCAATCCAATGAAATCACACGATTTTGTTCTGAATGCGTGACTTTCATGGGCTCAGAAATTGGCTGCCAACCATGCGAGACACCCAAACCACTTAATGCTTTCAAACGAACAATTAATGCACAGTCTTTTTTAATACCTTCAGGTGTAATAACACAGGGCTTTTGTTCAAAACTCAAAGAGCCGGCACCACCACCAATAAAGTTATGCTCCAAACCAAAATTAAAAAATAAACTTTCAATCAATTTAGCGATTGATTTTGCCAAGCCATCAACCACTAAAAATAGCGTCACATCCCCGGAAAGCGTTTCCCATTCAACAGATACATTTTCAACCTGCAAACTGATATCATCGGATTCTGGTTGACTTAATCCTTCAATCACCTGCCAATCAGGTACATCATGAAAACCAACTAGAATAAATCCTGTTTCGTAATTGGATTGTTTATAAATAATTTGAGGAAAAACACCACCAAAAACAGGGACTGATGACGATTTTAGAATAGAATTAACATCATCGATATTCCAAGCATTGGCATCACAACCGAGTAACATAAACGAGCGCAGAGAAGGATCTTCTATCAACAAGCCATCAATCGTATCTTTTAACTGATTTACATCCGCACTCGGCTGAAAGTAACTCTTCATACACGCCCCCTACCTCTTCAGATGGATTGGTTATTTTGATTTTTTTTGAAATCAGCTATAAATTGAATGAGCTCATTCGACTCCAAAGGCTTAGAAATTAAATACCCTTGTATTTCAGTCGCACCCAATGCATCCAAATAATCTCGCTGCCGCTGTGTTTCTACACCTTCTGCGATCGTGGTTAAGCCAAGTCCCTGACACAGAGATGTTAAGGCTCTTACAATTGCACAATCGCTACGTCCGCGGGTAATATCTTTAATAAAGACACGATCTATTTTGAGTGTATCCAACGGAAATCTCAGTAAATATTCTAGAGAGGAGAAACCAATACCAAAATCATCAATGGCAATTTTAAACCCTTCTTCACGTAAAGACTTCAACATCCGAATGGTGGTTTCTGGGCTGTGCATAGCCAAGCTTTCCGTTATTTCTAGCTCTATATCGCTAAACTTAGCCCCTGTTTCCGCAATAAGACGCGTAATTTTATCGGGCAAATCCATTTGTTCGAATTGAACAGGTGACAAATTTATGGCCATCCTTAACGATACTCCCTTCTTTTTCCATGCCACTTGCTGCTTAGCGGCGTGCTGAACAATCCAATCGCCAAGTTGCTGTATAAGTCCCATTTCTTCCAGAACAGGAATAAATTGATCGGGGGGAACGACACCAATATCAGGACGTCGCCACCGTATAAGCGCTTCCACGCCAACAACATCCCCTGAGGTCAAATTCACCTGCGGCTGATACACCAAATAAAACTCTTCTTGCTCAATTGCTTTGCGCAGTGCCATTTCCAGCATTAAACGCTTTTGCAAACTATCTTCTTGCTCACCCTCATAGATCCCAATACTGATGTTACCGGAGGGTTTAATACCCCTGTGCGCACGATGCGCCTTACGGATTAGAAGGCTGGCATCATCACCATGGCGCGGCACTAAGCTAACACCTGCAATAAAATTCAGAAAGACCTCTTTATCCGCCACCACCCAAGATCGATCCAATACACTTAGCCAACGCTCTATCGCCGAATAAATTTTGCCTTCATTCCACTGTGCATTTAAGGGCAGCTTCAACGCGAAACTGCCACCGTCCAATCGCGCCAAAAACGCATCTCTTGGCATCGCTGTTTTCAATTGACTGGCCATTAAACTGAGTAACTGATCGGACACTTCAGAGCCATACGCATCGTGTATCTGATGAAAACGTGCCACATCAAGAACAATAATCGCAAAGTTAAGATCTGTATGATGAAGTTGAGTTAGGACATCTTCTAAATCACGTTGGAATAGCTTTCGATTTGGCAAACCCGTTACAGAATCATGGAAGTTTAGAAAATTCGCTTGCTGCTCTAAGCGACGCTGCGCGGTGATATCCTGAAAGGCTCCAATTAAGCGTTTTTGTTCGCCGTCTCTCTGACCAACAATTTTTAACAAATATTCTTGTTTATTGTTGACTGAACGAACTTCAAGATCAAACTTACCTCCCATGATCAAGGTATCCTCGAAGACCGCAAAAAGACGCTTGCGGTCATTTGGGTGAACGATCTGCCCCATCGATTCTAGGGTTTCAGGCAAGAATTTAACCCAATGCAATATTTCACTGGCATCTTCCGACCAAGTATATTGCTCAAGCGTTTGGTTGTACTCCCAAAAACCCAGTCCGGCTAACGCCCTCGCATTGTCTTGCAATCCTTTCGCTTTACGCAACGCTTGCTCTCTGTCTGCATCACGAAGCGCATAACGGATACGTTGCTCAAGCAATGGCAAATTAATGGGTTTCGTTATAAAGTCATTAGCACCTACTTCAAAGGCCGTCTGAATCGAATGAAGATCGTCAGAGCCCGTCAGCATTAAAATGGGGGTAACGGTGTCCTCTTCATGCTGGCGAATGTTTCTGCATGCATCAAACCCATCCATGATCGGCATGTTGACGTCCATCAAAACCAAATCCGGCTTCTCTGAAATAAACAACTCGACGCCCTTTTGGCCGTCTGCCGCCTCCAATACACGATAGCCTGATCGACCTAAGCCTTGGGTTAAAAGTAAGCGTACTGGGCGAGAGTCTTCTACTACAAGCAATGTAGGTGTTGTTTTAATCATATTGTTTCGCTGCACCGATCAAATTACTGGCATTGAAAAATCATCCACAACTCTCCTTTGATCATACTTAAGGGGCTATAAAAACCAACACTCAAAGGCACTAACGCGGTCTGTGCATTCAATTGATCATCGAGTTCTGATTGAATACTGGGCACTCTTTAATGAATATTAGCTAAAGATTAAGCAAGAATCTCTAACAATTTCTAAATTTTCCATTTTTCATCGCCATCACCGTGGCTCAGTGATCTCCCTAGCCGCTTATTGGACTTGGTGGATAGTAACGAGAGAAAAGCGTGCCGTGTCAGTAAATCACTGCCAATCGATAGACGGCTAGACCCTGAAACCCTTTTGAATCTCAATTACGCCAGTTTTCGATCCAATAGGCTGCAGGCTCTGGTCTCCCAAAAAGATACCCTTGATACAGAATATCGGCTCTAGCCTGTAAGAAATCGGCTTGAGCTTGAGTCTCAACCCCTTCTGCAACCACTTTTAGATTCATATGCTTAGCGACCGATAAAAGGGTTTCAACCAACACAGCATCACTATGATTAAAGGGTGCTTCTTGCACAAATGCTTTATCAATTTTTAATTCATGGATCGGCAAACGTTTCAAATAAACCAGGGATGAGTATCCCGTACCAAAATCGTCTATAGAAAAGCGGAAGCCGCGTTCCACTAAGGCTTGCATATTCACAACAACTGTATCGAAATCTTTAATGAAAAGATTCTCAGTAATTTCAAGCACAACCCAGTTTGGATCAACACCGGTTTCACTGACAATATGATCTATCCACTCAACAAAGTTCTTTTTTGTGAAGTGTTTAGGACTAATATTGATGGATAGAGGTAGCACACGCCCATTCGAGTATTCCGATACCATGAGACGGCAAGATTCCCTGAACACCCACTTACCCAGATCCACAATCAAATCCGACTCTTCTGCGATTGGAATAAAGGCGCCTGGATACAATAACCCTCGGGAAGGATGCTGCCAGCGCACTAATACCTCTGCGGCTTCGATTTGACGTGCGTAATTAAACTGTGGCTGTAAATACAAACACAATTCATTGTTCTGAATACCTGAACGAAGTTCTTGCTCAGTTCTAAAGCTACTGGATGCCGCTTCCCCCATACTGGTTTCAAAGAATGCCGTCTGATTGCCACCGCTGGATTTAGCGCGATGCAAAGCGGTTTCCGCTCGTCGAAACACAGTTCCCGAAAGAGTATCTTGATCATCGGGAAACGTGGTAATACCTATACTAACCGTCAGCGCAAACGCCTCGCCCTGCACATCGAAGGTCGCACGTAGAGCCGCATGTATTTTTTCGGCCACCACAAGTGCATGTCGGCTGGCTCGGCCCGCTTGTTGGTTTATATCCGGCAACAAAACAGCAAACTCATCCCCTGCCGTGCGCGCCACAGTATCGCCAACTCGAAGTAGGTTAACCAGTCGCAAACTGACCACTTTCAAAAGCTCATCGCCAAAGCCGATACCATGAGCATCATTAATCATTTTAAATCGATCAATATTGATGAGCAGTAACGCCTCTTGATGCTGCAAGCGTGCCGTTGAGGTTAAGGCTTGCGACAAACGTTCAAACAGTAAACTGCGATTGGCCAAACCTGTTAAACTATCAAAAAACGCCAGCTGATGAATTTTCTCATCCGCCATTTTTTGCTCAGTGATATCACGCTTTATCGCTAAATAATTGATGACAACACCCGCTTTATCCCTCACCGGAGCAATGGTTGCGAGCTCGGTATACTCTTTGCCATTTTTTCGTTGATTTACAAACTCGCCACGCCAAA
The DNA here is from genome assembly GCF_000585235.1 of Nitrincola nitratireducens. Classification (NCBI taxonomy): domain Bacteria; kingdom Pseudomonadati; phylum Pseudomonadota; class Gammaproteobacteria; order Oceanospirillales; family Oceanospirillaceae; genus Nitrincola; species Nitrincola nitratireducens. The sequence goes on along the minus strand of NZ_AONB01000001.1, from coordinate 121,026 downwards.
TACGCCCATCGATGAGCGTCTCCCACATGTCTTTGTATACCTGTGCATCTGTTTTACCTGAGTGCAAAAAGCGCGGGTTTTGCCCGACGGTTTCACGAAAACTATAGCCACTTTTCTCTTCGAATGCAGAGTTAACGTATTCTATATTACCTTTAAGGTCCGTGATCACAATGCTGTCCGGACTTTGCTCGACCGCCATCGTCAATTTTTGCAGCTGGTTTTCTGCCTCTTGTCGACGGCGTATACTCAGATAGAGTCCCAATATGACTAAGGACTGGAAAAACAACGCAAGCCAAATAATATGTTTTTGAATACTTTGGCTGGTTTCAAGCTGCTCAGTTCGCTCCTGAACTAAACGTTCGAGTGTTTCTTTGTGATCAGTAAAGACCCGTTCAGGGATGGACTTGTCGGTGACATCCAACACGATCGATAAAAGGTAAGGTCTACCCACTAGCTCGATGGGTGAAGAATAGACCTCAACCGCTCGGACAGATTGATCCGCAAGCCGATGGTAAAAAACGAAGTAATTACGCTGTTCGGAAGCCGCACGCGCAATTTCTTGACGAATGGCATCCTCATCCAAAACATTAAAATCTTGAATTTTATAATTTTTCAGACGGTCCAATGATAGGCCATAAAAGCGGGAGGCCGATTGATTGGCATCTACGATCTGACCGCTTTCGGGATCAATTAGAAGAATGGGGGCGGAGTGTCGACTTAAAACACTTGAGGCGAGATCAGCATTCGCATGTAAGTGGCCTGAATAAAAAACGCACATTAAAAGAATAATATTGAATGGATGACGCAGAAAACCCGATGGAATCGTCCAGAGATTAAAACGCATCGGGTTACCTAAAAATCTCGTATAGACTAAACTATAGGTACTTCTCATGAGATCTGATTTTATCAAAACAGGAACCATCCAATGCCGTTACTTGACAGCTTTCGCGTTGACCACACCCGTATGCATGCACCTGCTGTTCGTGTCGCTAAAAACATGCAAACGCCTTCTGGCGATATCATCACAGTCTTTGACTTGCGCTTCTGCATTCCTAACCGCGAAATGCTATCTGAAAAGGGCATACACACGCTAGAACACCTTTTTGCTGGCTTTATGCGCGATCACCTTAACGGTGATAACGTCGAAATTATCGATATATCTCCAATGGGCTGTCGCACTGGCTTTTATATGAGTTTAATTGGCGCTCCTAGCGAACAACAAGTAGCTAATGCTTGGCTAGCTGCAATGCAAGACGTTATTCGCGTTAAGTCCAAAGAAGACATTCCTGAACTGAACGAATACCAATGCGGCACCTATGAAATGCACTCATTAGAGGAAGCTCAACAAATCGCTCAAGACATCATCAAACGTGGAGTTTCAGTCAATCACAACGATGAGCTTTACCTAAGCGATGAATTTCTAAACGCTTAAAATTCTTAAGGGCTGTGCTACGCTAAAACTCGCTAACACAGCCTAACTTAAAGCAGAAGCATGAAGCGTTTGAAATTTCCAACCAAGACTTTTTTACACGTATACTTTACATGTGATTAGATTACCAAAATACAGAAAAGACAGAAACACCTATTGCAATTTTTTATGCCAAAACTGCGCGATACCAAACTGATCATCTAAACGATATGGCTCGTATCCGAAGGCACGATAAGCGCGCTGTGCTGCTTCATTTTTTTCCAAGACCTCAAGCGTTAATTTACAACAGCCCATGCCTCTTGCAAACTCATCAGCGGCTTCGAACAATCGCCTCGAAACTCCCTGCCCTCGATAGCCCCCCTTTACAATCACATCATGGATATTCAACAAGGGTTTCGCAGAAAACGTCGAAAAGCCTTCGACCAAGTTAATAAGGCCAATGGCGCAGGATGACTCCAGCGCTATAAACGTATGAAGGTGTGGGCGCTTGCGCATTTCGCTCACTAAGTTTTCTTTCACAAAATCCGTAAGCGCCTCTCCACCCCCCATCTCGTCTTGTGCATAGTCGTTCATCAGTTCAACTATAAACCCTGAATGTAAGGTATTATCATAATCTGCTTTGATAATGTGCAGCATAGTATTCCTATCAGTAAATTCAGATTAGCCCTATGGGGCCGCGTTGGGAGCATTTGTGTGTTGGCTCAAAAAATAACCTTGCGAGACTATCAACAACAGGCCGTTGAGTCGACTTTAAAACATTTTCGTCAATCATCAAAATCCGCTGTCATCGTGTTACCCACTGGTGCAGGGAAAAGCTTAGTGATTGCCGAACTCTCTCGTTTAGCAAAGCATCGCATTTTAGTCATCACGCATGTAAAAGAATTAGTTGAACAAAATCACTCAAAACTTTTAGCCCTAGGTGTTCAGGCAGGCATTTTTTCCGCAGGTCTTAGATCAAAAGACCATCAACACCAAATTATTTTTGCCAGTGTGCAATCCTTAGCCCGAAACCTTGAGTCGTTTAAGGATCATTTTTCACTGGTGATTATTGATGAATGCCATCGCGTCAGCCTCGACCCTGACAGTCAGTACCAAACGATCATCAATCACCTCCGCCGCTTCAATCCTCAATTAAAGCTGCTAGGACTGACGGCAACACCCTACCGACTTGGGCAGGGCTGGATATATAAAGAGGACTATCGAGGCTTTTTTAGAGATACCGATTCAGCCATTTTTGACAAATGTATTTTTGAGCAACCGCTGGCACTTATGATTAAACGTGGCTACCTCACCCCACCGCTCAAAATTGATGCGGCGATTGCTGGCTATGATTTTTCATCCCTGACACCCTCTTCTTCTGGTGAATACAGTGAACGTGCGGTGAATCACCTGTTAGGACGATACCGCCGTGTCACCAAAAGCATCTGTGAAGAGATTCAAAAACTCAGTCAACATCGCTTAGGCGTGATGGTGTTTGCCGCCACGGTCAAGCACGCTCAGGAAATCACTGAATACTTACCATCATCCACGACAGGTTTGATTACAGGCGAGACAGCGAGTGATGAACGTGATCAGATCATCGCGTTATTTAAAGCACAGAAGCTTAAGTATTTAGTCAATGTATCGGTTCTAACGACAGGATTTGATGCCCCCCATGTCGACTTAATCGCTCTTCTACGCCCAACCCAATCGGTCAGCTTGTATCAACAAATGGTTGGGCGGGGATTGCGTTTATTTCCCGGCAAAGATAACTGCTTAGTGATGGACTATGCAGGCAATGGATTTGACCTTTTCCAACCCGAAATTGGCACACCTAAACCCGATAGCGATTCTGAAGTCGTTCAAGTTTTTTGCCCAAGTTGCGGCTTCGCCAATTCGTTTTGGGGCCATAAAGACGTCACAGGACAAGTGCTTGATCACTTTGGTCGACGCTGCCAAGGCCTCGTTGAGGCCGAGGATGATGAATCACATCAATGTGACTTTCGATTCAAATTTAAAGAATGCCCTCACTGTCATGCCGAAAACGACATTGCCGCACGAACATGCCATAGCTGCCAAGGCACCTTGATTGATCCAGACGACCTTCTCAAGCGCGCTTTAAGCTTAAAAGATGCCAAGGTGCTGCGTTGCTCTGGGATTACCTTTACTGAACACAAGGGAGGATTAAAAATCACCTACCATGACGAGCAGGGTGAGACATTAAATGAAACACTCTACTTAACCAATCCTCATGCGTGGGATGATTTTAATCAACAGTTCGTCAGACGCTCACAAGAAAACAAACAGCTAACTTATAAAGACCTATCTAATATAATTAAATCCCAACACCTATATCCTGCGCCAGATTTTGTCATCGCTCGTAAAGTCAATCATATCTGGAAGATCAGCCAACGCATTTTTGACTACCAAGGACGTTATCGAAAAGCAAACCAGCTTTATTAATTGAGCATCAGGTGTTTCCCTAAAGACGAAAGCACGAACTCAATAGTGTTTGTTTTTTTCGCATTAATACAGATTTTCATTCAAAAATGCGGTAGATTAAGGTTCTTTTGCCACTAATAATTCAAATAATAGCGCGTATTCATGTTGAGACAAAAAAACAATTTATTTTTAGCCCTTTTAACCTTGTTCTTCCTAGCAGGAATTACACTTTGGGTACCCTCTCAGTTCTCCGATCATCGTCAAATCGCAGACTATCATTTTTTAATGGGCCGATTGTATCAAGACACAATACAAATCGAAAAAAACATTACAGAGCAATTACTTAATGCTTATTCACAGGACTCTTTTTCAAAACAGGATAGGTCCATTCAAGCGCCCATGCTCCTTAAACCACGCGATTATTCTTCACTTATCTCGAACAATGATCCTAAGCTGATCAAACTTTTGGACAACTTTTCGCATATCGCTCACCAAAAACAATTAACCGCCGAGCATATAAAGCATATAACCCAACGACTCATTCAAAGCCATCTTGGTATTGCAGATTACTTTGCTATGACCTATCAACTTGACACATTAAAAGCCGAGTTCTACGAGTTAGACTTAACACATGCCCTAAACAGTATTGATCAACATATTCTTGATCAGCATCAAAAAATAATGAGGGCCAACAAACTCTTGTATTTAGGTTTTGCGGGTTTATTAACCTCCATCTTCTCTGCTCTCTTTTTAATGCAGCGACGCCAGCTTACAACAGCACCCTTGAATACCTCAGATCCAGAACAATCCTTAATTGATGCGCGTGAACCGCTCGAATCTGTTTTCAAACACCAAGCTTACTATGACAGCTTAACGGAGCTGCCCAACCGCACTCTGCTAATGGATCGGTTGGATGTAGCCATACGTAGTGCAGAGAGAGACCATCAAACAATTGCTGTCATGTTCATTGACCTTGATCGTTTTAAAAACGTAAACGACTCTCTTGGCCATGGCACAGGCGATGAATTACTCAGCATGGTTAGTAAACGCTTAAAAAACTGTGTGAGGGAAAGCGATACCATCGCACGTTTCGGCGGCGATGAATTTGTGATGCTCTTACATAATATTAGCTCTGAAAGCGATGCCGCACATGTCGCGGATAAAGTCATCCACACCCTCTCAGCACCCTTTCAGTTAAGTGGCCGCGAAATCGTGATTGGTGCCAGTATTGGAATCGCGCTTTACCCTAACGATGATGACTCACCTGACAACCTCTTACGAGATGCGGACCTCGCAATGTATCGTGCCAAACAATCAGGCCGAAATCAGTTTATGTTCTTCACTAAAAGCTTACAAGAACATGCCGCTGAACTTATGGAGACAGAACAACACCTTCGAAATGCCCTAGAGCTCAACCAACTCTCACTGCACTTCCAACCCTTGGTAAGGTCTCGAACAGGGCGAGTGACAGGATTCGAAGCCCTCTTACGCTGGCATCACCCAACGCTCGGTAATATTCCACCGGACAAATTTATTCCAGTGGCTGAAGAGTCTGGCTTAATCGGCTCCATCGGAGAGTGGGTTCTCGACACGGCCCTCATGCATGCAAAAAATTGGCACAATCAGGGCCAAAAACTTTATATCTCGGTAAACCTATCTCGACGACAACTTGATCTGGGGATGAATGACAAAAAATTAAGCGCCTTGTTGTCCAAGCATCAATTTGATCCTAGCTATCTCGTGCTCGAAATTACCGAAAGTCTTTTACTCGATAACAGCGACACAACCGTTATCCGTTTGGAGTCTATCAAAGATTTAGGCGTCCATTTAGCTATAGATGATTTTGGAACGGGCTATTCGTCATTAAGCTACTTAAAACGCTTTCCTATTGACAGCCTCAAAATAGACAAGGAGTTTGTTCGCGACCTCACGTCAGATTCAGACGACGTTGAGCTTGTCACAGCCATTATTGCCATGGCACGCAGTTTAAAACTTCGCTTAATCGCGGAAGGTGTGGAAACGGAAGAGCAGCGAAAAATTCTATTACGGCTGGGTTGTGAGTTTCTTCAAGGCTATTATTTCGCTAAACCCATGCCAGCATCTGAGGTGCAAACGTGGCTCACTCATTATGAACCCGAGTATTTAAGCGCGCATGCTTAAGGCTCATCGGGAATGAGCAACCGAGTTCACAAGCACTAATGCTTCTTCCAACGTCGGTGAAAACTGCACCCCAGGTGCAGGCTTAATGCCGGCTCTTGCCATTGTCCTCAACGGCTGGAATTGCAAGTCTGCGTGATCACGTGAATGTTGTTCTTCTCACAAAACACCGTAAAACGTTCAAATCCATGCAGGCCACCCGCATCGAGTAATGGAACCCCATCCATATACAAGACAACACCCTGCTGATCTTGAATATACGCGGCAAGTTCATCAAAGACACGCTCTGCAGCCGCAAAAAACAAGGGACCGGATACCTTCAAAACCTTCCAGCCCTCAGGAACACCATTCGGAACATGCTTACGCTGTTGCGTGATGTCATTGAAACGTGTCATACCAGCCAAATCTCGCATGAACAGCAAAGACGCCATTACGATGCCCGCTGAAATAGCCAACACCATGTCAAATAATACGGTTAACGACAAACAGGTTAACAGTACAATAATATCCCCTTTTGGCGCGCGCTTTAAGAGTGCCACGACCTTAGGTGCCTCGCTCATATTCCACGCCACCATCACCAACAGTGCTGCCATACTGGCCATGGGCAGCCAAGACAACATAGGTGCCAAAACCAATAATCCGGCCAGCACCACTAAAGCATGAATCATGCTTGAAATGGGTGACTTAGCGCCTGCTTTATAATTCGTTGCCGAACGAGCGATCGCAGCTGTTGCGGTAATACCACCAAAGAACGGAGCCGCTAAATTACCAAGCCCTTGCCCTAACAGTTCACCATTGGCATGGTGACGGCGCCCACTCATACCATCCAGCACAACTGCACATAGCAAAGACTCAATCGCACCCAGCATCGCAATCGAAAAGGCAGCCGGCAGTAACGCCCGTATTGTCGACCAACTCCATTCTAACGGCTCACCATTGGGACCAGGGCGCATCCATGGCCACTCAAATGAAGGCAAAAAAGGTGGGATACCACTGCCCATTTGCCCATCAGGCAACTCGTAACTGAACCGACTTCCAATCGTGTCCACACTCCAGCCCATATGTATAAAAACCGCCGCGAGGAGTGCACCAAGAATAATCGCAGGTAAATGCCCAGGAATAGGAAGTTTCAATTTTGGCCAAACAATTAAAATACCTAACGTTAAAGCGGCAACACAGGTATTGGCCAAATTTAATCCTGGTAAAGCCGCAATCAAATCGATTAAACGCTCAATAAATGCCTCTGAAGACGCCTCTACGTCCAAGCCGAAAAAGTCTTTGAGCTGTAAAACAGCAATCACGATAGCAATGCCCGATGTAAAGCCCAAGGTAACTGACTCAGGAATGTATTCAATTAGACGCCCTAAGCGCGCAACAGCCAATGCCACTAAAATCATTCCAGCCATCAACGTGGCCACTAAGAGACCTGCCAAACCGAATGCTTGAGTCACTGGGTAAAGGATCACAACAAATGCAGCTGTCGGGCCGGATATGCTGTAGCGAGAGCCTCCACTGAGTGCAATCAGGAATCCTGCAATAATCGCGGTATATAAACCGTACTCTGGAGAAACACCACTGGCTATCGCCAATGCCATTGCCAATGGGATTGCAATAATGCCGACCGTCACACCTGCCACTAAGTCTCGAAGAAAATCATGACGAGAATAACCTTCCCTGAAAGTCTCACGAAGCGCACTGGCAAATCCTAATGAGTGCAATCGCGCGCGTTTAGAATGGGGCATACCTTCGCCTTTAACGGATATGGGAATGAAGTGTTATTCATAATAAACGCCAACAACACGGGTATTCAATCCCAAACACTACGCCATTAGTCGAGCGATTGACACTATAGCCCTAATAAAGAGGCCTGTTTAAGCTCTAGATTAATGCGTAGAATAAAGCTTTTACCATTTTTAGAGGAACCCTAGATGCGTCTTGCTGAAGTAGAAGCCATTGCGTTAAACATTGGATTATTGGTATTTGCTGGCTTTATTTTTTTTATTATTTATGACTTGGCCAAAAAATCCAAAGCAGGAAAGTTTGGAACGTTTATTTTATTTCTAGCACTGGGACTTGGATTAGCAGCCTTTCTAATTAAGAACATCATTGTATTCGTAATGGATAGCAATGGAGGCTTGTAGGTACTTTTAGTCCTATAGTTGTGTACTCCCCAACACTTGAGAGCTCCTTCAATGACACAAGACCTCTTTCGCCCTGGACTTATCATCGGCCCTGAACGACACAGGTTTAGGATCGCTTCGGTGGTGGCAAACCTCCCCTATGGCGAGATATGGCAAGCAGAAGATCTGACAGCCGCAGGGCATCCTAATGTATCCATTTTGATTCTAACGCCCATGCTCACTCGACAAGAAGGCTTTATTGAGACACTTCGTCAGGAATTAATTTTACTGCGTAAAGTGACACATAAGCATGCTCTCGATATTTATGGGTTATTTAGTTATCAGAATGCCTATTTCATCGCATTTGAATATGTTGATGGAATGCGCCTTACCGATTTAATCAACGATCAACAACTCAAACATCTAACACCCTCACAGAAGCAAGGGCTTGTAGTGCAAACGGGAAAGGCCCTTGAGGCCTACCACAGTAAAATGCACAAAGCGTTTCAGACCCTTGGCCCTGATTTAATTTTTCTTAACCGTAATCAGGGGGTTAAACTCTTACTGATTAACTGGAAAGCCTTAGCCAACCCTTATAAGGACTTTCTTCCAGAAGTACCTTTGTACACTCAATATCAAGCGGCAGAAGGCTTTCAATCGACAGCCTCTAATATTCAAAGCGATGTCTTTGCGTTAGCAGCGTTAACCTATGAAATCTATGCACAAAAACCTTTGTTTAGGTTAGAAGATGACGAGCGTGCACGCTACCAAAGAGAGCCGAAAGCCCCCCCTATTCTGAACGAAGCCCAGTGGAAATACTTACAAGCGTCTCTAGTCCCTGAAGCAGATGATCGCCACACTGGCACTCTGCCCTTACTGTTTGACCTTTATGAAGTTTCTCAGACTCCGGACTCTTCTGAGTCAACTCCCGACGCAACGTTAAGCTCACTAGACGAAAATGAGCACTCCCCCCCTCCTAACGAGCCTCTTCAACCTTTACTGATTGGGAAGAAGAAGAGAGCCCATTCCTTTGCTCTTAAGCCTTGGATAAAGGGGTTGTTCTTGCTAACAGTAGGCGGTGTGGGTGGTTTTATGCTCGGCTTATTTATCAATGTATCGGATCTTAATCGTCTTCAAAACGAGATATCTCAACTCAAAGAGCTGTTGTCCAGCCAAAATGCGGTTCCACAGACTCAAAACGATGCCAATGAACAGACAACACAGGAAATGCTCCCCCCTGTCTTAGAATTAGAGGCTGAACGTGCTTCTCTTGATTCACCTTCCGTACAGGTTTCTGAAGGTATCTTGCAAGATCGAGTGAGTGATACCGACATGGGACCAGAAATGATTCGTATCCCAAAAGGGATTTTTTTAATGGGTGACTTAACCAGTATCGGCGACGATAACGAGCGCCCTGTGCGTGAGGTGTCAATTCTGCAGGATTTTGCGCTGTCACGTTACGAAGTGACCTTTGCTGAGTATGATCTATTTGCAAGGGCTACAGGGCGTGCACTACCCGATGATGGAGGATGGGGGCGTGAAACTCGTCCAGTCATTAACGTCAGCTGGTTTGATGCGAAAGCCTACACCCAATGGCTGAGCGAAGTGACTGGAAAACCCTACCGCCTCCCCAGTGAAGCCGAATGGGAATATTCCGCTAGAGCCGGAAGCAGCTCCAACTTCTGGTGGGGGAACCAAATGCAACCCGGCATGTCTGTGTGTGATGGCTGTGGATCTGAATGGGACGCCCAACAAACGGCCCCCGTCGGGCAACTGCAAGCAAACCCTTGGGGGCTATACGATATGAATGGCAACGTGGAAGAATGGGTAGAAGATTGCTACAGCGATACCTATGCGATTGCACCCAATGACGGTCGTCCTCTCACTCAGCCGAACTGTCACTTTCGAGTATTGCGAGGAGGATCTTGGTTTGATATTGATCGTGTAACACGCTCATCCAGCCGTTATCGACACCCAGCGGATACTCAAGACTCAACACGTGGATTCCGTGTCGCGCTTGACCTCACGCCCTAATGTTTAATTATTCAGGACAGACGTATGAACGCAACTTTATCTCGTTTAGCTCTTTTATCACTCCTCTGTGCGCCTTTTGCAACTTTAGCCCACGCTCAACTATCGCTAAACAGCGAACCCGAGAGCATCACTCTCACGCTGTACCATCAAGACTTGGCACATATTCAAGACCAACGTGCCATTCCCGCACTGGATGCAAATCAGTCGGTTTATATTGAAGGGGTCAGTCCACAACTTTTGACTGAAACACTTCGAATCCAAGGTGCCGGACAAGTCCTGGAGCAAAGTTTAATACCCGCTCAACTCAACTATGATCGTCTGCTCGAAACCCACGTCGGTAAACCTTTGACACTCGCGTATCGCAATCCAGTGAATGGCGAGGAAACACTGAGCCGCGTCACCCTGTTAAGTTTAGAAGGAGTGCGCGCACTGATCCGACAAGAGAATGGTCGAGTTGAGCCGATTGATCTCTACGACAATGCATGGCGTTTTCTGTTTGAAGAGGTGCCCGCTCAGTTGAATGCCCAGCCTGTATTGGGGTTTCGAACCCAAGGAACAGAGACACCTGGCTTACTCACCCTAAGTTACCTGAGCCATGGTCTTGGCTGGTCGATGGACTACAGAATCAATCTTGCGCAAAATGGTCGCTCACTGTCGCTAGAGGGGCTGGCCAGCCTTCATAACCTATCCGGTACCGATTTTAACAATGCGTCTTTGCGCTTGATGGCCGGTGATGTCAAGCAAGGTGATCCAGAACCGCATCGAATCATGCGTGCCATGGCGATGGCGGACAGCTATGAATCGGCAGCGCCTGTGCAACCCAGCAGCCTTCAGGGATACTATATTTATCGCTGGCCGACTGAAATCACGTTGAAAAATCAGGAGCACAAACTGATTCCACTTATTTCCGCACAAGATCTACCTGCTGTCTTAAGCTACCAACATAGCTTTCCAATCATCCCCATCTTGGACAACCAGCGCTATGATGCACAACCGAATATTCAACTGAGATTCAACCTCCCAAACATTATGGACAGCAGCAGCCCAGCACCCGCAGGCAATATTCGAGTGTTTAGACCGGATACCGAGGGTGAAATGCAGTTTATTGGAGCGGGATCCATTGGAAACCTCGGCAGTGGCGAAGAGGCCAGCGTGACCCTCGGTCAAGCCATGGACCTTAGCATACAACGCAGACAAGTCATGTTTACAGATAACGAGGACAACTTGCTGATTCAGTACGAAGTCACCGCTAGCAACAGTGCACGGGAAAGTCGTCAAGTGGATCTGTCTGCTCAATTCCAACAAGCTTGGACGCTGACAGAGAGCACTCACGTTATGCAAGAAGACAACGCGGGTAAACTCAGCTGGACAATGAACTTGCCAGCAATGGGCGCTGAAACCATTCGGTTTACGGTTGAGTTGAAAAAGCGTCTACCTCGTAATTAAACAAAACCGCCAATATCCAGTCGATAGACGGGATATTGGCGGTATAAGGCCATGTAACCAAAGGGATAACGGCCTTACTTAGATTAAGCAAGCCATTGAGCCAGTTCGTCGCGCAAGACATCAAGTTCGTTTTGCGCTTTCTGGCGCGCTTTCTTTTTAAGCCCTTCAACTTCCATTTCTTTTTGCTGAATCAACTCTTCTGCCGCTTGACGGGGGTTCTCTGCACTCTTCACCCCATCAATCAAATGCTGCACTTGCATTAGAACCGCACGCTTTCGTCCCGCCTCAGCCCGCTCAAGCGCTTCTTCTGACACCTCTTTTTTAACTGACAGGTTTTCACGTACGGGCGCCACATAGGTCAAAGGGCGAATCCCCACCGCTATCCGCATCCGATCCAGCATCGGCGCTGCGAATTCACGGGCTTTAATTGCCCCTTTTTGCAGTTCGCTTTCAACAAATGCCATATCTTGCATGAGCTCCGTGTAGCGCTGACGAGGTGCACTCAGATGCTGATCGATATACTCAAACAACTCTTTTTTTGCATCACCCCAAGCAATCCCGTTAAGAAACTTTTCACGCATAGCATGCGTATCTGATGGCGTTGCAAAACAGTTATAGAGTTGGAACAGGGTACTGGTATCCGGATCCTTCGGTTCACCTGGGCCTTTTGAATCCGTTTTGATTTGTTTAATCAGGCTGTACAGAGTATCGCTATCCGAAAACAAAGGGATGGTATTGTCGTAACTCTTCGACATTTTCCGCCCGTCCAATCCAGGTATCAGCTGCGTCTGTTCATCGACTTTGGCTTCAGGTAGATTTAACAAGGGTTCATAATGATGATTGATACGAGCGGCAATATCCCTGGCCATCTCAATATGCTGAATTTGGTCTTTTCCAACCGGGATAATGTCTGCATTGAACATTAAAATATCAGCCGCCATGAGGATGGGATAGCTAAATAGCCCCATGGTTACGCCATCATCAAGATCCTCCTTACCGGCATCTCGGTTGACATCGACCGATGCTTTATAGGCATGCGCTCGGTTCATCAAACCCTTCGATGTCATGCAGGTTAGTATCCATGCCAACTCGGGTATCTCATGAATGTCAGTTTGCCGATAAAACGTGGCCTTATCAGTATCTAAACCTAACGCCAGCCAAGTGGCTGCGATGGCACGGGTGGATTCCGCAACCCGCTCAGGGTCATGACACTTAATCAGTGCGTGATAATCGGCCAAGAAGAAGAAACTATTGAACGCGGGATCTTCACTGGCTTGAATTGCAGGTGAAATGGCGCCAAGATAATTCCCTATATGAGGAATACCGGTTGTGGTAATACCGGTTAATACCGTTTTTTTACTCATCTGATACTCATTCAGGTTGGATTTGCAAACGATGGACTATACTACATTCGGTGCAAATGCAGTAAGGTTTCACTGTCTAGACTCAGGTTATTCATGCTAACGTCTTTTTCGGTGATCAACAAATCTAATCTTTTGACAAACCTCTCTTTTTCTTTAACACTCAATGTACGCAAACACAACGTTCTGGAGCTTACAATGGATACGTCAAAACATACGATGAAAGCCTTGTTCCAACAACTAGGATTGCCAGCCAGTGACACTGAAATACAGACCTTCGTTCGCAATCACAAATTATTTAGTGCAAGTGTTAAACTAGAAGACGCAACCTTTTGGACTGAAGCCCAAGCCAGTTTTCTGAAAGATGCGCTGATGGACGATTCGGATTGGGCTGAAATCGTCGATGAACTCAATAATCTGCTCAGGGGCTAACCCCCTCACTTCAGCGAGTAATAACTGTTTATGTTGATTTTGATATCACCTGCAAAAACCTTGGATTACGAATCACCGCTTGTAACCCAAAAATTTTCTCAACCCTTATTTGTAGAGTCGGCTCAATCCTTAATTGAACACATGCGCGGATACTCTGTTCAAGACATAGCGGAACTGATGTCGCTGAGTGACAAGCTTGCCAGTTTAAACGTTGCTCGTTATGAGAGCTGGCATCCCATCCATGACACCCACAATGCTCGCCCTGCTCTACTGGCGTTCAAAGGTGATGTGTACACAGGTTTAGAGGCAGCGAGTTTCCGCGAAGAGGAATTTGAGTACGCGCAATCGCACCTGCGCATTCTGTCCGGACTCTATGGTGTATTACGCCCATTAGATCTGCTGCAACCCTACCGGCTGGAAATGGGCACCAAATTTACGAAAGGTGATTATAAAAACCTGTATACGTTCTGGGGAGATCGTTTGACCGAGTATCTGAATCAAGAGCTCTTAGCACACCCGGCCCCAATCACGCTCAACCTTGCATCCAACGAGTACTTTAAATCCGTACAGGCGAAGCGGTTAACGGGTCAACTGATTTCACCCGAGTTTAAAGATCTCAAAAATGGTCAGTATAAAATTATTAGTTTTTACGCGAAAAAGGCGAGAGGTTTGATGGCGAGATTCGTTATTCAAAATAAAATAGAAGACCCATCTCAGCTCAAAGGGTTTGATCTTGAAGGCTATTATTTTTCAGAGAAAGATTCGACTGACGCGAAGCCTGTGTTTTTAAGAGATCACTAACAACACACTAGCCACGAAGCCATCAGACTCCGTGGCTATTTCGATCAGCGCAGTTGCTGCATTAAGACTGCTCAATACCCACAATCAGCCAATCACCGGGCTGCTCACCCATCTGACGATTGAGATGCCATACTTCGCTGAACTCTGTTGCATCGCTATCCTGCGTTTCACGTAGCCATCCATAAAAATGAACACTGGCAACCACATGATCATCTTCTTGGATGAAATTAACCAGCTCAGCCATCACCGACACGACTTCGGTGAACTGTTCAGCCGTTTCTGTGGGTTGTGATTGCAACCAAGCCAGCATTTCAGGGCTAGTATAGGTTGAAATCTCATCCCAGTTCTTTTCATCCCAAGCGCGCTGTAGGTGTTTAAAATGTCCCGTAGCACCCGACAAAAATGCGCTCTTATCAAACCACTCAGGCAAGCTCAACTCAGCATCAGAAAAGCCGGAACCAAAGTTGGTCACCAAGGGTTCTGGTTGACTAACAGGGGCAACGGGTTCAAATTGACGAGGGGCTTCCGTACGCACCTGTGCAGGCCCAGCATACGCTGGCTGTTGCTGTGATTGAGCTTGACCTCTAAACATGCCAAACAACTTCCAAGCGGCAAAACCAAGCAAGGCAATCAACAAAATATCCATGAACTGAATACCATCAAAAGCTCCGCCCATAAAGAGCGCGGCCAAAAGCCCGCCGGCCAGCAAGCCTCCTAGCATTCCCCCCATACCTGCACGCCCCGCCGTTTGAGCTGCGCCGGGTTGTTGGTTTTGATCTTGACGCTGCTGACGCTGTTGAGCTGGAGCGGGTGCTTGACGTTGTGGTGTGGAGTAAGATTTACCCCCACTGAGCCCACCACCAAAGCGCTTAGCTTCAGCCTCTATAGGTATCAAGAACAACCCTAGTAATAAGGTCAACAAAGGCAATGACAGTTTACTCATGAACACTCCTATCGTGTGATTTTTTAAAAAAAATTATTTTTACATGCTAGAATAGTCAACCACTAAATATAGGCGGTCTTGCCGCGAATTGATAGCATACCCTCCCATTTAGTCCCGAAAACCCAATCGATCACACGCACATTTTTGGACAGGAACTTCCCCGCATTGGCCGAGTCAGACTAAGTCAATGAAAGCAGTTCGGTTCTAACAGGTAGATTATGTTATACACATCACGGATAGCTCCCTTTTTAGTTTACACACTACTCATTTTTTCTCTAACACCTGCATTGGCGAATGACATCATCAAAAGTTCGTATGATTCTCGCGCCTATGAACAGTTTGAACTTCCCAACCGCCTAAAAGTTCTATTGGTTTCAGATCCCGAGGCTGAAAAAGCAGCGGCGTCCATGGACGTTCTCGTTGGCTCGAATGCAAATCCAATTGATAGACCGGGTCTTGCGCACTTTTTAGAACATATGCTTTTTTTAGGAACAGAGACTTACCCAGAAGCGGACAGCTATCAAGCCTTTATCAGCTCGAACGGCGGCTCACACAATGCCTTTACCGCCTATGAAAACACCAACTATTTTTTCGATATTCATCCAGACGCTCTGCCAGAAGCACTCGACCGCTTCTCTCGCTTTTTTATAGACCCACTTTTTAGCCCAGAGTATGTTGATCGTGAACGTCACGCAGTAGAATCTGAGTTCCAATCACGCCGCCGCGATGACCGTCGCCGCGAGCATGAGGTCACCAAACAGGTCATGAACCCCGAGCATGCTTGGAGCCGATTTGCTGTCGGTGATTTACATTCACTCTCTGATCGAGAAGGGAGCAATATTCAAGACGAGCTGATTGATTTTTATAACCAGTATTACTCCGCTAACTTAATGAGTTTAGTGGTGATTGGCCCTCAATCGATTCCAGAACTCAAGGATCTTGTCACCGAACGCTTCACTGAGATTCGTGATTTTGATGCTTCAGCCTATGTAGATACCGCTCCGCTCTTCGTTGAAAACAGCTTACCTAAAAAACTTGAAATTCAAACCCTGCGCCAAATGCGCCAACTTTCTTTAAGTTTTCCTGTTCCTTCATTACGCGATCATTGGCGAGACAAGCCGCTTTATTACATTGCCAGCCTGCTAGGATATGAAGGAGAAGGCAGCCTTTTGTCGTATTTGAAGTCAGAAAACCTCGCTACCGAGCTCGGTGCCTTTACTGCGATTGACTTAGACAATGAAGGTCTTTTTCAGGTTTCAATTGCCTTAACTGAAGAGGGTATGAAGGACTATTCCCAAGTCGTTACGCATTTTTTTGAATTCGTAAACGCTCTTGCCGAGACGGGTATTAATGAATCGCTGTATGCTGAAGAGCGCAACATGGCCGAATTGCAGTTTTTATTTGCCGACAGACGCCAGCCGATTCATGACGCCATGATGATGGCGCAAATGCAACAGCGCTACCCGACTGAAGAAATACTGCGTGCGAACTTTTTGTTAGAAACCTTTGATGAGAATACCCTCAAAGACTTTTTAAGCTTTCTAAACCCTGACAATATGCTGTTAACGCTCATGGCTCAAGAGCTGAAGACCGATCAATCGGAACGTCGCTATAATGCGCCCTTTAAGGTGTCTGACGTTTTGGACTCTAATCTGGAATCTTGGCGCTCTGCGGCAACAAATGACTTATTATTTGTCAGATCGCTCAATCCGTTTATTCCAGAAGATCTATCCTTGGTTGATCGAGAAGACAGCTCAGACGTTCCCATGCAACTGCTCAACTCTCCAGGAATAAGCCTTTGGCACCAACAAGACCAAACGTTTGAGCGTCCAAGAGCTGACTTTTTTGTGGCCCTCATGACGCATCAAGCGATGGCCAGTGCCAACAATGCAGTGATGATTGATCTTTACACACGCATGGTCAATGACCAGCTGAATGAAGTGCTATACGACGCCTCATTGGCTGGACTGTCGCTATCTGTCTACCCTCACATGCGTGGCTTATCTCTACAGCTTTCAGGTTACAATGATAAGCAAATCACGTTACTAACCAAAGTCCTTCCACTTTTACGTCATCCAGAAATGGACAACCGGCGTTTTATGCAGGTAAAACGGCAACTGCAAGAGCGCCTGATTAATCTTCAGCAAGAAACACCTTATCAGCTGTCCTTGCAACATTTGTTCACGTCTTTAATGTCGAGATGGAGCACCGATGACAAACTGGAAGCTCTTGATCGCCTTTCGCTGGAGGAGTTAGAACACTTTATCAGCGAACTCTATACCGAATTAGATGTTCGCATGCTCGCGCATGGCAACCTGACCGCCGACACCAGCCTAGCATTAGCTGAGTTGGTTAAAGAAGCCCTGCTAACCGAAACGCGTGCAATCCCAGCTATTCAGGTTCCCGTTGTAAAACTGCCGACATCCGAGGACTTAAGAGCCACCCTGAAGCTCAACCATCACGATGCGGTGTTAACGCAGTTTCTTCAAGGTAAAGACAACTCATCACAGAGTCGAGCGGCCGTTGCCTTATTAAATGAAATCATTTCAACACCCTTCTACTCAGAAATGCGCACCGAAAAACAATTCGGCTATATCGTCTTTTCGAATTATGTACCAATGGGGGATGTCCCTGGCTTAGCCTTGATTGTCCAATCCAGCGTTGCAGACCCTATTACACTGGAATCCCATTTCCATGACTTCTTAGACCGTATGCAAGAAGAATTGGCTAGGATGGAGCCCGAGGACATTCAACGCTTCCAAACCAGTTTGGTATCGCGTCTGCTTCAGCCTGATACCTCTATCGGGGCTCGGTCTCAACGCTACTGGCGTGAGTTAGACAGAGATGGCTCCTTCAGCAGTCACCAACAAGTGGCCGAATCGGTTCAAAGAATTCAAAAGGGCGACCTTGAACAAACACTATCAGAGTTGCGTCAACGCCAATTCTTCTTGCGCAGCTTTGGTAAGTTCGAAACTGATCCGGAAGCTTGATTTCAGACAATGCAGATTCAAAAATTCAATCACTTAGGGAGCAACGTGCGTTTTTCCAATTGAATTGATGATCAACGCTTGTCTAACGCCGGACTTTAATCAAATAAACGATCAAAGTCTGGCGTAAACCCCTCTTCAAGCGCTTGGAATCGCTCCAGCACATCCTGCTCCTCCTGTTCGCTATTGATCGGCAACACAGGAGCCGACGGTGTCGCTGCAGGCTCATCACCCACGGTTAAATCTCCCTGAAACCCCAGCAACGGATCACACGCCTCTCCTTCAGGAACCAAGGCACAGGCTTGCTCATAAAGATCATCGAGTATCTCCTGATAGACAAGATCTTCTCCTTCTAAGGGGGTAACCACCTCGACGTCATCCACTAAAATCTCATTAATCTCTTCTGGCTCTGAATACATAATCACTTGTACACTGGGCGTTGGCCGATCCTCAACATCATTGTACAACTCTGGCATAGACTCAGGATCAAAAGCGCCCCAGTCCCGTCCCTCAAAAACGTCTCGACCATGATGAGTTCCCGTCGAAAACCCTTCGGGATAGACGACCTGGTAGGGAATAGGTGCTAATGGCTGAGCAACGCACGGAATCGCCATCATCAGCACCACCAGACCCGCCCCCCCTTCTTTTAACACGCTAAAACTCCATTGGGTAAACAGATTCGATGTACGAAGCCAAGTCTTCCAAAATGCTCATCTCACGCGCCGACAACTCTGTCTCCGTCGCGATTCTATTCATTTCGTCAAATGCTTGGGTCAAGGTTAAACATCCCTCATTCTCAGGCCCTAATAAGCGCTGGCTTCGATGCTCTTCCCAACGCTGCTGCTCATTAGAGTCCAAGGTATAAGGGTAGTTTCGCGCCTTATATCGTAACAGCATTTCCTCTAAACGCGGGTCCTGAAAAGGCAACTGTAAACCGATCAGTTCATCTGCACTGAACTGGCGGATTTTATCCATTAAATGACGATCATGCGGACTGAAAAAGCCACCGGAATAGAGCATATGATCCGGATCTTTTTCGGGGACAAATGTATTGATCTCATAAAGAGCCTTGAGCTTCGGCTGAATCTGCGGGGCTTGACGTAAAATGGATAAATGACGACGACACACGGCCCCCTCTATGCCATAGCGCTGGGCCTCCTCTGCGTTTAACATACCTGCGGGTGCGACAATCGGACATTTATTCAAGTGAACAAGCTTAAGGCCAATCACGCGCTCTTCTGAGGTCTCTCTAGGTGAGTAGAGTAACCGATGCAATTCATCAACGTCCAAATCCAATAAGGGAGTAGGATCACAACGAAGATCCCAGGTAATCACGGCATTGGATTGAATGGGGTGGTAGGCCAAGGGCGCAACAATCGCTAGATTTCCCAGATTCGTGGGATATCGAGAGGATACATGGAGAAATGCTTCATATTCGCCACATCCAAGCTCTTTTGCAGGGTCTGCTTGGAACGATTCTGAAAGACAAAATCAAATAAACGCGGCTGCTTTTCTTTTAGCAACTTCGCCATGGAGATTGTTGCATACACGTCAGATAAAGCATCATGCGCGTGATCGTGACCGATACCATTTGCTTGAGTCAGGTCCTCTAAACGTAAACTCGGCGAACCGTCGGCATAGGTTGGCCAAACAATACCATCAGGACGCAAGGCTCTTGCAAGCCTCAAACTGTCGATAATGTCCCAGCGAGAACAATTGTTTTGCCACTCGCGAGCATAGGGATCGAAAAAATTCCGATAGAGTGTATTGCGCGTGACTTCGTCGTCAAAGCGTATGCTATTGTATCCCAGTGCACAGGTTCCAGGACGTGCCATTTCCGCATGAATACGCGCAATAAATTCTGCCTCACATACGCCTTCCTCTAAAGTTTTTTGAGGTGTAATACCCGTAATCAAGCAGGCTTTTGGGTGAGGAATATAGTCATCACATATTTTTGCATAGAGCATAATGGGCTCTTCAATAATATTGAAATGCTCATCTGTGCGAATAGCCGCAAACTGCAAAGGTCGATCGCGTCTGGGGTCCACACCGCCCGTTTCGTAGTCATGAAACAGGAAGGTTAGAGGTTCTGTTATAGCCATAACGTCTACTTAATTTGAATGCCCGTAAGATGTATCTGGATTTATCGTCGTGTTAATCTGTGTAGATTACCAGTTAACCGACATAGGATCATCCTCATGATGCAAGATCAAAACAATACTGAACAAGCCTGTCCTTGCCAGTCGGGAAAACCGTTTATGATGTGCTGTGCACCCGCCATTAATGGCTATCGTCCAGCTAAAACCGCCGAAGCGTTAATGCGTTCACGGTATACGGCCTTTAGCATTGGAGCGGTTGATTACCTCATTCACACAACTGCGCCTGAAAAACGCCAACCCGAAGATCAAGAGGTTTTGAACGAGCAAACGCAAATCACGGTTTGGACAAAGCTGGAGATTTTATCGACACAACAGGGAAAAATCGGAGACTCAGAGGGAACTGTAGAGTTTAAAGCCTCTTTTGAAACGCCCGAAGACTCAGGTACGCTGCACGAGATCTCGCGCTTTCGTTTTGATGACAATCAGTGGTTCTATGTCGACGGTGAGCTCAATTTTATCATTGACTAATACTCTAGATCTCGACTCTTTTTAAAATAGCTGCTTTAGGTTTACACGATTTGGCCGATACAGACTTCATGAACGAAGACAGCCCTTTGAAATAAACATCCCAATAGGATGAGGAGCGGTTTATGCGTATTGAAGCCAGTCAGATCAATATGAAGTCTGGTCATGCCAGTCAAACTCGCTATGAGCGTGCCGAAACACTCACGACTGAGCGCAGACAAACCAATGTCCAAGGGGAAGAGTCGACTCAACGTATCAGTATCACTCGGTCTATCAACTTCACTAGCAAAGAACTGATTACCTATTCCGATCTTCGCAAGCGTTTCGGAGAAAGTGAACTGGAACCCAACAATCAAGTTCCTGCCAACATCCAGAATCAGTCGACGGCGAATACAACAAATACAGGCAATGTGTCAGCCGATGCGCCTTTTCGTTTAGAGTTGTCGTCAGATGATCGTGTTCGTCTGCTCCTGATTCAGCAACTGATGAAAACACTAACGGGAAAAGAGTTTAAAATGCAGCTCTTTGATGCTCGACCTTTCAAATCTGATATTGAACTGCCATTCCAACCCTTACCTACGACACCACCTCAAGTCGAAACGGTCAGTTTTCAGTATCAACGCCACGAAACCTTCTATCAAGCCGAAAACACCCATTTCAATGCAACAGGCATTGTGAAAACAGCAGATGGACGCAGCATTGATATCAGCCTAGAACTCAACTTAAGCCGAGAACTCGTGCAGCACAATTCATTTATGCTGCGCGTTGGACAAAATCTAATCGACCCCTTGGTGATTAACTTTAACGGCCACTCTGCCGAGTTAACTGAAACGCGCTTTGAGTTTGATTTAACATTGGATGGACGCCCCGATTTAATCCCAAGCCTGGGCGCGAATAGCGCATTTTTAGCGCTTGATAAAAACAATGATGGTATCATCAACGATGGCAGTGAACTGTTTGGAGCCATCACAGGGGATGGATTTAATGAATTAGCCGCCTATGACGATGATAATAACGGCTGGATAGACGAAAATGATGAGATATTCCAGCATTTAAAACTCTGGGTACATCCGGGAAACTCAGACTCACAGCAGTTAATGACACTATCTGAAGCGGGGATTGGAGCGATTTATCTAGGAAACGCAAAAACACCCTTTTCACTTTTGCAGTCAGGCGATTCAAATCTGTTGGGTATGATCCAATCGACGGGTATTTACTTATCAGAAGACGGTCGGGTTGGTACAATACAACATGTTGACTTGACGGTTTAAGCCCTAGAAGACACACTATCCCCTCGGAAAAGAGCCTTGTATTAAACTTAATTTTGTTTGCATGGGCTTCAGGGCTTTTATGCAGCACCTGCCACCGTTAGAATACCGTCCCTTCGCTTTAACTTTTTATGGACTGTCGGTATCCCCATACCGGCTGGGGTAATTGATGTTTTTAAATCTGTTTAGGCCCAAATGGCGACACTCTGATGCAAGCGTCAGATCACGTGCAGTCAATCAGCTCAACGCTCAAAATGCTGATGAATTTGAAACACTCGTCAATCTTGCACAGCAAGACCCCTCCGCTGAGGTTAGGAAATCGGCTATCTCCAAAATAGACAGCCTCTCCGTATTCGCCAAACTTCTGTTATCCGAAACGGATACAGATGTCATGGCGTTACTGCTGACGCGATTAAGTCAAACACTTGTGACATCAGGGCAAATTAAGGGGGCTAAATATCAGCTAACACCTGAAACTCACGATTTGCTGGTCACACTTCTGCTTGAAAGCCAGGCACCCGCCGTCCATGACACCTTATTTAAATACGTTGCTCATCAATCTTCACTGGCAACACTGGCTCTCAAATCACCGCTCGCATCGACTCGCCAGCAAGCGGCATCGGCACTGACGGGTCTTCCTGAACTTGAGGAAGTGAACAAGCAGTCAAAAGGTCACGACAAGGTTGTCTTCAGAATCACAAAAGACGCGCTTAATGCACATGCAGAAGCCCTGATGGCGGCACAGGCCAAGCAACACAAACAACAGGAGCTGTTAAAAAGCTTCTCAAACCTTGTCGATGGGCAAGATAAACTACACTTTTCCACGCGGCTCAAGTCTTTAACCGATGAGTGGACCCATCTTAATTTAGATACTCGCAATGACGAGTATCAGGCCTGATCTCTAAAGCAGATGCGTACTTAGCCACACTGCAGGAGGAAGAGGCCGCCATACAAGAAAATAAACGCCAATCAGATCAATTGAGAGCCTCTTGTGAAGCGCACTTGAATGCACTCAGTGCACTGGTTGCAAATTTAACAGATGAACTTCAATTAGAAGCAGGTCCGTTATCAGAATGCAAAATCCAGCAAAACGAGCTGAATAAAGTATTGAGAATTCTGACCTACAAACAGGATATTCCTGAACTCCTTGAGCGCTCTCAGCAACAGCTGGATTTACTGGTACGCTATCAACAGCACACCTCCGATCTTGACGGGTTATTGGCCCTGCCAGAAAGTGATGCTGAACAGGAAAAACAACTCAAACAGATTCAAAAAACCATTAAGTTGATTGCATGGCCATCTAATTTGCCTTTACCACGTCTGCTTCAGCAGCTGGAGCAAATGCAATCGACATTGAAGCAAGCCCTCGAACAAATCCAAAGCAAAAACAGCGAAGCACTCGCGCATGCCAGTGAAAAACTCAATCTGTTAACGAGTTGTATCAATGCGGGTGAAACACTGAATGCCCAAAGCATCATTGATGAACTGACACCTTATTTGCATGATCCGATTGTGTCTGCTCATATTGAAAAGACCTTCAAAGCCGAAATTGCAAGGCTTAATGAGTTGCTAGAATGGCAGTCTTTTGCGACGCAAGCCAAGAAAGAACAACTTTGCTTGCAAATGGAAGCCTTAGCTGAAAGCCCAAACCAAGAACCCTCGGCGTTAGCAGAGCGTATTAAAACGCTTCAAAAAGAATGGAAGCAGTTAGATCAACAAGGTGCTCAACATTCACGCGAGCTTTGGCAACGTTTCCATCAGGCCTCCCAAGAAGCGTATAAGCCGTGTGATGAACACTTTAAGCGCTTGAGTCAGGAACGTGCGTGGAATCTATCGCAGCGAAAAGCCATTTGTGAATACTTGAGTGACTATTTCCAGCATTTAGACTGGGCTGCCCCTGATTGGAAAGCGATTGACCAAATCGCACATACCGCAAAACAAGAGTGGAAACGCTTCACACCAGTTGATCGCTCTCCAGGAAAACTGGTTCAACAACAATTCAATGAACTCATTTCGCAAATTGATCACAAAATTAATGCTCATAAAGAATCCTGTGCTGAGATGAAAAAAAGCCTACTGGCGCAAGCACGAACCCTTCTTGAGCTGGAAGATAAGCGCGACGCAGCAGAACAGATCAAACGTTTGCAACAGGAATGGAAAACCGTTGGTACTACCTTCCATAGTTTAGAACGACGTTTATGGCTTGAGTTACGTGAAATTAGTGATGAGGTTTTCGCACATTTAAAACAGACTCAACGTCAAGACAATGAAAAAGCAAAACAAGTTGCCAATCATCGCCAAAAACAGCAGCAACAACATTTACAATTGCTAAAACGCATGTCAGCTCTTTGTGAGAATGTGGAAGTCCTCTATGCGGAAAGCACCTTAACGCCTGAGCTGTGCCTAGAAGCACTCAATACGCTTAAGAGCACTTCACTCCCCGCACCTGTGATCGAAGGCTTTATAGGAAGAATTAAGCGTGTAGAAAGTCTGCTAGACAATCCTGATACTCTAGATGCTTTACTGACCCGCGCCCAAGAAGAGGCCAGACTCGTTTGTATTCGTTTGGAAATATTAAAGCAACAGCCTTCGCCGGAAGAAGATGAAACGCTTCGTATGGCTTATCAAATGCAACGTTTGCAAGACTCTTTAGATTCAGCGTCTAACCTTTCTCATGATGCCGATGTTACTGATTTAATCACCGAGTGGTCGTTTGTAAGCTTTTCATGGCAGTTTAATGAGATTGAAGAAAGGTTCTATGAGCTAACTCAAGAACATTCATTAACTGAAACACATCACTAATCGTCTCGTCAGACACAATTAAGCCCGGAAATCCGGCTTAATGCTTAGCTGTTCGACGTCGTCGAATTAGCTCATATGCAATCCGCCGTTAATCGACAAGTCAGATCCTGTGATATAACCTGAACTTTCATCCGCAATAAAGGCAATCGCACGAGCAATCTCTTCAGGCGTACCGAAACGACCAACTGGAATCGTTGAACAAATCTTTTGTTGAACCTCCTCCGCAATTTTAGCCACCATTGGCGTCATAATATAACCAGGAGAGACAGTATTCACTGTGATGCCTTTGGCTGCCACTTCTTGTGCAAGTGCTTTCGTGAAACCGTGAATACCCGCTTTTGCAGCCGAATAGTTACACTGACCAAACTGGCCTTTTTGAGCATTTACAGACGATATATTGATAATCCGACCAAAGCCTTTGTCTAACATAGGATTAATCACAAGGCGCGTCATGTGGAACATACTGTCGAGGTTTGCACTGAGCACCTCGTTCCACTGCTCCCAGCTCATCTTCTTGAACATACCGTCACGCGTAATACCTGCATTGTTCACTAAGACATCAACACTCCCTCCTGTCAATTCTTTTACGGTCTCAACACAGGCTGCACAAGACTCAGCATCGGTGACATCGCCATACGCTACGTCAATTTCATATCCGTCTTTACGTTGCTCTTCTTGCCACTCTTTTGCTTTGTCATGATTACCGCCACTGTTGTATCCCGCAACAACGCGAAAACCAGCATCAACCAGCGCTCTACAAATTGCTGTTCCGATGCCACCTGTACCACCTGTTACCAAAGCTACTCTTTTTGTCATATTTCACATCCCATTGTAAATTTTTGTCTTTTAGTATTACTCGATCAATAAGAACACGCTTAGTCAGATATTTAAAGGCGTATACCATCTTATTTGCTCTTCCTAAGCATAGTACCAGTCGAATTATTACTCTAGCGTGACTTTAGTGTTAACTGCAAAAGTTTTTATACATAAGTCGTAGATACGCGTTATTTAATTGACTCCCCACACACATGCACCTACTCTAGCCAACTTAAACCGGACAAATTGGTAATACCAATTTACAAAATAAACATTAATGAACGGGAATTAAGCATGAGTCAAACATGGCTTTCTCTCTTAGCCTTTGCCCCGCTGATCGTAGCAGCCATTCTTTTGGTCGGCTTACATTGGCCCGCAAAGCGTGCAATGCCTGTTGTTTTCTTAATGACAGCAGCAATTGCACTCACCGCTTGGGATATGACGTTGAATCGTGTCCTCGCCTCCACGCTCCAAGGGTTAATCCTGACAGGATCGATTCTTTGGATTATTTTTGGGGCCATTCTGTTACTCAATACACTAAAGCACTCGGGTGCCATCACCGCCATTCGCGGGGGCTTTTCCGATATTAGCCCAGACCGAAGAGTACAGGTGATTATTGTTGCCTGGTTATTTGGTTGCTTCATTGAAGGGGCTTCAGGTTTTGGAACGCCCGCTGCTGTTGCCGCTCCCTTGTTAGTGGCGCTAGGTTTTCCAGCACTGGCTGCCGTTATGATCGGGATGATGATTCAATCCACACCTGTATCTTTTGGCGCTGTTGGCACCCCGATTGTGGTGGGTGTATCGGGTGGACTTGATAGAGCAAGCATTACCGAAACGCTGATCGCTCAAGGTTCAGATTGGGATACTTTTTATCGACTGATCACGTCAGAAGTCGCCATCATTCACGCTGTCATTGGTATTTTGATGCCGCTATTCATGTGTATCATGCTGACCCGTTTCTTTGGTGAAAAACGTTCTTGGAAAGAAGGGCTAACAATTGCTCCCTTTGCTATTTTTGCAGGGCTTGCTTTCGTGATTCCCTACGCAGCGGCTGGCGTTTTCCTTGGCCCTGAATTCCCATCCATGATTGGTGCATTGGTTGGACTTCTCATTGTTGTTCCAGCCGCAAAAGCCGGATTTTTAATTCCAAAACAAGGCTGGGATTTTGCAGAGGCGAAACACTGGCCTGTAGGCTGGATGGGAAATATCGAAATTAAGCTTGATAGCTTAACGGCAAAACGTCCAATGAACCTTTGGTTGGCCTGGCTTCCCTATCTTTTACTCGCCGCACTGCTCGTTCTGTCACGCGTCAATAGCGATGTAAAAGCCTTTTTTACTCAGAACCTAGTCTTAGGGTGGTCTAATATTCTGGGAGAAGCGGGCGTGTCGGGAAGTATTCAGTTCCTGTACTTACCTGGCGGTATCATGGTGCTCATCGTCCTTGCGACCTTTTTACTGCACAGAATGCGCTTGCCTGAGTTGGGATCTGCAATTAGTGAGTCATCCAAAACGCTATTAGGTGCAGGGTTCGTTTTAATCTTCACCATTCCCATGGTTCGTATTCTGATCAACTCCGGCGTGAATATGGCTGACTTACCCTCAATGCCAAGAGCCATGGCTGAATTCGTTGCTCATAGTGTCGGAGATGTATACCCCTTCTTCGCCGCCAGCGTAGGGGCATTAGGCGCATTCATCGCAGGATCCAATACGGTTTCTAACTTGATGATGGCGCAATTCCAATTTGATACAGCACATCTTATTGGAGTCTCCAGCGCGCTGTTAATCGCTGCGCAAGCCGTGGGTGCTGCGGCTGGAAATATGATCGCGATACACAACATCGTCGCCGCTTCAGCAACCGTAGGACTTCTGGGACGCGAAGGTCAAACCATTCGCATGACGATTATCCCAACAGTCTATTACTTAGTGATGGCGGGCATTCTCACCCTAATGGCGATTCACGTATTTAATGTAAGCGATCCTTTGCTGTCTTAACCCTTATTGAACCTATGACACCCCTATCAAGCTCGCCTTAGATAGGGGTGTCTACACGGGCTGCATTAAACTCTGTAAATGATGCCTCACCCAATACCAAGCCAGCATAGCCGTTAATACATTGGCCAAAACCAGCGCAGCAAACATCCCCTCTAACCCACCGACATAATTTCCAAGCCACCCCAAGCAGATACAACAAAAATAAGCGAATTAAACTGATCCATAGTGCTTTAAGCGGCTGATGCAACGCGTTAAATGTCGAGGCACTAAGAAAAGTTGTCGCCTGAAAACCAAAACCCACCGGAACGATCAATATCCAGATTTTGATCCAATAAGCCACATCTGGATCTGAGGTAAACCAGTTCGAAACAGGATCGGCGATGAGAATGAAAACAAGATAAAGGCCTAGTTGCCAACACAATGCAAAACGAATCACACTCGAATAGGCTTTCTTAACACGAGTTATTTGACCTGCACCGTAATTTTGAGAAATCAGTGGAGGCAAGGTCATGGATAGGGCTAAACACACCAATAAAGACAAAGACTCTAAACGATTACCCACTCCAAAAGCAGCCACAGCCGCCGCACCATGACTGGCAACCAAGGCTGTTAACACACCATTTGCGATAGGCGTCGTTATATTGGATAACGCCGCAGGAATACTGATGGATAAGACTTCCCCCCAATGCCTAAAGATTGCATGAATGGAGGCAAGTGGACGCCACTTGAGTTGACGGCGCCGAACTAAAATACTGATCACGATGGCCGTAGTGATCGCCCAAGCCAACACGCTGGCCAATGCGGCCCCTGAATCCCCAACCCCGGAATCGGACCTAACCCAAAGATTAAGATAGGATCGAATATCAAATTCAGAGCAGACGCAATGAGCATCACCATCGCCGAGCGCCGCGTGTCCCCTCGCGCGCGGAAAATGCTGTTGCAGACCATGTTCATCACCATGAAAACCGAGCCTGCAAACCAAATCTGCATGTAATCATGAATCAGTGGCCGTAAAGCTTCATCAGCCCCCATGAGCACAAAAACAGGATCAATCGCCCACTGCCCCAGAATGCCAACAAATAGCATAAGGATAAAAGTCATTAACAATGTATCGGTCGCCATGGCTGCAGCAGTATCGGTCTCTCCACGGCCAATACGACGTGCTAGAGTCGCTGACATGCCAATCCCAAGACCTATCGCCAAGCTAACAATGGCAAACGAGACAGGGAAGGTAAACGCAAGCGCTGCCATAGGTTCAGTGCCCAGCAAGCCTACAAACCAAATGTCCACCAAGTTAAAGAGCATTAAACTGACAATACCAAACATCATCGGTACCGTCATTTGCACTAACACAGGACGCAGCGGACCCTTTAATAGATCAGGTGGATTACTCATGAGCTCCCATTAAACCCAAAAGAACAAAATTCTACCACCTAACCCTTAGGTTATACATGCAGTGATGATACTCAGCAAAAATTGAGGTAATATTGGCTCAGTCTGTAGAATGAAAGGAATATCATGAACTGGGTTGTAGGACTCACGGGTGGCATTGGGAGTGGGAAAACCGCCGCTTCCGATTATTTGGAAACACTCGGAGTTTCAATTATTGATGCCGATAAAGTGGCTCGCAGTGTTGTTGCGCCAGGCTCGTTTGCGCTTGCTCAAATTGCAGAGCACTTCGGCGAGCAATCTATCAATCAAGATGGACACCTCAATAGACGCTATCTAAGGAGTGTTATTTTTGATCAACCCGAAGAAAAAGACTGGCTTGAGGCGCTATTGCACCCTATGATTCGCAGCCAGATTTTAATGGACCTTCAAGCCCCAAGTTCATCTCCTTATGTTGTGTTAGTGTCTCCCCTTTTACTTGAAACCGATCAATGGACACTCGCTGATAAGATTGTCATCATTGACGTTCCCGAAGCACTCCAACTTGCTCGCAGCGCATCACGCGATCAGGCATCCATTGAGTCCATACAAAAAATCATGAGCCAACAGCTAAGCCGCGTAGATCGTCTCAACCGTGCCGATTTTATCATTGATAACAGCCAGACATTGACAGAGCTGCATCAACAGTTGGCGAACCTTCATAGCACCTTACAAGAACAAACATTATCAAAGACTGTGCAACAACTATCCAGAGATACCCGTGAAACAGATTAAATGCCCACAATGTCAAACGCCCACTCTATATGACGCCAGCAATCCTTGGCGCCCCTTTTGCAGTGAGCGCTGCAAACTCATAGACCTAGGAGAATGGGCCAGTGAAGGTTATCAAATCCCAGTATCTCCAGAGTCTGACCTCTGGAGTGATGAATTAACAGACGATGGATCATCCAAACGACCACATTAAACAATTAAGGATATAAGCAGATGTTAAGTAAAGTTGTGATTCCCGTGGCAGGTTTAGGAACCCGCGTACTGCCAGCCAGCAAGGCCATTCCAAAAGAAATGCTGACGGTTGTGGATAAACCTGTTATCCAGTACGTGGTCGAAGAAGCAATTGCTGCCGGATTCAAAGAGATTGTTCTGGTCACTCGCAGCGGCAAAAATGCGATTGAGGATCACTTTGATCATAACTATGAACTTGAAGCCGAATTAGAACGGAAACAAAAGGTTGATCTACTGAATAGCGTTCGCCATATTTTACCTGCTGGGGTTTCGGTCATCAGTGTGCGTCAACCCAAAGCACTCGGCTTAGGTCATGCGGTATTGTGTGCGGCCAGTGTTATTGGCAAGGACGATTTTGCGGTGATGCTTCCAGATATGTTGATTGATAACAGCCAAACGACAGGGGACATGACCTCAATGGTAGCGGCTTACCAAGGATCGGGACTGGGTCAAATCATGGTCGAAGGCGTCCCTGAAGAACAGGTTGAGCGCTATGGTATTGTTGATTGCGCGGGCATTAGCATCCAGCCTGGCGAATCGACCGATATCATCGGTATGATCGAAAAACCTAAGGCCGCTGAAGCTCCTTCTAACCTCGCCATTGTTGGGCGCTATATACTGCCCGCTCGTGTGATGGAAATTTTACAGCACACTACACCTGGGGCAGGTGGTGAAATTCAACTGACGGATGCATTAGAAGCCTTATTGCAAGAGTCTAAGCTGCAGGCCTATTCTATGCGTGGCAATCTCTATGACTGCGGTAATAAAGCCGGACTCATACAGGCCAATATTGCATTTGGGCTTCAACATCCAGAAACCAAAGATGCGGTGCAATCCTTCCTGAAGTCTCTCTAAACCGAGAGTGGAGTAATAGGACTATGACGACAGAAAACGCTTGGCGACGACTCAGCGAGCACGCTGAGGAAGTGAAATCGCTCCATTTGAAAGAGTTACTCAAGGATGAGGCACGCATTGACTCATTGAAGCACCGTCATGACCATTTATTGTTAGATTTTTCAAAACAGCGGATCGTGCCTGAAACCTTCAAACGCCTTGCACAACTGGCTGAGGCGTCTGATTTAACCAAGCATATTGAACGTTTATTCGAAGGCGATATCGTCAACCAATCCGAGCAACGCCCAGCATTGCATACGGCTTTACGTGCCCCCAAATCGACTCAAATCGAGTATGAGGGTCGGAATGTAATTGATGAAGTCTATGAAAGCTTAGGCCGCATGGATGAAATCGTGACTCAAATTCATGCTGGACAATGGCGTGGATTCTCAGGTGAGCCGATTACCACTATCGTAAACATTGGTGTTGGCGGATCGGATCTAGGGCCAATGATGGCCTGTAAAGCCTTGGCCGAGTTTAGAGCTCCAACAGAACAAAAACTGGAGTTTATTTTTGTTTCCTCCATGGATGGAAGTCAACTGGCAGAAGTACTCGACCATCTCAACCCTGCTAACACGCTCTTTATTTTGGCATCCAAATCCTTTACAACCATTGACACCTTAGCCAATGGAGCCACCGCTAGAGAGTGGCTTTGCAATGCCAGTGGTCTTGACGATGCCCTATTGATGAAACGCCACTTTATCGGTGTGACAGCCGTTCCTGATAAAGCCAATGAGTGGGGAATCCCTTGTGAGAATCAGCTCCACTTTGCACAGTGGGTTGGAGGACGTTACTCTCTGTGGTCTGCGATTGGGTTGCCCATCGCCCTCAAAATTGGGATGACAGGCTTCCGTCAGCTTTTGGATGGTGCCCACAGCATGGACCAGCACTTCAGACATACGCCTTTTGAGCGCAATCTACCTGTCTTGCTCGCGTTAACGGAAATCTGGAACATTAATTTTCTAGACATTCATGCACATGCCATCCTTCCGTATGATGGTCGCTTGGCACATTTGCCGGCGTATTTAGAACAGCTTGAAATGGAAAGTAACGGCAAATCCGTTACGCAATCCGGTGAACCTGTAACACGACGCACCTGCCCTGTTTTATGGGGTGAAGTGGGTCCAAATGCGCAACATGCGTTTTACCAACTTCTGCATCAGGGAACAGAAAGAGTCATGTGCGACTTTATTCTGCCTGCACGACGATACGATGACCACAGCGATGAGTTGAAAAAACAACATCGCCTTGCCCTGGCAAATTGTTTAGCGCAATCACGTACACTGGCACTGGGTGACGATGTTATTAAACACGCGGAAAATGCGCCAGCCCACAAGCGCTATCCCGGTAACCAACCCAGCACAACCTTTTTACTTGATGAACTCAACCCCTATAATTTTGGAGCGCTTATTGCTCTTTACGAGCATAAGGTCTATACCCAAGCGGTCATCTGGAATATTAATCCTTTTGATCAATGGGGTGTGGAGCTCGGAAAAGTGATGGCAAATGAGTTGCTAGAAAGTATAGAAAACCAAGAGACGGGCAATTTTGATGGAGCAACCAATGCATTGCTCACAGAAATCCATGCACTGAACCAGTTTTGCCAATACAAGGATCAGGATACAACATCATGAAAATTGCAATATGGGGAGACGAACTAGCCGCATGGGTCAGCGCTGTCAGCCTTGCCGAAAAAGGCAATCATATCTATATGGTGCGCGAAACCCATAACACCGCGCTCATTCCCAAAGATACTAGCATTTGCAATGAGCCTGGCTTAATGGCAGCCATTCAAACACAACGGGACAAAAAGCAACTCTTTGCATGCTCATTTGAAGAAGGTTGTGCATTTGAAACTCATTGGATGGCGATGGCCCCCTCGGAGTTCAATCAAGCCCAGACCATCATTGACACATTAACAACTCGCAACAAGCGCTTGTTGGTCATAAACCAAAGCAATTTTGGTATTGGCGCAAGTGAAAAGCTTCGCAGTTTTTTAATCGACCCCGCACATCAGAGTATCGCTTACATCCCTGACACGCTCCAACAGGGATTGGCTTTGTATCAATTTAACAATCCTGACGTACTCATCATTGGCAGTGATACGGATCGAACCCTACCCCTGCTAAAAGCCATTTTCCGGCCATTTAGCGGTGGTTTGGAACAAATTCAATTCATGAGTCCGCAGGAAGCTGAGTTCACCAAGTTTGCAATAAACGGCATGCTTGCACTTCGCTTAGGCTATATCAATGAATTAGCCAATCTGGCCGATCAACTTCACGTGGATATCGATTTGGTCATACAGGGCATGAGTGCCGATGTTCGAGTTGGCAAACACTATCTTCAGCCCGGCTGTGGATTTGGTGGCCAGCATTTTACACACAGCATCAAAAGCTTGGCCGACCTTCTCAGCCACAAACAAAGATCAACACTACTGGAAATGGTGCTAAGCGAAAACGAAAAACAAAAGGAATTGCCATTTCGTAAGCTATGGCAACACTATCAGTGTGATATTCGCGATAAGGTAATAAGTATCTGGGGAGTGGCATTCAAACCCGGCATCGCAGCATTGAAAATGCACCCGCTGTCCGTGTGATTAAAGCCTTGTTGGCCCAAGGTGCAGTGATCAAAGTGCATGATCCAGCTGCAATGTTGGAGCTGCATACCTACTTTGGTGCCAATAGCCAGATTATTTATTGTGAAACGGCGATTGAGGCGACGCTAAACAGCGATGCACTCTTGTTGATAACGGAATGGAATGAGTATGCATCACCTGATTTTGATCAACTTAAAGCCAATATGAAAACCCCCCTCATTATTGATGGCCGCAACATTTGGGAACCTCAATTTTTAAGAGAACTTGGATTTACCTATTACGGCGTTGGTCGGTGATCAATGTGTAAATGAATCAATCAGCTGCAGTCATACAATACTGCAGCTGATTGATTCAAACGTTAGGCCTTTTGATGAGCGATGATGTCCTTCCATTTAGCAGGACCTGTGTTGTGAACAGACTCCCCTTTAACATCAACCGCAACTGTCACAGGCATATCCTTTACTTCAAACTCGTAAATCGCTTCCATTCCTAATTCTGGAAAAGCAAGCACCTTAGCACCGACAATCGCCTTTGATACCAAGTAAGCAGCACCACCGACGGCCATCAAGTAAACGGCTTTACTGTCACGTATGGCGTCGATTGCAACCGGCCCACGCTCCGACTTACCAATCATCCCCAACAGCCCCGTTGTTTCGAGAATCTGGCGAGTGAACTTATCCATACGCGTAGACGTTGTCGGGCCAGCAGGACCCACCACTTCATCACGAACAGGGTCAACAGGTCCAACGTAGTAAATGAAACGGCCTTTCAGATCGACAGGCAAGGTTTCGCCGTTGTTCAACATTTCGATCATTTTCTTGTGGGCAGCATCACGTCCAGTCAGCATTTTACCATTCAATAAAACGGTTTCGCCGACCTGCCAAGTTGCGACTTCTTCAGGTGTTACATCATCTAGGTTAACACGGCGGGTATTGCTGCCCACTTCAAACGTCACTTCTGGCCAGTCTTCCAAACTCGGTGGTGTCAATACAGCTGGGCCAGAACCATCAAGTGTGAAATGGGCATGGCGCGTAGCAGCACAGTTCGGAATCATACAGACAGGCAAAGACGCCGCATGAGTCGGATAGTCTTTGATTTTGATATCCAGTACCGTTGTTAAACCGCCCAGACCTTGAGCACCAATGCCTAGAGCATTGACCTTATCCATGATTTCTAAACGCAACTCCTCCACTCGATTTTGAGGACCACGCTCACGAATTTCATGAATATCGATAGGATCCATCAAGGACTCCTTCGCCATCACAGCCGCCTTCTCTGCGGTGCCACCAATGCCTATTCCGAGCATTCCAGGAGGACACCAACCCGCTCCCATGGTTGGAACTGTTTTCACAATCCAATCAACGATACTGTCTGAAGGATTCAGCATGGCCATTTTGGACTTGTTTTCAGAACCACCGCCTTTTGCAGCGACATGAACTTCAACCTCATCACCGTCAACGATCTCATAATGGATGACGGCAGGCGTATTGTCTTTAGTGTTCTGACGCTTTCCTGCTGGATCAGCTAATATCGAAGCACGCAAGACATTATCAGGATTCAAGTAAGCACGACGGACGCCTTCATTGACCATATCGGTCACATTCATTTTGGCATCCCACTGAACGTTCATACCCACTTTAAGAAAAACCGTCACGATTCCCGTATCTTGACAGATAGGGCGTTTACCTTCAGCACACATGCGGGAGTTAATTAAAATCTGTGCCATTGCATCTTTAGCGGCAGGATTTTCTTCGCGCTGATACGCTTCATGCACTGCTTTTACAAAATCAATCGGGTGATAGTAGGATATAAACTGCAGTGCATCAGCAATGCTATTAATGAAATCGTCTTGACGGATAACGCTCATTGGGAGTCTCCAATCGGGCTGTTACATTAAATTGACAGGTGGTTCTTCGACAGATGCGCAGAATATCGACGCGTCATAGGGACGTGATTATACCCTAAAATCGAACAACTGCCTGTCAGGTATTAGTATAAAACGTATAGAAAACGCCAATCAGGATAGGCTGTACTAAGGTCAGGGCAAAGCACAGGCCAAATAATAACAAAAACCGAGCTGTAGCGGGCGTTAGAGCCATACGTGCAGCAGGCTCAGCACTGAGCAATCGGAAAGGTTTGATCAGAAACGGCAGACTCAAGATCAGCCAATAAGGTGTAGGTAATAGTCCAAATAGCCATAATGCCAAACTGACCAATACCGACATCACCAGCAATCCGATATACAGCCACTGCGCTTTTTCGTAGCCAATCTTAACAGTAAGTGTTGTGATGTGTTGCGCCGCATCAACCTCATAATCGCGCAACTCGTTACTCAACAATAGCAGAGACACTAAACAACTGATCGGCAACGACATTAAGACGACTTGCAGGTTGAAGTTGGCCCCTAAGGCTAAATAGCTTCCCTTCACCATTAGGACGCCCATCAACCAGAAGACCAAGACAACACCCAATCCACGGTGCTTAAAAGACAAGGGTGGCAAGGTATAGCCCAAACAGCCAACAAAGCCAATCACACAAATCCACAACAGGAGTGGATCTGATTGGATAACCAAATAAAAACCGATGACAGCCGCTAATAGAATCGCCAACAGCCCTAGCTGAAAGTTACGAACAATCTGACGAGCCGCCAAGAGACTGGACGCCTTTTTGTTGTTAAGCTGCGGGTGCGTTGTCAGGTCGGCGTAGTCATTAATTAAATTAACACCGGCTTGAAGCAGGATACCTGCGACAAGAATCAACCCAGCTTTTGATGGACTCCAGACACCATCCAAAAAGGCCATCAAAATACCCAAACCACAGGTAATCAGTGCAACTGGAAATGAAAAGGGCCTTACAGCTTATGAAATCATACGATTTTGCCATTGGGTTCTTAATTTTTAGCAGGGGCGTTTGGAAGGTCTCGCATTAAAAGTGCGTAGGTCATATCGCCCTCTAAATTCATGGGAAACATAACGCGATGACCAGAGCCTGGGGCCGCTTCAATCCTGGCACCCGTTGTGGATAAAAGCTCATCTAAACGGAAACGATGATTACCGGCTGGCGTCATCAATTCTAGCGTGTCTCCACACTCAAAACGATTTTTTACATCAATCACTAAACGTCCATTTTGAGTATCCTGTTCTACAATTTCACCAACAAACTGCTGGTGCACGCCCACAGAGTTACCTGTCTCATAGTTCTGATACTGGTCATGAACGTGGCGGCGATAAAAGCCTTCGGTGTAGCCACGGTTTGCCAGGTTTTCCAACACATCCATCAGCTCCATATCAAAGGGCTTTCCGGCAACCGCATCATCAATGGCTCGACGATAGGCTTGCGCAGTTCTGGCAACATAATAGTGTGATTTAGTGCGACCTTCGATCTTCAGCGAATCAACGCCCATGGAAGCAAGTCGATGCACATGCTGTATAGCCCTAAGATCCTTTGAGTTCATGATATAGGTTCCATGTTCATCCTCAAATACAGGCATATAATCGTTCGGACGTGACTGCTCCTGTAGCAAGAATATTTGCTCACTTGGCTTTTGTTCTGGCTCAAACTGCTGAACCGGAACAATATCTCCTGAATCATCTTGCTTTGCCTCATGTGCATCGTACTTCCAACGGCACGCATTCGTGCAAGTCCCTTGGTTTGGATCTCGATGATTGATATAGCCTGACAGCAAGCAACGACCTGAATAAGCAATACATAATGAACCGTGAACGAAAACCTCTATTTCCATTTCAGGACAGCGTTGACGTATTTCTTCAACTTCATCAAGCGACAGCTCTCGAGACAGGATCACTCGCTCAACGCCCATACGATGCCAGAACTTAACGCTTGCCCAGTTCATTGTATTGGCTTGAACGGACAAATGGATTGGCACTTCAGGGAAGCGATCTTTAACCATCATGATCAAACCTGGATCTGACATAATCAACGCGTCTGGCCCCATTTCGATAACGGGCGTGATGTCATCCATGTAGGTTTTGAGCTTCGAGTTGTGGGGCAATATATTGCTCGCAACAAAAAACTTCTTACCCAACTGATGAGCAATCGAAATACCTTGAGCCAAGTGGTCATGATTAAAATCATTATTGCGCACACGCAGGCTATAACGCGGCTGACCTGCATATACGGCATCCGCACCATATGCGAAGGCATATTTCATGTTTTTGAGTGTCCCCGCTGGAGACAAAAGCTCTGGCTGTCGTATCATTTATCTACTCATCACTTTAAATACGTTTACATTGGGTCAAAACCCAAGTGTCTGCTAAAAGCATTTATTCCGTTAATTCATTTGCTCTAATCGTAATTGTATACGATTGACCTGCTCTCGTAGCTGTAAAATATCACGACTTATCTGAATTCTTGAACCATCAATGGCTTGAATAGCGATCTCGTGCTGATTCACCTTTGTCTCCAAGCCTACAGGAACGGAAGGCGCAGGGTTATTCAGCCCTGCCAAACGTTGATCCGTTCTACGCTGATCGTTTTGCAGCTGTGTTATTTGAGAGGCTATCTGAGCTTCTTGGGTTTGCAACTGACGAGCGATCTCATCAAGGCGGCGAGAGATAGGCTCAACATCGATCGCTTCGCTTACATCTGCGGCTGCAGTTAATTGATCCAGCCTGTCGTTCATATCACTCACTTGCGCGACGCTCGGCAACTGCTCCAGCGTTACCGTTATTGCAATCACTTGGTCACGAAGCTGGTTTACAACCTCATCGATTGGATTTTGAGTAAAACGCTCTTCTAATCTATCAACGGCATTGCTTAATACAGCAACCTCTTCATTGCTTGACTGCAATTGCTGAATGGCCTGATTAATCGCGTCTAACGCCGCTTCTTGCTGTATTAAAGACGCTTGCATATGCCCAATATCTTCAGGACGAAGCCGTAACATTTGATCCCATATTTTGATGATCTCTGAATTCAAATAGCCATAATTTTCAGCCGACTCCGCTTCGACACTGGCCAGCATATCCGCAAAAGACGCCTCTGTTACATCAACCACCTGCTGATTCTCAGACATGTTTCGATCCAGCCTCTGCAACTGCGCTTCC
Organism: Nitrincola nitratireducens; assembly: GCF_000585235.1. Taxonomy (NCBI): domain Bacteria; kingdom Pseudomonadati; phylum Pseudomonadota; class Gammaproteobacteria; order Oceanospirillales; family Oceanospirillaceae; genus Nitrincola; species Nitrincola nitratireducens. Next base: position 82,446 of record NZ_AONB01000001.1, on the reverse strand, counting down.
AAATCGGCTTGTGTTGATGCGAGCACCGCTTGCTGTCGATCAAGCAGGTCATTTAATTCAATCAGTTTCCAACCCAGCCCCCCTACAGCTACTAACAACAGCAGGATAAGCAGTCGAAAAAAAATACTAACGCCACGCTTTTGCTGCTGTTTAATCAATTGGACATCTGCGCGCAAAATACTGATCGCATCTTCTGAGCGATCTTTCAGCCGTTCGATATTAAGTTGAGGTTCTTGCCGTGTACTCATGAACACCAAACTCCCATTGCCAAACAGTGACCATTGTTAGGTGAAGCTATAATGCAAAAAGCTCCGCACCTGATAAAGATACTAAGGCGTATCAGATTATCAGATGCAGAGCTTTTTTTCAGTTAGAAAAGACTAACTAGGGCGATATGTCGGGTAAAAAGCAACCATTACTGGTCACCCCTCCCCTAAGAACCGTACGTGCGAGTTTCCCCGCATACGGCTCAAGCCTTTAAAAGCTTCATTTGTTTATAAAGCCAGCAGTTAGCATACCCTTATTAGTATGCAGTTTACGATGGCAATTTGGATGAAGCAACACTAGATTCTCCAACTTGTGATCACCGCCCTTGTGCCGTTCGATAATATGATGAACATTCCATCCTGTCTCAAACGTTATCAATTGATTGCACATCGGGCAGCGTTTCTGCTGTCGATTCCAAAGCGTGTAGGTCTTCCGTTTGCCTTGTTCCGAATTTCTCCACACATACTCCAAACGCTGTTCGAAGTAGGTTTCAAACTCCGGAAGATACGGATTCGCTTCTGCCTTGATTTTCGTGTGCCGCTTTATCGGCGTGTCATTTGCATATAGCAGCGTGGCTAGCTTTCCACTTGGATAGTGATCTGAAAATACCCAATTACGTTTTCCAACGCGCTTAAAGTACTTATCCTTGATCCAGCGTTTACGACGATTAAGGTGTCGCCGTCTGCACCACTGCCACAGCATTTTCCAGATACGATAGTCCACATAGTTAAAGGTTTCTTTAGCAACAATATGACGGTGATAGTTTGCCCAACCCCTAATTACTGGATTAAGTAGATCTATCAGTTGCCATGTTGGAACTGTTTTATTTCCTTTCACTATTTGCCTAATCTTTGCCAAAAATGATTTCAGGTTTTTATGGGCAGGCTTAATTAACAGCTTGCCTTTATAACTCCTGACATTCTGACCCAGAAAGTCAAACCCTTCCGACACATGCGTTATAACCGTTTTCTCTGCTGAAAGAGTCAAACCACGTTCTGCCATAAAGGCTTCTACGACTGGTTTCACCTCATTCACTAGTAGCTCTTTCGAGATACCTGTAATCACAAAGTCATCGGCGTACCGCACATAATTGACCTTTGTCTTGTAGCTGGCCTTGGTGTTTTTCTTCCCAAATAGGGCTTCTAACTCCTTTTCCAAACCATCAAGCGCAATATTGGCCAATACAGGCGAGATAATACCTCCCTGTGGTGTTCCCGCCTCGGTTGGGAACAACTGGCCGGATTCCATGTACCCTGCCTTCAACCATTTCCTGACTATCCCACGATCCAATGGAACGTTTTCGATCAACCAGTTATGATTGATATTGTCGAAACACCCTTTAATATCGCCCTCTAACACCCACTTAGCCGAGTTAACTCGACTGAGATTGACGAACAATTGCTCAATCGCATCTGCCGTAGAGCGTAGTGGTCGAAAGCCATAAGAGTTACGGTCCGCTATTGTTTCCGATACTGGCTCCAAAGCAAGCAGGTATAAAGCCTGCATTGCTCTATCTAGCATCGTCGGTATACCCAGAGGACGACTTTTGCCATTACTCTTAGGTATGTAAACACGCCGAAGCGGTCTAGGCCTATAGCCCTTCCGCTCCAGACAATGCACAGCATTCCATTTGGCATCTGGGGTGTCCCACGTTTCGCCATCAACACCGGGAGTTTTTCGCCCTCGGTTTTCAGTTACTCGCTTTACAGCCAATGCCTTGGCTGAGAACGAGTGCACCAGCATACGCTGTAGGCTATTAACCTTTCGCCATTGCTGAGTATTAACCGCTTTCGCGATGCGTACCTGTAGCCCTCTCACCTTACGATGACTGGATTCCCAATCAATCGAATGCCATCCGCTGACAAGGTGGGAGAACGCAGGTACTTCGTTTGAAGTACACATCTTGCTGCTCTCCATAGTACCTCGGAGAAACGTGCACACTCTTCCCTCGCGGGAAGTGTAAACACTGTCCCACGAGGGATTATTATTAAAGTCAGGACTGCGAACAGTCGCTACTTCATTTGATGGCTTTACAAGCCGTTACGCGATTAAAGACCAGTTGGAAGTGGGCACCGTTTCCGGTCAGGGCAAAGTTTGAACCCCTATCCCAGCCATTACAGCTGAGCATTTGCTTTTTCCAACATCCTCTACCCGCACCCTCAACAGCTCACCTTACGGCTCACCTGCCATAGTGGCGAAGATACGGGCTTACCGAGTTCCATACCTGTCACATGAATGGGTTAGGTTCTGCTTATCCACCGGTGGTCATTTTGTCAGCGTATTCCCAGATGTAAGAGGAATAACCGACCACGTACCATTTTGGTCAGAGCTTATCAGCAACTTTTAGCTCTTTGCGGTTGACGGTGTTTATCAGCAGTTCACTTATGTTAACCATACCACTCAGCCTTGCACCTCATTTGCGTGTTGCTCGCAAAATCTACATCCGACCTCACAGTCAGAATGCACCACAAATGCGGGGTTACGTTGTCAGGAAGCTTCGCACAACGCCGTTACCAGCGATGCACTATCCTTAGGCTACTATTGGCTGAACAACAGGTCTCGCTACCAATTCAGTTACCCGAATGGTGAGACAATGACAGAAATGGCTTACGCCGGAGGGAACCAGCTAAGCATTTAAGACGCGACGACCCCTACCGTCCGATTCAAATAATCTGAACCTTTGGCATGGATACCATTTCATCTTTACAGATGGAAAGATATTGGCTACACCAATACCGAATTCGTACCACCTTATGAAGGTAGTCCGATATCCGGGCTTAATGCAGCCCGGACACCGGGTATTTAAATTGCTATTTTCTACGGACTGGGTGTACTCACCAAAAAGTGGTGAGTACGGGAGTAGTTCCGTTAGGCTAGCTACCTACGCGACTCTCGTCGCACTACATCATGCCGCCCATGCCGCCCATTCCACCCATGCCGCCCATATCAGGCATAGAAGGCTTGTCTTCTGGCAAATCTGCTATCATAGCTTCAGTGGTGATCATCAAGCCTGCGATAGACGCAGCGGCTTGAAGCGCTGCACGTGTAACTTTAGCAGGATCGATGATACCCATTTCTAGCATATCGCCATACTCTTCTGTCGCCGCATTAAAACCGAAAGATCCACTGCCTTCACGGATTTTAGATACCACTACAGAGCCTTCGCCACCAGCATTGGTAACGATTTGACGAATCGGTGCTTCAAGCGCACGGAAAGCCAACTCGATACCGATCGTTTGATCATGGTTATCGCCTTGCAACTTACCGACGTTATCAAGTGCACGAATTAATGCAACACCACCGCCAGGTACAACACCTTCTTCAACGGCTGCGCGTGTAGCATGAAGAGCATCATCGACGCGTGCTTTCTTCTCTTTCATTTCAACTTCGGTGCCTGCACCGACTTTGATAACAGCAACACCGCCTGCTAATTTAGCAACGCGCTCTTGCAGTTTTTCACGGTCGTAATCAGACGATGTTTCTTCGATTTGAACACGAATTTGCGCAACACGTGCTTCAATGTCAGCTTGTGAACCCGCACCATCAACAATAGTTGTATTTTCTTTGGTAATGCTAACACGCTTAGCCGTTCCCAAATGATCAAGGCCTGCCTGCTCTAGAGACAAACCGATCTCTTCAGAGATGACTTGTCCACCGGTCAGAACAGCAATGTCTTGCAGCATGGCTTTACGACGATCACCAAATCCAGGGGCTTTAACAGCCGCCACCTTAACAATACCACGCATGTTGTTAACCACAAGCGTTGCTAAGGCTTCACCTTCAACATCTTCAGACACGATCAGTAACGGACGTGAAGATTTAGCAACCTGCTCAAGCACAGGCAGAAGTTCACGAATGTTAGAAACTTTCTTATCAACCAACAGAATGAACGGATCATCTAGCTCAGCTGACATGGTTTCTTGGTTGTTGATGAAGTAAGGTGACAGGTAGCCACGATCAAACTGCATACCTTCAACAACATCTAGCTCATTATCAAAACCAGAGCCTTCTTCAACGGTGATAACGCCTTCTTTACCAACTTTTTCCATCGCTTCTGCAATGATACGACCGACTTCAGCGTCAGAGTTTGCAGAGATAGTACCTACCTGTGCAATTGCCTTATAGTCAGTGCAAGGAACTGCCATTTTGCGCAATTCTTCAACAACGGCTGCAGCCGCTTTGTCGATACCGCGCTTAAGGTCCATCGGATTCATACCCGCGGCAACTGACTTGAGGCCTTCATTAACGATCGCTTGTGCCAGAACAGTCGCCGTTGTTGTACCGTCACCTGCAACATCATTGGCTTTAGACGCAACTTCTTTAACCATCTGCGCGCCCATGTTCTCGAACTTGTCTTTCAGTTCGATCTCTTTAGCAACAGACACACCATCTTTGGTGATGGTTGGAGAGCCAAACGATTTTTCAAGAACAACGTTACGACCCTTAGGGCCTAAGGTGGTCTTTACTGCATCAGCAAGAATATTTACACCAGCGAGCATACGCTGACGAGCATCATTACCAAAACGTACTTCTTTAGCAGCCATTATTTAGAATCCTATAATAAATTCGGTGTCAGATAAAAAACGCTACGTGATATAGAGAGAGTTATTACTTTTCAACCACTGCGAAAATTTCACTTTCTTGAAGAATCATCAGTTCTTCGCCATCGACTTTTACTACATTTGAACGGGCATATTGACCGAATAATACTGTATCGCCAACTTTGACAGAGGATGCTTGGATTTCTCCATTATTCAATGTACGACCTGGTCCAACGGCAAGAACTTCTCCGCGATTTGGCTTTTCAGCTGCAGAACCTGGCAATACGATGCCACCTGCAGTGGTTTTTTCCTCTTCGCTGCGACGTACAACGACATTATCGTGAAGTGGACGAATGTTCATCTGGTATATCTCCTGGTAGTTAGGATCTAAAGCGATGTTATTTGGTTTAATGTCAAAGAATGACAGTTTCCATTAATGGATGCCTGATACATATGGCCAGACATCTTTTTTTCAATGGTTGAAGTCAAAAAAATTTAACTTCACTGTCCGTCTTAAGCTCTGGTGGGGTATATGGGGGGAGGCAAACTCATTTTCAATGGTTCATCAAAAAATTATTCTTTACGGGTATACTCACCATCGATCACATCACCCGGAGCCGCATGGGATGCATGAGAGGATTTAACATGGGTTTCGGTATAACGAGCATGAACGGTCTTGTGCGACGCGATAAGCTGAAATCGCTGGCTAATAAAGCGAACAATGGCCGAACGCGTCCAAGGTATAAGACAGCAAAACCCCACAACATCCGTGACAAACCCCGGCGTCACTAACAAAGCACCGCCAACAGCCAGCACAACACCTTCAGCCATTTCTTTTCCAGGAATTTCACCTTGATTCACCCGCTCCTGAGCCTTCATCAGAGTGCTAAGACTTTGAACGCGTAACATATTGACGCCAATAAATGCCGATAGAAGCACTAACCCTATCGTGTACATAATTCCAATCATCTGGCCGACGTTAATCAGCAAGGTGATTTCAATGATTGGGACAATAATGAAGAGTAAAAATATATAGCGCATAGGTAACCTCTTTGCATGAATCCAATGCAGTGGATCACATTCGCAAGTGTGAATCAAGCAATGATAGAACGAAGCTCAATTCATAACCGACCTACACCCATATATAGGTATTTTCCCTTATTTCAAATTCGACCAAAAGATGAGCAACTTATAACAGAATATTTGTTGCGCTGCAGCATTTTGCGTCGCACAATAGAGACATGTTCAACCAACTAGGTACATTATTATGGATCTGCAAGATAAAGTGATCGTCATCACCGGTGGCGGACGTGGTTTAGGGCGCGCGATGGCGCTTGAACTGGCCAGCAAAGGCGCTAAATTGGCTCTGGCCGATTTGAACCAGCAAGATCTGGACGAAACCATCGGACTCTGCGCCGAATTGGGCTCAGAAGCGCGTGGCTACATTGCCAACGTATCTGTAGAAGCGGATGTCGAGAAACTGTTTGATGATGTTGTCAGCGATTTTGGCACACTGCATGGACTCGTCAACAATGCGGGCATCACTCGCGATGGTCTATTCATCAAAGTCAAAGATGGAAAAGTAGCGGCTAAAATGACAATGGACCAGTGGAACCTAGTCATGGATGTCAATTTAACAGGCACGTTCCTTTGTGGTCGTGAAGCCGCTTGCAAAATGATTGAGCTTGGCACATCTGGCTGCATCGTGAATATTTCGTCTGTGTCTCGCTCTGGCAACATGGGCCAAACCAACTACACGGCGACAAAAGCCGGCGTTCAAGCAATGGCGGTTACTTGGGCAAAAGAACTGTCTCGCTACGGTATCCGTGCGGCGTCAATTGCACCGGGTTATATTGGCACTGAAATGGTCATGAGCATGAAGCCTGAAGCGCTCGAAAAAATCGCGGCAGGTATTCCAGCAAAACGTTTAGGCAAGCCTGAAGAAATTGCGTCAACCGTAACCTTCATTCTTGAAAATGATTACGTAAACGGACGTTGTTTCGAAATTGACGGCGGTTTGCGCATTTAATCCTGCTAACAAAGTTTCTCAACATACCCTAGCCTGGGCATGTTGAGATGCTCTGGGATCGCTTTATAAATCGATCAATCTCGAAAGTTATTGAACTGTAATGGCAGCTCAAGATTGGATGCCCTAAGCAAGGCTATGGCCTCCTGTAAGTCATCACGCTTTTTACCCGTGATACGAACCTTTTCACCTTGAACCTGTGCTTGCACTTTCATCTTAGTGTCTTTCACCAATTTGGTGATCTTTTTACATAAGGCTTGGTCCAGCCCTTGGCGCAATACAACCTGCTGACGCGCCTTAACCCCACTTAAATCGGGATCCTTTATTTCCATACAACGTATATCAATATTACGACCCGTGAGCTTACTGCGCAAAACATCCATCATCTGCTGCAATTGAAAATCAACTTCGGCTGTCATGTTGACTGTATCATCTTGCAACTCAAAATCGGCTTTCACGCCTTTAAAGTCATAGCGACTTTGTATTTCACGATTTGCTTGATCTACCGCGTTGGTCACTTCATGGGAATCCAGCTCGGAAACCACATCAAATGAAGGCATAATTTATCTCCTTTGTGTTAAGGTATACGATAGGTTAAATTATTGGGAAGTGTAATGAACCAGACCATTCTTGGCATTAGGACAACTCATCGTCCTTAAGCCTGCGAATGTACAAAGCTGACTAAACATAACCTTGGTCAATCGCACTGTGCAAACGCTCTATGATCAGTGAATCAAGGCCAAAACACAATAAATTTGGACGGTTTCACTTGAAGAAGCCGAGCATTGGAATTTAGAGACGCCCATGAATATGAGCGCTTGTCTAACAAACTGGACACACCCTTCTCTAAATTAGAATCGCGACCAACAAACAAGAGCGAAGTATGAACTACCCTTATGCTAATAAACTCTCGCGTAAAGAGTATGAAAAAGAAAAAAAAGCACTTCAAATAGAACTTTTGAAAGTGCAGAGCTGGGTTAGAGAAACGGGACAGCGTGTCGTAATCATTTTTGAAGGGCGTGATGCGGCAGGCAAAGGAGGCACGATAAAGCGCTTCATGGAGCACTTAAACCCTCGGCACGCCCGAATCATTGCTCTTGAAAAACCCTCTAATGTCGAATCTGGACAATGGTATTTCCAACGCTACATTAAACAACTGCCCACATCAGGCGAAATGTTGTTATTCGACCGTTCGTGGTACAACCGCGCAGGTGTAGAGCGTGTCATGGGGTTTTGCAGCCCATCAGAATATCTGGAGTTTATGCGAGACACCCCTGATCTAGAACGCATGCTGGTCCGTAGTGGAATTCGATTATTTAAACTCTGGTTCGAAGTCAGCCGCGATGAGCAGTTCCAACGTTTCCAATCACGTAAAACAGATCCACTTAAACAATGGAAACTTTCACCGATTGATATGGCTTCGTTGGACAAATGGGACGCCTATACCGATGCAAAAGAAGCCATGTTTCGACATACAGATACAGCCGACTCCCCATGGATCACACTTTTATCCGACGATAAAAAACGTGCGAGACTCAATGCCATGCGCTATATCCTAAACAATCTACCCTATCCAAACAAAAAACCATCGTTGAACTTAACGCCCGATCCACAGATATGCATCCCTGCACGTACGCTACTTTAATAGACACCAAGGAGAGCAAACAATGGCTGATCGCTTAACTCGGATTTACACCCGCAGTGGTGATAAAGGCACTACTGGACTGGCTAACGGTTCCCGCGTACCAAAGTATCATCCCAGAATTGAAGCACTGGGTGATGTCGATGAACTTAACAGTTTAATTGGCCTGCTAATTAGCGAATTAGAAAGCTCTCACCCCTTATTAAGCAATCTGCAAACCGTCCAAAACGATCTCTTTGACTTAGGAGGTGAGCTTGCAATAGCCGACAAGAGCTACACTGTCATTCAACTGGAAACCGTCAATCGTTTAGAGCACTGGCTGGATATCCTAAATGACGAGCTTCCTCCTTTGAAAGAGTTTATTTTACCCGGTGGAAATCGAGCCGCTGCCACAGCCCATCTTGCTCGCACGGTTTGTCGTCGGTCCGAACGCCGTATGGTTGAATTGGCCAGCATTGAAGATGAAACAATCAATCCAATGGGGGCCGCATATCTAAATCGCTTATCGGATTACCTTTTTGTTACGGCACGTTTTTTAGCAAGAGAAAAAGGAGGGCGCGAGGTTCTTTGGCAGCCGTCATCGGCACGCGAAAACTAAGATCCTCTCAGAAAATTTCGCTTAATTACTTGATTAGGCACAACACTTGAGTGTTGAATCTGATATTATGCTTCTTATTGAATTTAACGACTCTCCGAAGAGGAACTTCTAGTGGAACAGGAAACTATCTGGATAATCACTCTTATTGCCCTAGTTATTGGCGCCATGATTGGCTATATGCTTGGCTTTTCGAAAGGAAGCAGCAAACAAAAAATTGAGACAGCCAACGAAATCAAGCAAACCAAAACCGAACTGCACCGATACAAGCAGGAAGTCACGTCTCACTTCGAAACGACAGCTGAGCTCGTCAACAACTTGACTGAGCAATATCGTAAAGTTCATGAGCATCTGGCATCTGGAGCACAGACACTCTGTCCAAATCAAGCCGCGGGTAACTCTCTTCATGCATCGTTACAACCAAAGCAGGTTGAAGCCTTGATACCCGACGTACAAACTGAAGACGTTAAGCCACCTCAAGACTCAAACTTAGAAGATCAAACAAACGTCATCGAACCTCCTCGTGATTATGCACCCAAGGCACCGAATGAAGAAGGCACTCTTTCGAGCAGTTACGGCTTAAAAAAGAAAGATGAAATCACACCTCCGCCTCAACCAGATCCAGGCCTCAACGACGAAGGCAATGAAACTAAGCGTTAAACTGGATTATCTATATCAACAAACCTGTGCTCAATCTCCCAACGGTCAGCCAAGTGCTGGCCTAGGGCTTGAATCCCGTATCGCTCGGTAGCATGATGCCCTGCTGCAATGTAATGTATACCCGCCTCTCGCGCAAAGTGAACAACAGGCTCAGAAATCTCTCCACTGATGTAGGTATCTGCACCCAACGCATACGCACTTTCAATCATTTTGTCAGCCGCTCCCGTGCACCAAGCAATCTTACCCACCGGATGCGCCCCACCTGCAATCACCTGAGGCACTCGTTGCAACACTCTCTCCAAATGCTGAGAGAATAAACTTAATTCAAGAGGCTCTGCGAGAGCACCAATATTTCCGATTGCAAAAGGATTGTTCGGTTCCATCGTTGACTGAACCACAAACCCTAGTCTATCCGCAAGCTGAACATTGTTGCCCAACTCAGGATGAGCATCCAAAGGCAGATGATAAGCAACCAGGTTAATATCATGGGCAAGCAAGGTTTTCAGACGCTGGTACTTAATGCCGGTAATGACTTCAGATTCACCTTTCCAAAAATACCCATGGTGAACCAATAGCATATCAGCTCCCCACGCCACAGCCTCATCAATGAGCGCTTGGCATGCTGTTACCCCCGTCATGATTTTGCGTATATCCGAACGACCCTGAACCTGTAAGCCATTAGGACAATAATCCTTGAAGCGATCCACCTTTAACAATTCATGGCAGTACTTCAACAATGCCTCTCGTTCAATTACCGGATTATTCATGGCCTAGACGTCCCAATTTAGTTAAACAACTCGTATAATGTAACAAATTCATACGCAGATAAGGAACGATGAAAAAGTTTAGTTTCCTCGGTTGGCCAATTCTAACAGGTATCCTTGCTGCCCTGTTGATCTTACAGTTCCTACCTAATTTCAATGTGCAAGAAGTGAATAAAGTTGAAATTCGAGAAACCTTTATTCCAGAGCAAACCCATAGTATCAAGCGTATTTCCTATGCCGATGCTGTTGATCGTGCGTCGCCTGCTGTAGTCAATATTTTTACGCAAACTGTCGTTCGTGAAAACAACAATCCTTTAATTGCAGACCCATTTTTTCGTCAATTCTTTAATCAAGATCGCCTCCCTCAACAGCAAGAGCGAATCCAATCCAGTTTAGGGTCAGGCGTTATCATCAGTCGCCAAGGGTATGTGGTTACCAACAATCATGTCATCAGCGGTGCTGACACGATCATTGTATCGCTGCAGGATGGACGAGAGTCCATTGCAACTGTCATAGGTAGTGACCCTGAAACAGACCTAGCCGTCTTAAAAATTAACCTAACCGACCTCCCCAGCATCACACTGAGCACATCGGATGCCCATTTAAGAGTCGGCGATGTGGTATTAGCGATTGGAAACCCTTTCGGTGTAGGCCAAACTGTCACAATGGGGATCATCAGCGCGATAGGTCGTAACAGTATTGGCTTAAACACTTACGAAAACTTCATTCAAACCGATGCAGCCATCAACCCAGGGAACTCAGGGGGGGCGCTAATCGACCCGGACGGTAATTTACTGGGCATTAATACCGCCATTTTTTCCCAATCCGGTGGCTCACATGGCATAGGCTTTGCAATTCCAGCGTCAGTCGCTCGAAAGGTCATGCAAGACTTAATTGAGCACGGTCGTGTCATTCGTGGCTGGCTTGGCATAGAGGTTCAAGAACTGACTCCAATTCTAGCAGAGTCCTTTGGTGTAACGGACCGTCAAGGGCTGATTATTGCGGGCATTTTTCGCAATGGTCCGGCGCATCAAGCAGGTCTTCAGCCCGGTGATATTTTACTGGCCTTAAATGGAGAACCACCGTCAACGGCGCGTTTGACCATGAGCCGCATAGCCGGAATACGCCCCGGTGAGAAAGCAAGGATGGAGATTTTGCGCGATGGACGCGAAATGTCGTTGATCGCCACTATTGGAGAAAGACCTCAGATTCGTTGACCAAATCTGAGGGCCTTAATCCTAGATACCGCTAATCCAGTATACGATACTCAGCTGAGCGTGCATGCGCCGTCAGGCTTTCACCACGCGCCAAAACAGACGCGACTTTGCCCATTTCAGATGCACCTTCAGGTGAAAACATAATTAACGACGAACGCTTCTGAAAATCATATACACCCAATGGTGATGAGAAGCGTGCAGTACCTGACGTGGGAAGAACGTGGTTCGGCCCTGCGCAATAATCGCCAAGCGCTTCAGCCGTGTAACGCCCCATAAAAATAGCACCCGCATGACGAATCGCAGGCAACAGCGCTTCTGGATCTTCAACCGAAAGCTCTAGGTGCTCAGGAGCAATGCGATTACTGATTTTCGCGGCTTCCGCCAAGTCCGCCACTAAAATCAATGCGGCACGCGTTTCGAGCGACGTTTTAATAATTGCTTGACGTTCCATTGTCGGCAGGAGCTTTTCGATACTGACCTGAACGTCATTCAGATAATCAGCATCTGGACATAACAAAATGGATTGCGCGTCTTCATCATGCTCAGCCTGAGAGAACAAGTCCATTGCAATCCAATCAGGGTTTGTTTTTCCATCACAAATAACAAGAATTTCGGATGGCCCTGCGATCATATCGATACCAACAGCACCAAAGACTGCTCGCTTTGCCGTGGCAACATAAATATTGCCAGGACCCACAATCTTATCCACTTTAGGAACGGTGGCTGTACCATAGGCTAAAGCAGCAACGGCTTGCGCTCCTCCAATGGTAAAGACTCGATTAACGCCCGCAAGAGCCGCCGCTGCCAACACCAACTCATTGACAACGCCGTCTGGTGTAGGAACCACCATAATAATTTCTTTCACACCTGCCACTTTTGCTGGCAATGCATTCATTAATACAGACGATGGGTATGCCGCTTTACCACCAGGTACATAAATACCTACCCGATCCATTGGTGTTACTTGCTGCCCCAGATGCGTTCCGTCCGCTTCCATATAACGCCAAGAATCACTTTTCTGACGTTCATGGTATTGGCTGATACGTGTCGCCGCTGTTTCAAGTGCCGCACGCTGCTCTGCTGGCAAATCATGCAATGCCTTAGCTAGACGCTCAGGCGAAAGCTCTAACTCAGCCATACTCTGAGCCTGCATGCGATCAAACTGATTGGTATACTCAACCAATGCTTGATCGCCTCTAGCTTTGACTTGTGCAATGACGTCATCAACTACTTGATTAACACGCTTATCAGACACAGACTCCCACGCCAACAATGCATCTAGCTGCTGCGCAAAATCGCTTTGGGAGGAGGACAAACGTTTGATAGACACTTGCGTCATTTATAAACCCTCTCGTTTAGCAATTACGGCCGCTCTCATTTGCTCAATGATCGGCTGAATCAGTTCATACTTCATTTTCATTGCAGGCTGTCCAACAACCAGACGAGAGCTAATATCAGCAATATGCTCCATCGCTTCCAAGCCGTTGGCTCTGAGTGTATTGCCAGTATCAACGATATCCACGATTCGATCCGCCAGCCCCATCACTGGCGCAAGCTCCATTGCCCCATAGAGCTTTATGATATCAACCTGCGTTCCTAACCGGGCATAATACTCTCGAGTCACATTAACAAACTTTGTTGCTACACGCATCCGCCCCTCGACACGTCCCGCGTTTTTAAGGCCTGCAACCATTAACTTACAGCGAGAGATTTCTAGATCTAAGGGTTCATACAGTCCCTGCCCCCCATGCTCCATGAGCACATCCTTACCTGAAACCCCCATGTCTGCACCACCGTACTCTACATAAGTGGGAACGTCGGTTGCGCGAATAACCATTAAACGTATATGAGGATGGTTTGTATCAAAAATCAGCTTACGACTGCGTGATATATCCTCAGCCGGAAAAATGTCAGCAGCCGCCAATAACGGTAGGGTTTCGTCTAAGATCCTGCCTTTTGACAGGGCAATCGTAAGCTGTTGCGTCATAACTTTCTCTCTTAAGCTTTAATACGCCGTATACCTGCACCCAGTGCACGGAATTTTTCTTCAATCGCTTCGTAGCCACGATCAATATGGTAGATGCGATCAATTAAGGTATCACCTTCGGCCACCAAGCCCGCTATGACCAAGCTGGCCGATGCACGAAGATCGGTTGCCATGACCGGTGCCGCCTTTAAGCGCTTAACACCCTCAATGATGGCTGACTTGCCATCAATGGTAATATCCGCACCTAATCGAATCATCTCTTGCATATGCATAAAGCGATTTTCAAAGATGGTCTCCTTGATGATACCAACGCCAATTGCGACAGCATTCATTGCAGCAAACTGAGCTTGCATGTCAGTAGGAAACCCTGGATAAGGTGCTGTTGTTATATTCACAGCCTTGGGTCGACGTCCTTGCATATCCAACTCAATCCAATCATCGCCCACTGTCACATGCGCACCCGCCTCTTCCAGCTTTTGCAATACTGCGTCAAGCGTATCAGGGCGTGTATGCAAAGTCTTAACTCGACCGCCAGTGGCAGCTGCGGCTACAAGAAAGGTTCCGGTCTCAATACGATCCGCCATAACGGGGTAACGACACCCTTTCAAGGACTTAACGCCCCTCACGGTAATCATGTCCGTTCCTGCACCCGTGATATCCGCGCCCATCGCATTTAAACAATTTGCCAAGTCAACGATTTCAGGTTCACGTGCCGCGTTTTCGATCAGGGTTTGCCCCTCTGCTAGGGTCGCCGCCATTAAAATGTTTTCAGTCCCAGTAACGGTCACTGTATCAAAAAAGACTCGCCCCCCTTTTAAGGGTCCATTACAACTCGCTCGAATATAACCACCGTCCACTTCGATTTTTGCACCCATGGCTTCCAAGCCACGCAGATGAAGGTCGACTGGACGACTGCCAATTGCACACCCACCGGGTAAAGACACCTCGGCTTTACCATACCGCGCCAACAGAGGCCCAAGCACTAAAATAGAGGCTCTCATCGTTTTGACGAGCTCATAAGGAGCTATGACCGAGTTGAGCGAGCCTGTATTGATTACAACACTAAACTTTTCATCTCGACTGATTTCTGCCCCCATCTTACGCAATAGCTCAAGCATCGTTGAGATATCATGCAAATCAGGAAGATTGGTAATATTGATGGGCTCATCTGACAGAATTGAAGCTGCAAGAATAGGCAATGCCGAGTTTTTGGCACCCGAAATCCAAACCTCGCCATTCAGACAGGCACCGCCTTCAATTAATAACTTATCCATTTAGAATCCTGTTTAATCGCTTAACCTGCGATATCGGCCCATTGCTCTGGGGTATAGGTTTTAATGGTGATGGCGTGTATTGCCCCACTTGCGATTTCTTTATTTAAACAACCGTAAACCAGTTGTTGTTTTTTAACAGGAGACAGTCCAGAAAAAACAGAACCTACCACAGTAATTTGAAAGTCACAGCCTTCACCTGCAGTATACACCTGACAACCATCTAACTGACGTTCAATAATTTTTTTTACTTCATCGGCATGCATAGAAAACTCCGGTACAGTGTAGAGCCGCGCTGAACAAGGTGGACATCATAACGAAAAAGGGCCAAAAAGGCGACCTAGCCTTTTGGCCCTACTGACTCAAATCAATGGGCTGTCATTTCAAGCCCGACCAACTCAGCAATTGATCGCAAATCCGCAGGTATAGACAGCGGGAACAGCTGAATATTTTGATTTTTTGCTGCACGAAGACCGCACAACCACAGGGACAACGCTGAACTATCTACTCTACCCACCCCTGAAAAATCAACACTCAACTTCGCATCACGCGCCTGAGTATTCATCAATTTAACAAAGGCATCACGCATATCGACTACGGTAGCGAAGACAATATCACCCGACAAGTATAGGTCGATTCCTTTAACTCAACCTTCGACATCTTTCACTACCTGCGCAATTGTACTCGCAACGCGCTCTTCCCAACCATCAATCACACCAGAGACAGAACGAGCCCTTTGATACATATCGGCAAACTGATTTTGAAAGGTAAGACGCAAATTAATACCTTCAACCATAACATTGACCAACATCCAACGACCTTCATCTTTTCTCATATAGTAGAGAATGTTAAAGGTTTGGCCTGCTGATGACGTCATCACAACATTGACAACCTGCAGCTCAGGTCGGGGACTTGGCGCCCTCGGAGGGACAATTCGGTAGCTCGCTACAGAGAAATCGCTGACGGCAATCGAATAGGTTCTCACCAACGTCGTTTTCAAAATTCCTGCAAATCGTTGCAGCTCTTCTTCAGTTGCCGTGCGTGCGAAACGCCCCATGACTCCGCGACCAAAACCATAAAAGTCGATAACCGGTGTCACGATATTTTGAATCTCAGTTTCTAAGCGGTCCTTGTTACTTGCACTCAGAAGCGATTTATCGCTCATCAACACCAGCATTTTTTCCGTTGTTTCTTCAACAACCGCTTTTGCTTCTTCCCAATCTTTGTCGATTGCAAGAGCCTGTGCCGACGCTGTTAACACTAACAACGCCAAAAACGGACGCCAAAACAATTGTCTCAACATAACATTCACTCACTCACCTGATTCATCAAAAACTTACCCACTAGATCTTCAAGAACCAATGCAGATTGGGTGTTATAAATAAACTCTCCAGGCGCGAGTACGTCGACATCTCCCCCAGGAATAATACCAATGTACTGCTGCCCCAAAAGGCCAGAGGTTAAAATCATGGCGGAACTGTCGGTGCTCAAAAAGTCGACGTCTGGATAAATTTCCATTTCAACCTCGGCCATCAACATTTGCGGATCCAAACGAATGCGCGTCACTTCACCGATCTGCACACCTGACATTGATACTTTGGCACGAGTTGTTAAACCACCAATATTCTCAAAGTTGGCATAAATTTTATATCCCGTCCCTTTAGATGCTAAATTTAAGCCGCTGACATTAAGTGCCAAGACCACCAACGCTAAGAAGCCAATAAGCATAAAAAAACCTACACTTATTTCCATTGTACGCATACGCATAATTACAGATCTCCAAACATCAAAGCAGTCAAAATAAAATCGAGGCCCAGCACCGCCAGTGATGAATAAACCACTGTTCGGGTTGTTGCTTGGCTAATCCCTTCGGAAGTCGGTACACAGTCATAACCTTGGTATACAGCTATCCAGGTCACCACAAAGCCAAAGACCACTGCTTTGATCAGACCATTGACAACATCGCTCATAAAATCAACCGACTGTTGCATGTTGGCCCAATATGAACCACTGTAAATCCCCAGCCAGTCAACAGCCACTAGTGCCGCACCCCAAACACCGACAACTGCAAAAATCATACTCAGCAAAGGCATGCAAATAAAACCAGCGTATAAGCGTGGCGCTATAATGCGTCTCAACGGATCAACGCCAATCATCTCTAAGCTTGCCAATTGCTCCGTCGCTTTCATCAACCCAATTTCGGCCGTCAAAGCGGACCCTGCTCGACCGGCAAAAAGCAATGCGGTGACCACTGGCGCCAACTCACGAACGAGACTCAACGCAACCATCTGCCCAACAGCCTGTTCAGAGCCATAATCAACCAGGATAGTATACCCCTGAAGCCCCAAAACCATTCCGATAAACAGTCCAGAGACGACAATAATGATAAGAGACAACACCCCGACAAAGTAGATTTGCTTAATCAACAATGGAAACATCATCACTGGTGCTGGCTTAGCCACCACTGACTGAAACAAGATTTGCCCTGATCGGCCGAAAGCAGCCAATTTAGACAAGGTCCGATGACCGAGTTTTTGCATAAAATCAATCAACGACTTACTCCCTTATGCATTAACTGCTCTACGAAATCAGGGGCTGGATAGTGAAAAGGCACTGGACCGTCTGGCAAGCCTTCCACAAACTGACGCACCTGTTCTGATTCAATGGTTTTAAGTTGCTCTGGCGTCCCATGCGCAATGACCTTACCATCCGCAATTAGATACAGATAATCTGCAATCGACAGCGTTTCTTGAATATCATGAGATACGATGATGCTTGTATGGCCCAAGGCTTGGTTGAGGCGTCGAATTAAGTTCACCAACACCCCCATCGCAATTGGATCTTGGCCGGTAAAAGGCTCATCGTACATAACGATGTTAGGATCCAATGATATTGCTCGCGCTAACGCAACACGCCTTGCCATTCCTCCTGACAACTCACTGGGCATCAAGGCATACGCTCCTCTAAGCCCAACCGCCTGAAGCTTCATTAATACGATATCCCGTATCATTTCTTCAGGCAGTTGTGTGTGAACTCGGATCGGAAACGCCACGTTATCAAAGACGTTCATGTCCGTAAAAAGCGCGCCGCTCTGAAACAACATCCCCATTTTTTCGCGAATAACAAATAAATCTCTGCGCCCTAGAGAGGGCACACTGCTGCCTTCAACAACGATATCACCGCTGTCTGGGCGCAATTGTCCGCCAATGAGTTTCAACAAGGTGGTTTTACCCGTCCCCGAAGGTCCCATTATGGCCGTCACTTTTCCCCGGGGTATTTTGATATCGACGCCTTTGAAAATAGGCCGATCACCCCTGGAAAAGGTCAAATCTTTAATTTCAACGATGACATCCTCAAGCATGCTTGAAGCACTTCCTGTCGTCGGACTCACTGCTTCCATCCCGTTAGTGCCCTATCTTAAAAACGAACGTGTATTTGACATGCAAAATCACAAAAAGATCTACTATAACACTACCTAAGTCGACTTAAAATGACTCTATCAGAATCACGGTCGTTTACGTATTCTCTCCTGATGAAATGCAAGATATCCGCTTCAACAGATGCTTAGCAATCTAAGCTGAGTTAAACTATGACCTATTACAGTATTCACCTTTAAACTAATGGCAAAATAATGGCTATTGATTATCTGAAAACAGCAAAGCGCACCATTGAGATAGAGCGAGAGACATTAAGCGCTTTGCTAGAGCATCTAGACTCCAGTTTAAACGATGCTTGTTCAATCATGATGACATGCAAAGGCCGTATCATCGTGACAGGAATGGGAAAATCTGGACATATCGGCAACAAAATTGCAGCAACGCTGGCTAGTACAGGTACACCTTCATTCTTTGTGCACCCAGCCGAGGCGAGCCACGGTGATTTGGGCATGTTCACCCCGCAAGATGTCGTTCTTGCCCTGTCCAACTCAGGTGAAACCAATGAAGTGATTACGATTTTACCGCTAATCAAGCGTATGCATGTTCCATTAATTAGCATCACGGCCAACCCCAACTCTACCCTCTCTCGCTTCGCTGACGTCAATCTCCATATCCCCGTCACGCGCGAAGCATGCCCCCTCAATCTAGCGCCAACATCGAGCACTACAGCACAACTCGTTCTTGGTGATGCATTAGCGATCGCTTTGCTCGAAGCTCGGGGATTTAGCGCCGAAGACTTTGCCTTTTCTCATCCAGGGGGCAGCTTAGGTCGACGCTTACTCCTCAAAGTTGATGACATTATGCACTCAGGTGACGATATCCCCTTAGTATCACTCAACACGCCCATTCATGAATCACTCTTGGTCATGACACGCAAACGACTTGGGATGACTGCGATCATTAACGATGCTGGGCAGTTGCAAGGCATATACACAGACGGTGACTTACGTCGAACACTTGATTTAGAAACCAATTTAAAAACCACACCAATTTCTGAAGTTATGACGCATGGATGCACAACAATACAAGCCGGATCTCTTGCAGCAGAAGCACTCCAAATCATGCAAGAACGAAAAATAAACGCCCTACTCGTTACTGATAAAGAAGGAAAAGTCACGGGCGCCTTAAACATGCATGACCTACTTAAAGCAGGAGTCATTTAATGGGTAACTCTCTTTCAGCACAACTGACCGAACGTCTAAGACCTGTAAAACTGGTTGTTTTTGACGTGGATGGTATTTTAACGAATGGCCAATTAAATTTTTTGCCTGACGGACAAGAGATCAAATCCTTTCATACACTGGATGGCTTAGGCATCAAACTGCTGCACAAGGCAGGTATTGAAACCGCCATCATCACGGGCCGAAGCTCACCACAGGTCGAACAACGAGCCAAAGCACTCGGCATCCATTACCTAATGCAAGGCCGTGAAGACAAACTCGTTGCGCTCGAAGAGCTATGGAAGCAACACCATCATAGCGCCGCAACTACGGCTTATATTGGTGACGATCTACCCGACTTAGCGGCCATTATTACCGTCGCCTTTGGTGCATCCGTCCCGAATGGACACCCTCTTGTTCGTGCCGAAGCGGATTGGTGCACAAGCCGCAAAGGCGGAGAAGGTGCCGCTCGTGAATTCTGTGAGGTGATTTTATCTGCACAAGGAAAACTCAACGCACTGATTGATGAGTTTCGCTAATGCGTTGGACTCGCCATTTCGCACTTGCCGTCGTTATTTTATTAACCCTGATTCCTGTTTTATACTGGGGCTGGATGGGTATTAACCGACCAGTCCTTGAGGTCAGTGAACCAAATGAAGACAGAGTCGATTTTTTCATTTTAGACGGCCACCTTAAACGCTATAGTCAATCAGGTGAACTTGTCCATCAACTTTCATCACCGCTTATCGAGCATTTACCGGGTCCATCGATCACTCAGGTGACGCAACCCAAGGTAATACTCATCGGAACAGGTGATAAAGAAACGCACATTAAAGCCGACAAAGGCACGATGACGGATGACGAAAGCAAGATTGAGCTTGCAGGGAACGTCCGTGTTATTGATAATTCATCTTTTGATGCACCTAGAGAGCTAAGAACAGAAACAATGACGTTATTTCCTTCGTCACAGTACGCTGAAACCGCAGACCCTGTCATGGTTGTACAGGCATTCAGTCAGCTATCAGCCATTGGCATGCAAGCCTGGCTGGGTGAACAACGGATCGAATTGCTTTCTGAGGTACGAGGATACTATGCAAAAAGTGAGTAAACTGATAGGCCTGTTGGGAATGGTGGTTCTGAGCAGCTTAGCCTTTGCACTTCCTGAAGATCGAAACCAGCCTATTCATGTTAGCGCTGATCAGGCCAGTTTAAATGAGGCTACAGGTGTTTCTGTCTATTCGGGCAATGTTGAAATCAAACAAGGCAGCATGATCCTCAAAGGCAGTCGTGTCGAACTTCATCGTGACAACCAAGGAAGCATTGCTCGGATCGTATCCTCTGGCAATCCAGCGGAGTTTCAACAGCAATCTGTAGCAAGCCAACCTGTAACACGCGCCTATGGCAATCAAATGGACTATCGTATCCCCACACAACTCATTACCATCACGGGCAATGCTCAAGTTCAACAAGCCAATGACCGCTTTACAGGACAGCGTATTGTTTACAACATGGATAAATCGATTGTAGATGCATTCGGTAGCGAGCAACCTGGTGGTCAACGCGTCGAAATGATCATTCAACCTAGGTCCAACAATTGATATGATCACGCTTGAAGCACAACATTTAGCTAAGTCGTATAAACGTCGACAGGTCGTGCGCGATGTGTCCTTACATCTTAAGCAAGGTGAAATTGTAGGACTCCTTGGCCCTAACGGTGCTGGAAAAACAACCTGCTTTTATATGATTGTTGGTTTGATCAACGCAGATCAAGGCGCTATTTTAATTGATGAAAAAGATATTACCCGTTTACCGATGCACGGGCGCGCACGCCTTGGCTTGGGCTACTTGCCACAAGAAGCCTCCGTATTCAGGAAACTATCGGTTGCTGAAAACATCTTGGCTGTTTTACAAACGCGAAAAGATCTTAACTCATCTCAGCGCAAGGCAATGCTTGAAAGCTTGCTAGAAGAGTTTAGTATTACGCATATACGTGACAGTTTAGGCATGTCCCTATCTGGTGGAGAGCGTCGACGTGTTGAAATCGCGCGAGCGTTGGCAACCGAACCTGCGTTTATTTTGCTTGATGAACCCTTTGCGGGTGTTGATCCAATATCGGTTAGCGATATAAAGCAAACGATCAAGCATCTACAATCTAAAAATATCGGCGTGTTAATCACGGACCACAATGTCCGTGAAACACTTGATATATGTGAACGAGCATACATTGTTTCGGAAGGTCATATCCTTGCAGAAGGCCACCCATCTGACATAATGGCAAATGAACAGGTTCGACAAGCCTATCTTGGCGAGCAGTTCAGGCTCTAAACATTAATCCGTATCCTTCAACTGAGTGATATATCTGGCATATGAAGCAAGCCTTACATTTAAAAATCGGCCAGCACCTCACCATGACGCCGCAATTGCAGCAGGCTATTCGCTTATTGCAATTATCGACGTTGGACCTACAACAAGAGATACAACAAGCGCTGGAAAGCAATCCGCTGCTTGAAATCAGCGAAGATGATACGGATACGGATATCCCAGTCCATTTAAGTTCGGACAACCAACGAGAGCTGAGCACAGAACCCTCCTCAAATGACCGTGAAGAGGTGGTTGAGCATGAAGCGGAAGCTGAGCACGATTGGAACGATCAAATACCTGAAGACCTCCCCACAGACAGCAGCTGGGAAGATACCTTTCAGCATCAAAGTTCAGGGAGCAGTTCTGACAGCGAATGGGCCGACAATGAAAACGACTCTCGTGAAGACACGCTGCTTGATCATTTAAATTGGCAGTTAAATTTAACACCTATGTCCGATGCGGATCGCCTGATTGCTGAAGCGATAATTGAGGCCATTGACCCTGATGGATATCTGCAGGTTAGTGTTGATGAACTCATGGAGCAATTCGTTGCTCAATTCCCCGATATCTTCAGTGATATTGACCTTGATGAAGTCATCGCCGTGTTACACAGGGTTCAACAATTTGACCCCCCTGGCGTTGCGGCACGTGATTTGAGCGAGTGTTTAAGCATTCAGATTAAACAATTACCAGACACTCTGCCTTGGAGAGAAACGGCTTTAAAGTTAGCGAATGAACATCTCCAACTCTTAGGGAATCATGACTACAAAGCGCTAATGCGCAAGCTGCGCTTGAACGAAGAAGACTTGTCGTCGGTCATCGAGATCATTCAGTCACTCAATCCAAAGCCCGGTGCCAGCATTGCTTCCAGTCAATCTGAATATGTCATACCTGATGTTGTCGTTCGCAAAGTCCAAGATCAATGGATTGTCTCGCTAAGCCCAGAGACATCACCGAAGCTTCAGATTAATACACAATATGCCGATTTAATTCGACGAGCCGACAACAGTGCTGACAACACCTATTTGAAAAACCACCTACAAGAAGCTCGCTGGTTTCTAAAGAGCCTAATGAGTCGAAACGAGACCTTATTAAAAGTCGCAACAGAAATCGTCGAGCGCCAAAAAGACTTCTTAGAAATGGGTGAAGAGGGCATGAAACCGATGGTCCTTCATGATATTGCTGAGGCCGTCTCTATGCATGAATCCACCATTTCACGTGTCACCACTCAAAAATTCATTCATACTCCTCGAGGTATTTTTGAATTGAAATATTTTTTCTCAAGCCAGGTGAACACGGCTGATGGAGAAGGCGCATCTTCAACAGCTATCCGAGCTCTGATTAAAAAGCTTGTTACAAGTGAGAATACCGCCAAGCCTTTAAGCGATAATAAAATTGCACAACTCTTAATGGAGCAAGGTATCAATGTTGCCCGTCGAACCGTAGCAAAATATCGTGAAGCTTTAGGTATTCCACCTTCTAATGAGCGTAAGCGTCTGCTTTAATTATAATAGATAGGTACGAGCCATTTCGTACCCTTACCAAGGAGACAACCCATGCAGATCAATATTACTGGCCACCATGTAGAATTGACTGAATCCCTAAATGACTACGTTCACACTAAATTTGAGCGTCTTGAACGTCATTTTGATAACATTACCAATGTTCAAGTCACACTGAGTATTGAAAAACAACGCCAGAAAGCGGAAGCTACAATGCACCTCGCCGGTGGTGAAGTGTTTGCGCAGTCCGAAAATGAAGATATGTATGCGGCGATTGATGCTTTGGTCGATAAACTTGACCGACAAGTTATTAAGCATAAAGAAAAAATGAAATCCCATAAATAAAGACGATTTAGTAATTATCATGCCTATTTCCGAGCTACTGACCGAATCAAGAACCCTTTGTCATATTGACGCCATCAGCAAAAAAAGGGTTCTTGAACTTGCCAGCCAAACCCTAGCTGAGCAAGCAAGCGGATTAGATGCTGAAGACATCTTCAGCGGTCTTTTAAACAGAGAGCGTCTCGGTAGCACTGGCATCGGCGACGGTGTGGCTATTCCACACTGTCGCTTGGCAGGTTGCACAGAGGCCTTAGCACTGCTCATGACCCTCCAATCAGCTGTCGATTTCGACGCCATCGATAACCGACCCGTTGATATTATTTGCTGCTTACTGGTTCCGGAAGATGCTGCCAGCGAACACTTACAAACCTTGGCAACTTTAGCGGAATTGTTCAGCCAATCCAACGTGCGTGAATTGCTGAGAAGCAGTGAAGACAAACAAACCCTCTTTCAGAATGTTATTCAGTCACTTGGGGAGTCGACTGAGTGAAGTTAGTCATTCTGAGTGGGCGTTCGGGCTCCGGAAAAAGTACAGCACTTCAAGCACTGGAAGACATTGGTTTCTATTGCATTGATAACCTTCCAGCACTTTTGCTGCCCGAGCTCATTCAACAAATGCTCATTGCACCGGATCGCCCCGATAAGCTTTCCGTCAGCATTGATGCACGTAATTTGATCAGCAATCTTTCACAAGTTCCCACAGTGCTCAACACACTTGCCGGGATGGACGATCTTGTCTATGAGATCATTTACTTAGATGCATCCGAAACGACCTTACTGAAGCGTTTTAGCGCTACCCGTCGTAAACATCCCCTAACCAACTCACACGCTGGTTTACAAGAAGCGCTTTATCAGGAGCAGCGTTTACTCGAACCTATTGCAACCTTAGCGGACATTCGTATCGATACAACCCGACTCAGCCTCTACGAACTGAGGGACAGTATTAAACTGCGGGTTGCCAATCGCAAAGAACAAACATTATCCTTACAGTTTGAATCCTTTGGCTTTAAACACGGACTGCCCTTAGATCTAGACTTCACATTTGATGTGCGCTCCCTACCCAATCCTTACTGGGTACCTGAGCTACGCCAATACACAGGTAATGACCCGCAAGTTATCCAATTTCTTGAGCAGTCTCCTGATGCTATCGATATGATCCATGATATTGTATATTTTCTGGAGCGATGGCTACCCAAAATTAAGCAGGATAACCGCAGCTACTTAACTGTCGGTATAGGTTGCACGGGGGGGCAACATCGATCTGTCTTTATTGCTGAACGATTGGCTAGCCATTTTAATCAGCTTATGGATAATGTAAGTGTACGCCACCGGGAGTTGAGTTAACTCCTTTGATCTCTGGCGCGAATGATCGGAATGTTTCTATGATAAAAGCACCTGTTACGATAGTAAATAAACTTGGCCTACATGCACGTGCAGCGGCAAAACTCTCGGCTAAAGCAAACGAATTTAATAGTCAAATCCAAGTTGAAAAAGCAGGTCGCGTGGTCGATTGTAAGAGCATCATGTCCGTTATGATGCTGGCGGCAAGTAAAGGCACCGAGCTAATACTCCACATAGATGGAGACGATGCGCAGGACGCGCACCTTGCATTAGAATTGTTAATTCAGAATCGCTTTGACGAACCCGAATAACACACCATTAATCCTTCAAGGTAATTTTCCTCATGAGTAAAACAGACAGACTGATATCTTTACAAGAAGGCACAGAGAGTGAAGAGATCAGCCGTTCTGAAGTCAAACGCCAAATGGAAGCTCTTCAAGAATTGGGCAAACGCATCACTGAACTACGTCCAGATCAACAGGCACTAGTTCCAATGGACGATATACTCCGCAAGGCAATTGAAGAAACACGAAAAATCAGTGCAAATGGTGCTTTACGTCGTCACTTCCAATACATTGGCAAGTTGATGCGCAAAGCGGATGCCGATGCAATTAAAATAGCCCTCAATCAGTTTGACACGTCTCGCAATGAACACAATCAAAAGTTCCATGCTTTGGAAGTTTGGCGTGATCGCTTGCTGACGGATACGGATAAAAGCCTAACAGACTATATCCGTGAGTTTCCTGAAGCCGACATACAAAAGTTAAGACAACTTATTCGGAATACGCTCAAGGAACAAGCAATGGGAGCCGCTCCGGCCAACTATCGCAAACTGTTCAAATTTATTCGTGAAACGGCTGAAGCTCAAGACAACGCTTAAGCCTATTCATCAGATGTTGAAGATGCCTGCCCCACAAGCTGAATAACGGGATCATCTAAGGTTCCCGTTAGACGGTAACGTATCCGAGTCATTTTTTCGATTTGATCTCCCATTATACGATCAACCAAAAAAATGGCACCGGCCACTTGAGGCGCTCCCAGCAACACCGCGCCTAGCGTCAGATTACTGCCCAAGGGGATATTTACTTCAATCATCTTATCAAATTGATCGTTGTGAAAGTTTAACGAACCGCTAATCGTCATGGTCGCTGACGGCCCCGTCAGCTTTAGAGGGTCCATTGTACTGGCGAGTCCCTGCTTCAGAGAATAGGCGGCGGCCATCGTATCAAACACCAATCCTTTTTTAAGCAGGTCACTAAAATCAAGTTTCAAGCGTCTAGACAGTGTATTCAAATTGAGTATGCCAAACACTCTTAGGAAGTTAGCCCCCATACCCGACTCCACAATACGCCCCTGTTCTGCCGAGAAGGCAAAACGGCCGTCTAGAGCAGACAGTTTGAATGCTTCTGCTCCTCCCAACCACGTGAAATCCGCTATGGCATCAATACTCTTTGCCTCAATGGCCGACTCATCACTCCAAGACTTCAGAATATTTTGCAACTCTGACCCCATAAGCCTTAGCTGCAAACGACTATTTTGAGCTGGGTCCACAAACCAGTCTAACTGCCCAGTTAAACTCATTTGCATTAAACTGGCATCAATCTGATGCACTTTTAGATGATCCGATGCTGGCATCAACTCAAAGCGCCAATGCCCAATATTTTTTTCATTGAGCTCAAGTCGCTCAATATCCACGTTTAAAATCGGCATACGCTGCAAGAGTGACTGGGTTAAAAGCGGTTCGACGCTCCCTAGGCTAGCCTCTGTTTTGCGCTGCGGTTTAAACGTCAAAGCAAGCTCATTCAAGGATAAACTCCAAGGTTGATTGGCATTATCCTGAGTTAGCACCCCCGTCGCTTGATCACTGCTTAACTGAAAATGCAGCGAAGGCTCTGTTAGTAAACGACGCATCGCCACTTGGATATTACTAAACGTCTGCCCTGCCATCACTGCCTCGGCAACACGAATGGAAAGACGAGTTACTGGAAAGCTGGATACACCCTCTTCTCTACTCGACACATGTGACACTTTAGGTATGTGAAACGCTATCCAACTCGACCACTCATCTAGAATGTCTGCATCCAGGTAGGAAAGTCGCCCTTCAATTTCCAACCCCGGCAATTCGGGTAGGTTAACCTCTCCACTGCCAATTCGAAGCATTCCACGAGGTGAAGTGCCGTAATTGTAGAGTGCCGCAAACTGATCATGATAATCCACACGGAACTGCGTGTTTTCAGGCTGTATTTCGACACGCAAAGGACGCACATCGGCGGCTGATTTATGCAGCCCCTTAGGTCCTTGGATAGAAACCCCTTCAAGATTGGATTCGAAGGATACCTTTGGGCAATCTGTATCACCGCACAAGACAACGGAGGCCCGATAGTCCGTTTGCCCCGACAGGCTATCATTAAGTGTATCCATCGCCATCCAACGAGTAAGCTGTGGCATCTCCACCCGACTTGCA
This sequence comes from Nitrincola nitratireducens, assembly GCF_000585235.1. NCBI lineage: Bacteria > Pseudomonadati > Pseudomonadota > Gammaproteobacteria > Oceanospirillales > Oceanospirillaceae > Nitrincola > Nitrincola nitratireducens. Next base: position 54,869 of record NZ_AONB01000001.1, on the reverse strand, counting down.
AGATCGATCAATGTTTTATTAGTGTTGGTTTCGACCGAGGCTTGAAAAGGCTGTCCCCAAAACTGACCACTTAACCTTGGCGCGCTAAATCCTGTGTCGGTGGAGTAAGAAAGTTCGCCTGTGATTTTCTCTAACAACAACTCAAGCGCGTCTGAGGCCACGGCTGCCGAATGTAAAGTCCCTTTGAAATCCACCTTGACTGAGTCTTGATCATTTAGAGGAACCACCAACTGCAATGCAGTGCTCGCTTGGCCTGAAAAATGCCAGTCAGCTACTTCGTGCGCAAGCCCTAAAGGCCCCTTTAGTAACTGAGTGATATCAGACAAATCCCCTTCAAGTGGTGCACCCACATACAAGCGCTGCGCGTCAGGAGGCATGTAAACCCAAGCATTGTTGACCTTGGTATCCATTAACCGCCCCTGTGCGATATCGACACGCAGCTCAGTATCACGCAGATGCAAAAAGAACTTTGCGTCTTCGATGGCTGGCCACTCAGGCAAAAAGGCAAAACGAGCATCATCAACATCAAAAAACAACTGAACACTCAACGGCAAAGAGGGCGCCTCGGATCTCAGTCCTGCATGAATCACTAAGCCAGCACGATTAACAGCCCCCCCTTTAATCGCCCCCATTAACCACGCATGCAACTCATGACCAATAACAGGTGGCGTGTAAAACTCAGCCTGAAGGGCCTGTGAGTTAGCCATACCGATCATCAAGCTCAGCTCTACCTGCTCCGCCTTGTCAAAAGGACGGTACAAACTAAACCGCCCCTTAGCATCCACCTGATCGTTCTTAAGCGCCAACACATTGCTACCGATTTTCATCGCGTCATCGTTCCAGGACCAATCGATCTCACCCGACGCATGGGTGTAAGACCAGCCCTGATCAAACAGTTGTGGAAAGTTCAAATAGAACTCGCCGCTCTCTAGAACAACTCGCCCTACTTGCCAAGAGGCTTCCAAACGCCCAACCACCCCACGTGCTTCTGGCGCTTCATCCCATGCCGACACAGAAACCTGATCAAGCTCAGCGCTAAATATAAAGCTCTTCCAGTCCGCGAGATCAGCGAAATAAAGTTGTAATTGGCGTAACTGCCCAGCCGGAGATAGATCGCTTAGCAAAGGACCTACGTCCTCTGGCAGCTCACGCGCAAATGAGATCAGCTTATTAAGCTCTCCCAAGTCTAATGCATCGAGTTGTAGAAGACGCAATGCCCAATTTGCATCCGAATCCAGGGCAAAATTCATCTTGAGCTGCTCTAAACGTAAAGCAGCATCAGGAAGCTGGAGATCAGCTGACATCAGCTGAATACGTGCTTCATTCTCGGCAACAGTGCCTTGAAAATAGGCGGTGGCCTGCAATGGCTCGGCCAAAAAATGCGGTTGCCAATCCGAGACACTTAAAGACCCTTGAGCATCAATCAGCTGCCCCGACTCAATTGACAACCATACCTGTGTTGAGAGCCTTGCTGGCAAATCCTTGATATCCAGTGCAGGCAATAAAAATCCAACACGCTCAAGCTCTAAATCCTCAACATTGACATAGAGTTGAAACTCACTTGCCAGTGTTGCTAGTTCACCCACATTCGGAAGATGTATGCCAAACTCAACGATGGAGTCATCTGAAATCAAGCGAGGCAAACGCAAACGCCCCTGCATCGCCAAGCCTTTTTCACTAGGCCCCGCACTCAAATGCAACACATCAATCTGACGCTGTTCATTCTCATGCTTCACATTCAACGCTAGGTTTTCAATTGCCAGTGAGGAATGAATCAAGCCCGCTAAGAAACGAGGTGTAGAAGCAGACGTTGCTTCGTCATGACTGACATCGTCCGAGTCACGATCTGTAATCGTGAAATCAACCGAGGCCCCCTGCAAGACAAGCGTTTTAAATACAAGGCTTCGGTGCCACAAACTGCTTAAAAGATCGATTTCGGCGGAAATCGAATCAACGTTTAAACGTTGTAAGTGGGCAGTTTCATCTGTGGCCATCCAGTCCAACTGAGATAAGGATAGCTGGGGATGGCGACGCCAAACCGATACCTCAAGATCACCGCTGTGAACTTCTCCCCTTAGATAAGGTGACGCATGTGTCAAAACAAGTGCTTCGTTGTTCGCTACCAGAGTTAACGCCAAACGCGCCAACAAGGTCAATAAACACAGTGTGAAAATTAGCCATAACAGGATACGAGCACTGATGCGAACAAGGTTTTTCATGCGCATGTGTTAGCGTAAAACAACGTCAAAGAGTTCTGGGCCGTACAAAGGCTCCACCTGAAAACGAATCGTTTTACCGATAAAGGATTCAAGTTCGGCAACATGATCCGATGCCTCATCCATCAAATAATGAACCACAGACGTTGCCGCAAGCACCAAATAGCTGTCGGTATCGTACGCCCGATGCTGACGTAGAATCTCCCTAAATATTTCATAACTGACTGTTTCAGGGGTCTTGACCGTTCCTCGACCTTGGCACATAGGACAGGGTTCACATAAAACCTGCTCTAAACTTTCGCGAGTTCGCTTGCGAGTCATCTCAACCAAACCCAATTCAGAAACTCCGGTTACTTTACACTTGGCATGGTCTTTTTCGAGCACACGGTCTAAGGTCCGTTGCACTTGACGTTGATGATCAACATCGGTCATATCAATGAAATCAATAATAATGATTCCACCTAAATTGCGCAGGCGTAACTGACGACCTATCGCGGTTGCCGCTTCTAAGTTCGTTTTAAAAATGGTTTCTTCTAAATTACGATGACCAACAAATGCACCCGTATTAATATCAACTGTCGTCATCGCTTCTGTTTGATCGAAAATCAAATACCCCCCCGACTTCAACTCAATTCGCCGCCCTAGGGCACGCTCCATCTCTTCCTCTACACTAAACATGTCAAAGAGTGGACGTTCACCTGGGTAGTATTCGAGCTTTTCGACGATTTCAGGTACAAGCGATTGTGCGAACTCAACGGATCGCTGATAGGTTTCCCGCGAATCAATGCGTATACGCTCAACACCGCTATGAGCCATATCGCGCAATGCACGCATATGCAATGGTAAATCTTCATAGACAACGGACGGAGCCGGCAGCTTTGCTATTTTCTCATTCAGACGCGACCAGAGCCTCAGCAAAAAATTTAAATCCGAACGCAACTCGGTTTCACTGACCCCTTCCGCAACCGTGCGCAGAATAAAGCCACTGTCCCCGCCTTTATAATCGGGGTTTTCAACACTGGATAGGTCCTCCATTATTTGGCGCAAACGCTCACGTTCCTCAGCGTCATCGATACGCTGTGATATGCCGATATGAGGATTACCAGGCATCAACACCAAATAACGCGAAGGGATGGATAAATGTGTGGTTAAACGCGCACCCTTCGTACCGATTGGATCTTTGGTCACCTGAACTAACAGAGTGTCCCCTTCTTTTATAACATCGGCAATTGAAATATTGTGGCGAACTCCCGGGGTTCCACTAGCAGCATCAATCACCTCATCTACAGGGATAAACGCCGCTCGCTCAAGCCCAATATCCACAAAAGCTGCCTGCATTCCTGGTAAGACACGCACTACTTTGCCTTTGTAAATATTGCCAACAATTCCACGACGACTGGCACGCTCCACATAAATTTCTTGTGGCATGCCATTTTCAATGACCGCCACACGTGTTTCCATGGGCGTAAAGTTGATGAGTATTTCTTCAGCCATTTAAGGCCTCCATCAGAGTGCTGTCTGCCATGTATGGAGATGATAACGTTTTAGCAAAGCAGCCGTTTCGAATAAGGGCAATCCAACAACAGCAGAATAACTGCCTCTGAGTTGGCGTACAAACACACCACCAAGCCCTTGTATACCATAAGCTCCCGCCTTATCAGCTGGCTCTCCTGTTCGCCAATAGGCTTGGCAAGTGTCATAACTTAATTCAGCAAACTCAACCTCGGTCACAACGGAACACACTTCACGCCCTTCGGGGTGCACCAATGCAATTGACGTGATCACCTCGTGTGTTTGTCCTGACAAGGCAAGCAGCATTTGCACAGCCTCTTCTTCATTAGCGGGTTTACCCAGTATAGTCCCATTCAAGGTCACTGTGGTGTCGGCCCCTAATACGGGCAATCGACCAGAAACCGCATTAAACACCTGCTCCGCTTTGGTCATTGCAAGACGTTGCGTATACAGCAAGGGGTGCTCATCAGACTCAGGGTCTTCACAAATATCTGCACTGATGACTTCGTGAGGTACCCCTAACTGAGCAAGTAACTGTGTTCGTCTAGGAGAAGCTGAGGCTAAGATCACAGTTGCTGTCGTCATAAAGGTTACTCTATTCTGAAGGTGCGTCGTACACCGTGTAAAATGACATAAACCCATGGCCAGAGAATGGCGCTGATCAATGATGGCAATAAAAAAATCAGCCCTGTTGCAGAAGTTCCGGTAATGCCCTGCATCCAGAAAAACAACAATTGATTAATACCCACTAACACCATGATCATCATCGATTGCTGCCATAAAGGAAACATACGAATACGCTTGTACAAAAGCAAGACCAAATAGGTAATGATCAACAATGACAAAGCATTTAGCCCCATCACACTGCCTCGAATAAGATCAAGCAGAACACCCATCATGAATGCGCTCCCCAACCCTACCCTGTGCGGTAACACCATCACCCAGTAAATTAAAACCAAGGCCACCCATTCAGGTCTTGCCCATATCATGATGCCCGGCAATGGAATTTGGCTAAGCACTAATCCCACTAAAAAAGTTGCAAAGATGATCAGCGAGCCTCCTTGAGACTGTTCACTCATCGACGGACTCCACAGGCTCTTCAGTGGTCACGGACTCAACTGGAGTTTGACGTTCTCGCGTAATACGATTTTCAGGTCCTGAATTCCGATAATCCACGAGCAGCAATTGTCGACTTCGATCCAAGCGTGCTGCTGGGGTGGCTTTAACAAGCGTAAAGGGACGTCCAGGATCGCGTATGACTTCACTCACGACGGCAACAGGATAGCCGCGCGGGAAACGACCACCCAAACCGGACGTCACCAGCATGTCGCCCTCCTGAATATCGGCCGTATCGGGCACATGACTGAGTTCGAGCTCACCTAATGCCCCCTTACCTAAGGCTATACTTCTGAAACCGTTGCGAACGACCTCAACAGGCACAGCGGTGCGTGCATCCGTGATCAACATGACTCGACTGGTGTAATGTGCCAAGGACAAGACTTGCCCCATGATTCCACCTGCATCTATGACGGGCTGTCCAATATACAAACCGTCTTCAAAACCTCGGTTCAAAATAATTTCATGCAGAAATGGGTCGGGATTGACGCCAATCAACTCAGCCGCCATCACATCGGCTTCAAGCCGCTCGGTGGCATTTAAGAGATCGCGTAGCTGACGATTTTCCTCTAAAAGAGCCGCCATTAATTGAGATTTACGATGAAGCTCAAGCGCTTCAGAACGAAGATGTTCATTGTCTCGAATCAATGTCGCCCGATCAACAAACAAATCGGACAGACGGTCAGCACCACGCGATGGCAGGTCAACCAACCACTGAAGAGGCGTAATCAGGAGCGACAAATACACCCGGCCTTCTTTCATTTTTGAACTGTTTAAATCAGCTACAATGATGCCTAGCGCAAGCACCAACAAAAAAATGAAAAGAGCAAGTGGGTTCTTGCCACGAAATATAGGGTTAATGAGTAACCTCCTGCTGCATCACAAGCGATTACTCACAATCACCATTACCATCAAACGCCCGTTAACCATGCGTTACTCGTGCGTCAATATCTCGAACGAGCGCTTGTCTAACATTTCCAAGGCGCGACCGCCCCCTCTGGCAACACAGGTCAATGGATCTTCAGCCAGGATAACCGGCAAGCCCGTTTCCTCGCTAATAAGACGATCAATGTTGCGCAGCAATGCGCCACCACCTGTTAAGACAATGCCGTGCTCTGCAATGTCTGAAGCCAATTCAGGCGGACAGCCTTCAAGTGCACTTTTAACAGCCTGTACTATCGCAGACAGTGGCTCTTGCAAGGCTTCAAGAATTTCGTTCGAGTTCAACGTAAAGCTTCTTGGAATGCCTTCCGCCAAATTACGCCCGCGCACATCAATTTCGAGCACTTCATTGGAAGGATACGCAACACCGACTTCCTGCTTAATGCGTTCAGCCGTTGCATCACCGATCAGACTACCGTAGTTACGGCGGACATAGGTAACAATGGACTCATCGAAACGATCACCTCCGATGCGAACCGATTCGGCATACACAATACCATTCAACGAAATAACCGCAATTTCGGTTGTACCACCGCCAATATCAACAACCATCGAGCCAGTTGCTTCATCAACAGGTAAACCTGCACCAATGGCAGCGGCCATTGGCTCTTCGATCAAATACACTTCGCGTGCACCTGCTCCAATCGCAGACTCACGAATCGCGCGACGCTCCACTTGGGTTGACTTACACGGTACACACACTAAAACACGTGGACTTGGCGTCATAAAACTATTGTCATGCACCTTACTGATAAAATACTGCAACATTTTTTCGGTGACATGAAAATCAGCAATCACTCCGTCCTTCATCGGCCGGATTGCTGTAATGTTGCCGGGTGTACGACCCAGCATTCTTTTTGCCTCTGTACCAACAGCGGCGACGGATTTTTGGTTACCGATGGTGCGAATCGCAACCACCGAGGGTTCATTAAGCACTATATCCCGGTCCCGTACATAAATCAGCGTGTTCGCTGTGCCGAGATCGATAGACAAATCGCTTGAGAAGAGTCCTCTGATTTTTTTGAACATGAAAGTGGATACCCTGAGATTTGCCAGTTTGGCAGATATTCCTGAAAGCATGTAACTCTAACAATGGCAGGGATTTTGAGCAAGGAACAAATGTGTTAAGTTATGCAACAATGATGTTTTTTTCAAGTTAACAGTGAGAAATGGCCCTATGTCCTTGGACAAATCTGATATAGAACGCATTGCCCACCTTGCGCGTCTCGATATTTCTGAGCAAGAAGTTCCTGAATATGCCACAAGTATCAGCAGCATTTTGAGTTTAATTGACCAAATGCAAGCCACTGACACCGACGGCGTACTGCCATTGGCACACCCGCTTGACGCTGTTCAGCGCCTACGTAAAGATGACGTCACCGAATCCAATCAACGTGAGCGCCTTCAACAGAATGCACCTGCCATCGAAGATGGCTTATTTTTAGTACCGCGCGTCATTGAATAATCATCTTTGCTCTGACAGGAATCATGCAACATGTTTAATTTAACACTCACCGAGCTAGCAACCCGCTTAGCACAGGGTGATTTCAGCAGTGTAGAGCTGACTCAAGCCTATTTAGATCGTATTCAGGCACTCGATAGCCAATACAATTCATTTATTACCCTCGCAGCTGACTCTGCACTCGAGCAAGCTAAGCAGGCCGATGAATTGCGTAAAAAAGGCCAAGTTGGCTTGCTATCTGGACTACCCATTGCGCATAAGGATCTTTTCTGTACGGCCGGACTGAAAACCAGCTGTGGTTCGAAAATGCTCGACAACTTTATCTCTCCGTATAATGCGACCTTGGTTGAGCGCTTAAATCAAGCGGGCGCTGTCACGTTGGGCAAGACCAATATGGATGAGTTCGCCATGGGCTCCTCTAACGAGTCCAGCTATTACGGCCCTGTTCGCAACCCGTGGGACACAGACCGCGTACCCGGCGGCTCCTCCGGTGGCTCAGCGGCGGCCGTTGCAGCGCGTTTAGTGCCTGCCTGCACAGGATCTGATACCGGCGGCTCAATTCGCCAACCGGCCGCTCTATGTGGCATCACAGGGCTGAAACCCACCTATGGTCGTATCTCTCGTTACGGCATGGTCGCCTATGCATCTTCCTTTGATCAAGCAGGCCCGATGACGCGCTCCGCTGAAGATGCGGCACTCATGCTTCAGGTGATGGCGGGTCTTGACCCATTGGACTCAACCTCTGCCGACCAACCTGTACCGGATTATCGCGCTCACTTAAACGACAGCCTCGCCGGACTGAAAATCGGCCTGCCTAAAGAGTATTTTGCAGAGGGTCTTGATCCTGGCATCGCGCAACAAGTCCAAGCAGCCATTCAAGAGTTCGAGCGCATGGGAGCACAGGTCAAAGAAGTCAGCTTACCGAATACAGAGCTGTGCATTCCTGCCTATTACATTCTGGCACCAGCTGAAGCTTCATCGAACCTTTCCCGCTTTGATGGTGTTCGTTACGGCTATCGCTGTGAATCTCCGGTTGATCTTGAAGACCTTTACAAGCGCAGCCGCGGAGAAGGCTTTGGTAGTGAAGTTAAACGTCGAATCATGGTGGGCACTTATGCACTTTCAGAAGGCTTTTACGATGCTTACTATCGTAAAGCGCAACAAATTCGACGCATGATTCAACAAGACTTTTTAACGGTGCTCAAGGATGTGGATGTCATCATGGCTCCCACCACCCCACAGCCTGCCTTTAAGCTCGGTGAAAAAAACAGCGACCCGGTTGCCATGTACATGGAAGATATTTACACCCTATCTTTAAACCTTGCAGGCCTTCCGGGCATGTCCATCCCCTGTGGCCAATCACAAGGGCTTCCGGTTGGGCTGCAAATCATTGGGTCGTATTTTTCAGAAGCCAAGCTTCTCAATATTGCGCATCAGTTCCAACTGGCGACTGACTGGCACCAACAATCTCCTGCCGGTCTTTAAGAGGTAAGTAACACATGGAATGGGAAACCGTAATTGGGTTAGAGATTCACGCTCAACTCTCAACTCGCACTAAGATTTTTTCCGGTGCCAGCACCGCTTTCGGTGCAGAGCCCAACACTCAGGCCTGCGCCATCGATTTGGCTCTGCCTGGCACCTTACCGGTCGTTAACGAAAATGCGTTACGCATGGCGGTTATGTTCGGCCTGGCCGTGAATGCTGAGATTGGAAAGCGTTCCGTCTTTGACCGTAAAAACTATTTTTACCCTGATTTACCCAAAGGCTATCAGACCACTCAACTAGCCGAACCCATCGTCGGTGCAGGCTATATTGATATTACCTTAGACGACGGTGAAACACGCCGAGTGCGTATCCATCACGCTCACCTTGAAGAGGATGCGGGAAAATCACTGCATGAAGATTTTCACGGCATGAGCGGTATTGATTTAAATCGTGCGGGCACACCGCTGATTGAAATTGTCTCCGAACCGGACATGCGCAGTGCAAAAGAAGCCTCAGCCTATGCGCGCAAAATTCATGCAATCATCACAACACTGGGCATCTGCGATGGCAACATGGCCGAAGGCTCAATGCGTTGCGACTGCAACGTATCCGTCCGTCCCAAAGGGTCGCCTACTCTCGGCACTCGCACCGAACTGAAGAACATTAACTCATTCCGCTTTATTGAGCGCGCCATTGAAACAGAAGTCGCGCGTCAAATTGACTTGATCGAAGATGGCGGGCGCGTTATCCAAGAAACGCGCCTGTACGATCCCGACAAAAATGAAACGCGCAGTATGCGCTCCAAAGAAGAAGCCAACGATTACCGCTACTTCCCTTGCCCTGACCTGCTGCCTGTCATCATTGACGACAGCTATATTGCCGACATTCAGAAAAGCCTGCCAGAGTTGCCTGACGCACGCAAACAGCGTTTTATCGATGAATACCAACTCTCGGAATATGATGCAGGGGTTTTGTCGGCCTATCGTCCTCAAGCCGATTACTTTGAGTCCGTTGCCAAGCACACTCAGGACGCAAAACTATCCGCTAACTGGATCACGGGAGAGCTAGCTAAACACCTGAATCAACACGATATTGATATCACCGCATGCCCTGTCAGCACCGAGCAGTTGAGCGGTCTTCTCTTGCGCATTCAAGATGAAACCCTAACAGGTAAAATCGCTAAAACAGTTTTTGAAGTGATGTGGAATGATGGCGGCAGTGCCGATGAAATCATTGAAGCCAAAGGCCTAAAACAGGTGACGGATAGCGCTGCGATTGAGGCCATTGTTGACCAAGTAATTGCCAGCTGCACAGCGCAGGTTGAGCAATACATCGCTGCAGAACCCGACAAGCGTGGCAAAATGCTCGGATTCTTCATGGGACAAGTCATGAAACTGTCTCAAGGAAAAGCGAACCCTGGACAAGTTCAAGGGTTAATGAAGCAAAAGCTGGATGCGCTGACCTAGCCACCTGTTGACCTGAGCCAATCGACATCTCCAATGTCGTTTTGTGCTCGGGTCAACACGCTTGTGTCACAACCAAAAAAATACCGGAGCAAGCTCCGGTATTTTTTTACAGGATAGGCATTAGTAATCGACCATATCCACAGGTTTTGGAGTGGTTGCCGTGCTCACTGGCAAAATCGGGTACACCACCTCAGGAATATCGCCTGTTAGTGTCCGCAAGAACGCAGTGATTTTCTGCACCTGCTCATCGTTCAGTTCGGTCCCTAGCTGAGACGTTCCCATAACCGCAACCGCTTCTTCCAAGTCCCAAACAGCCCCAGAATGGAAATACGGCGCAGTTAACTCAATGTTGCGCAAAGGTGCAGCACGGAACACGTATTCATCCGATGCAGTATTGGTGACCTCTACACGACCTCTGTCCCCTGGAGGAAGAATATCCGCTCCTGGACGTGTCACAAGCCCAAATGGGAAGTATTGCTGACCACCAAAGTTAACCCCTGCATGACAGGCTGCACAGCCTTTATCCATGAACAGGGCCAATCCTTCTTTCTCGTCACTGGTCAACGCATCATCTGCACCCCCCAGATACTGATCGAAACGCGCATTAGGCGTAATCAACGTTGCCTCAAACGCTTCGATGGCCACCGCCATATTATCAAACGTAACCGGATCAGCCTCACCTGGGAAAGACGCTTTAAAACGCTCAATGTACTCAGGCATACTGTTTAAGGTTGCCACAACACGCGCTGGCGTACTGCTCATTTCAACACCCGCCTGCACAGGCCCCTTTGCCTGCTCAGCTAAGTCAGCGGCACGACCGTCCCAAAACTGGGCTGCGTTGAACACAGCATTAAAGACGGTTGGTGCATTACGCGGCCCTTTTTGCCAGCCATGACCAATCGATACAGGTAGATAGTCGTGACCGCCCATGCCCACGTTGTGACAGGTGTTGCAGCTAATTAAGTGACTGGAAGATAGGCGTGGTTCGAAGAACAACATTTTGCCCAATTCTACTTTTTCGGGCGTTAGTACATTGCCTTCAATTTCAGGCGCCTCGGTGGGAACTGCAGAAAAAAGCGCATTCGCTCTTACTCTGAGTTCATCTGCAATAACGGCTGAAGACGATACCATCGCTAAACCAATGGCAATGCACAGCCCACTCATTTTTCTTTTCATACTGCCCCCTTGGATACCCTTATCAGGTTTATACTCAGGGACAGTTTAGCAAAGAGCTCCGGCTTTACAATCAAACAAACTTAATTAGATCGACCTAAAATTGACATAGATCAAACTTTAATCCAGTTTGATTGAACGTTTTAAACTAAGGCCATCATCGAATCAACCACAGCATCTGCATGCGCGTCGTAAATGGATTCGCCATGGTTGTACCCATAGGAGACACACACAACTGGGCAACCTGCCGCCCTTGCAGCCAAGACGTCATTACTGGAATCACCCACCATTAAGCTCTGCGCCAAATCAACGCCAAAATGCTGAATCACATGCAGCAATTGATCTGGATGCGGCTTTTTCAAGGGCAGTGTATCGCCCGATACGATTAACGAAAAGTGCGATTTAAGATTCATTGCGTCGAGTAATGGCAGCGTAAAGGCTTCGGGCTTATTAGTCACCAATGCCAGCATCACCCCCTGTTGCTCTAGATACTCTATGAATGCTTGCACATCTGGAAAGAGTCGAGCTTGACGACCATTGGCTTGACTATAGGCAGCTAAAAATAGCTCATAGGCCACTGAGAATAACTCTGGATCCTGTGACGCGCTCGACAACCCAAGCGCCTCTTGAACCAAGTGGTGCGCACCTTTTCCAACCCAGCGTCCAACCTGCTCGATCCCTGCAGGGGGACGCCCTAATGCAGGCAGCATTTGATCAATGGCATGTGCCAAATCAGGCAAACTGTCGACCAAGGTTCCATCCAAGTCGAACATCACTAACCTTGGCAAACCACTCTCAAAATGATCGGACAGCCGATACTGTTCTTGCCTCATTTGATCGACGCCAAAATAGATCGCATTTCATTAATCGTTTTTTGGTAATCCGGTGTATTAAAAATTGCAGACCCAGCCACAAAAGTGTCGGCCCCTGCTTTGGCTACCTCACCAATGTTTTTTAACCCAACACCGCCATCAACCTCTAAGCGAATATCAAAACCACTGGCATCGATACGCGCTTTCGCTTCTTTCAGCTTATCAAGTGTAGAAGGAATGAACGTTTGGCCACCAAAGCCAGGGTTCACCGACATCAGCAATATAACATCGACTTTATCCATCACATAATCGAGGTAGTGCAGCGGCGTTGCAGGATTAAACACCAATCCAGACTTACAACCGCCGTCACGAATCATTTGCAGAGATCGGTCTATGTGCTCTGATGCTTCTGGGTGGAAGGTAATCCAGCTCGCCCCCGCATCAATAAAATCACCAATCATACGGTCGACGGGTTTAACCATTAAATGCACGTCAATCGGAGCTTTTATGCCATAGTTACGAAGCGCTTTGCACACCATAGGGCCAATCGTTAGGTTGGGCACATAATGGTTATCCATTACATCAAAGTGAACCACATCCGCACCTGCCGCCAATACGCGTTCAACATCGTCCCCCAAACGCGCAAAGTCAGCAGAAAGAATAGACGGAGCAATCAAGTAATCAGCCATAGTCATCCGAGTCGTCAAGAATTGAATTTTGCGCTATTGTACCCAATTAGCCAATGCAGAACAGCCGTTATTCTGCAATCGATGACAGGAATACCATGATTCAAACCTCGTTCAGCTTGCGCTTGGGGCTCTACAGCCTCCTACTCGTTTTCAGCTTTGGAAGCATTGCACAAGGCTTAGATGAACCGGGCCTAGGTGTCCCTTCCCTAACACCTGAAGAGCGTCTGTTAATTGAGTTGCCAGCCGATTCTGAGTTACGAATATTAGACGTCAGCGAAGACCGTTTTCGGGTCTTAATTCAACATGCGAACCAAAGCACTCCCGAAGGCGCTTTAATGCTGCTAGCCGATCCTGAGGCAGGGCCAAGCTGGCTTGAGCAAACCCACTCTCTTAGAACCTATATGGCGGAGTTTGGCTGGTTCACTCTGGCACTAGACCTCCCAGCTCGGCAGCACCTCATTGTCGATACCGATGCGGAGTCCCGTTACGTCAATCAAATCACTGAAAGAATCCGTGCCGCTAAAATCGAAATTGACCGAGAAAACATTGAGACACTGGTTGTGATTGCATTGGGTAGAAGCGCAGGCTGGGCAACCGATTTTTTGCGTCAACAACCGGACATGGCGCATTTAATTATGATCGATCCCCAACCCCATCACCCTAATCAATGGTCAGCACTGATTGAGGGCATGAGTGCCTTAACCGAAAAAGCCGTGATTGATATCTATCCTGCTCGATTGCAGCGTTTACCGGATATACGCATTCGCGCCAACCAAGCCAAGCGCTCGGATCTCGTGCGCTATCACAGCCAACCGATGAAAGGCGAGTATGCAGGATGGAAACTAGACATGCCTTGGCTGAACCGACAAGTACGTGGCGCTATTAAAACCTTCATCACCCAAGCGGATGCAAGTATTGAAGCCAAACGAGCGATGCAAGAGCCTCCCCGAGAGCAACTCCCTCCGGGAAGGCGTTAGAAATACCTCGGCTTAACGCATGCCACGCGCAGCCTTCACTCGATCATATGCGCTTTGGATTTCTTGGGTTTTTTCTTTTGCTAACTCAAGCATTTCTTCCGGCAATCCTTTAGCCACAAGCTTGTCGGGATGATGCTGGCTCATCAATTTACGCCATGCTTTTTTAATCTCAGCATCGGTTGCAGACGCGGGCACACCTAGCACGCCATACGCATCCTCAAGTAGCTGTTCATCATTAAAGCCCGGCTGTTGTTGCCATTCGTGACTGTGCTTCGCAAAGTTCTGAGCAGCACGAATACGCTGCACCACGGCTTGCATTTCAAGCGACGTAAACTGCAACAGATGGCAGATTTCCTCTATGACTTTTAGCTCAGCCGACGACATATCACCGTCAGCCATGGCGGTTTGCAATTGCATTTCCAAAAACATGAGCTTAACAGACAAGCGCCCGCGCAAAATCAACGCCAAGGGTTTCAAGACCTTGGCCATGTCAAAGTCGGGTTGTTTGCCTTCATTAAAGTAGTCAATGGCTCTTCGCTTGGCTTGCTCGTTCAATTGCATACGCGCCATCACCACTCGCGCAAACTCAATTTCAGACTCCGTAACACGTCCATCCGCTTTAGCGATTTTTCCCATCACGGCAAAAGTTGCTCGAAAGAACAATTGCTGGGGTGCGATGGATTTTACTTTCTTGAGCAGACGCTCTACGAAATAACCGACAGCGCCACCAAACACCAAGCCAAAAAAACCACCTGTAACAAGTCCAATTAGCCCCCCAATCACTAAGCCCGTTTTGTGCTTAATGAAACTCTCTCCTGTTTGCCTTCCCCAGTGTTCAGCACTCATTCTCGATTCTCATGTATTAATTGCGCTTCTAATGCCGCCAAACGCTCAGGCGTCCCCACATCCGACCAAATGCCTTGATGGAAAACCCCCTTCAGACGCCCTTGAGAAATTGCTCGACGCAACAAGGGTGCGAGCGCAAACGCTCCTGCTTCACAGCCAGAAAACAGTTTTGGACTTAAAATACTAATGCCCGAAAACGTCAGAGGCTGCCCATCTGACTCACTTAAATACCCCGTATCACCTAAACGAAAGTCTCCCGTTGGATGCCAATCCGGGTTTTCAATCATCACCAAGCACCCTAAGTCTTTTTCATCTAACGGGACCTTAAGCAAAACAGACAAATCTACATCACTGTACACATCAGCATTCATGACCAGAAAAAAGGGCTCCCCTTCCTGCGTCAACCAAGGCAATACTTTAAAAATACCCCCTCCGGTTTCCAGCGGTTCATCCTCTTTGGAAAAACTGATCTGAACGCCGTCAGTATCCATTTGCGTCAAATGATCGACAATCTGCTGCCCAAGCCAAGCATGATTCACCATTATATGCCGAATACCGACAGCCTTTAACTGGCGTAAGGGGTACTCAATTAATGGCTTACCCAACAAAGGCACTAAGGGCTTGGGTATCGTTAAGGTGAGCGGACGCATTCGCGTACCCAAACCCGCTGCTAAAATCATTGCCTTCATAGGGTTTGCCACCAGTGGTCTAAAGACTGCCCTTGAAAACGAGGGTGAGACGATAACGCAGGTATCACGACCTTTGCCAACTCATCTGCAAAGTTCGAGAACTCAGGATACCGTCGCGCAGTTCGATACAAATTACTCAACGTGAGCGGAATATCACCTAAATAACCGTCCTTACCATCTCGAAGTGATAACCGCGCAAAAATACCACACACTTTCAACTGACGCTGCATGCCCATCCAGTCAAAGCACTGCCGCCACGCCTGAGCATCCATGCTGAGATGATCAGGCAAATAAACCTGTCGATAGGTCTCCAACCACTCATAGACCTGTTCATCTGGCCAGCTGATATAGCTATCCCGAAACAAAGACACAAGGTCATAGGTAATTGCACCTTTCACCGCATCTTGAAAATCTATCACGCCAATATTACCGCAGGGTAAAATCATCAGGTTTCGGGAATGATAATCCCGATGCACAATCACCTGTGGCTGTGCCAAGGCTGACGCCACTAAATGCGCTTTAACCTCTGCTAAGGTTGCATGCACATCATCCGAGATGTCTAGACCTAACCAACGTGATAAAAACCACTCGTCAAACAAACCCATTTCTGTCTGAAGCTTTGCCGCATCATACAGGGGTAAGTTATCCCCTGGCATCGCTTGGATACTGGCCAGCGTTCGTGCGGCCTTCGCATAGAGTTCATTCTCTTTTCCATCCACCAACCCGGAATACAGCAGAGTATCGCCGAAATCTTCGAGTAACAAAAAACCCAATTCAAGGCTTTTCGCTAAAATTTCGGGTACTTTAATGCCAGATTCATGCCATTTTTCTGCAATTTCAACAAAAGGCCGGCTGTCCTCTAAATTTGGCGGAGCATCCATCACAATCCAGTTTTGTTGCCGACCCAATAGACGATAATAGCGTCTAAAACTGGCATCTCCTGACACAGGCACTAAGCTCATATTCGGATGAATGTCTAAATTTAACTCGGTGGCTGTCTGGATTACCCAAGAATTCAGCCGTTGTTGACGATCTCCCATGCCTGCTCCTCTAGCACTTGATAGGACGAATGCTTTATTATTCAGTCTTTAATAGTACTAGACTCGGGGGCGGCACGAAATGGCCTGCCCGATCCGCAACTGGATGGCGACCTGATGCCCTTTACTAAATCATCGACTTTTCGACTCTCCGTAGCTGTCGCTGCGGTATTATCCTCCTATGCCATGGCCCAAACGAGCCATGCAAGTTGGGACTGTAAAGCCAACGCTAAAGGTGAGTGGGAGTGTGCTTCAGGCGTTGCGCCTGCAGCCAATGCAACAAGTAACACTCAGTCAACGGCTCGCTCAATATCGCAGCCAACAACTGAGAGGCGCTTATCTGTGTCTGAAGTAAAGCCAGACAAAGCTCCGTCTGACTCAAAGCCTTTAAACACTGCGTCACAAATACCACAGGTTCGACAAGCACCGCAAACACAAGAAACACCAGCGCCTTTGCAAACAACAACTGCAGAGCAAGCAACCAGCCCACCTGATGCTAGCCTCAACAGTGCTACACCCAGAGAGCGCCCAATGAACACGGAAGCGGGCGTGAGCACGCTGCCCGATTTTTTAGCATCCGACGCACCCTACGCGCATTTAGACTGGTATCCGTATACCGATGGCGAAACGCGTTTATGTTCAGGACGCTATATTGAGCCTGAAGAGTTAATGGCCGCTATCGCTGAAAATAGACCACTGAGCGAACTGCCCATTTACGCAGGTGCTAGTAGCTCGTCCGCCGATCTCCAATCTGGATTCACCCGTTTGACTGGCGGCGTTAACATTCGCCAAGGTGGGCGTGAGTTCAATAGTGATTATGGCGAACTCAACCAAGCCGAGCGCACCGCGTCCTTGAAAGGCAAAGTCCAGTTCCGTCAACCCGGACTGCTGATGATTGCGGAACGTGCTGACATCGATTTTGATCAGGGCGTTTCTGGATTCAGTCAATCTCAATACGTGATGCATCAAGAGCATCTTCGCGGTTCAGCCGAGCAGATCACGCATTATTTAAATGACCGAATCACGCTTGAAAAAGGCATGGTCACTTACTGTGAACCCGGCAACAATGACTGGGCCATTCACTCTGGCAGTATTGAGCTATACCCAGAAGAGGGATATGGCGTTGCCCGTCATGCGACCTTACAAGTCGCTGGCATTCCTGTGATTTACATGCCATGGTTTCGCTTTCCAATTGATGATCGACGCCAGTCAGGCTTTTTATACCCCAGCTTGTCAATCTCTAAAGGTGACGGCACTGACATCAGCGTTCCCTATTACTTCAACCTAGCACCCAACCTGGATGACACGCTCACTGTGCGTTTTATCGAGAATCGAGGACTGCTGCTAGAGAACGAACTACGCTATCTCAACTCTTGGTCCAACAATGAACTCAGCACGGCATTTTTGGCAAATGACGATCGAGCCAATAATGAAAACCGTTGGCTGCTTGGCGTTAAGCATCAAGGGCAAATTACACCTGAGGTTACGTCTAGCGTTGATTTCAGCCGGGTGAGTGATAATGATTATTTTGCGGACTTGGGCACGAGCCTTGAAGTTGAGCGCAAAGAACACTTAGACCAAAAAGCAGAAATCCGATACCAAGCCGACACATGGCAGCTGCTAGGGCGCTTTCACGATTACCAAACGATCAATGACAACATAGCGTCACCTTACAAACGTGTTCCGCAGGTGCTCTTAACGGGCCAAGAAGCCTTAAATAAACGCTTAGATTTTAATTACACGGCTGAATACGTCCGTTTTCGTCGGGATCGTCGTGATTTCTTTGACCAAGCCATTTTTAGCGCTCCTGAAGATGCGTTGAGAAAAACAACTGCAGACCGTGTTCACATACGGCCATCACTGTCTTACAAATACTACCGCCCATGGGGCTATGTGCATCCAAAGCTAAGTTTGTGGCACAGCCAGTATTCATTTAACTTTGAAACAGCGCCCAATTTCGATCTGCCGACCTCCACGACAGCAGGCATCGCCAGCCTGGATTCTGGGCTCTACTTCGATCGCGACATTCACTTTCGTAACTCATCCTACTCGCAATCCTTTGAGCCGCGTCTGATGCTATTGCATGTAGATAAAAACAAGTCGCAACCATCACCGGCGCAGTTCCGTTACTTTGACTCGTCGGCACTTGATTTCAGCTACTACAACCTTTTCGACCCATACGGATGGAGCGGTAATGATCGCGTGTCGGCCACACAACAAGCGACGCTAGGTGCATCCTCTGCCATTTACAACGACAAAGGTGTTGAACAACTGCGCGTTGCCGTTGCCCAATCTCATTACCTAAAAGATCGTGATAGCATGGATCTCAGACCCGGCGATATCTCAGGGCAAGAGACTAGCTCCAATCTGGCATTTATGGCGCAATGGAATGTTACTCCAACCCTTCGCCTCAGCCACGATTCAGAGATTGATCGAAATGACTATTCATTCGAAGAACATAATTATCGCGCAATTTGGATCCCCAATAATGAAAACATGATCTATTTGAGTTACCGTGACCGCGTCAACTCAAACAATGCGAATGAACCTATTCGTCAATCGGATGTTGCATTCAGGCATCAGATTAACTAAATGGGGTGTTGTTGGACGTTGGCAGCATGATATTGAAAACAGCAAGAAACTCGATACGTTACTGGGTGTCGAATATGGAACCTGCTGTTGGAAAATGCGTTTAACAGGAAGAGAGTGGCTGGCATCCTCTAACGTTCGAGGCGCAACGGCCAGTTATGACCGAGGCGTGTTCGTTGAGTTCGTCCTACGTGGACTGGGCTCCTTTGGCGGTGATGGCGGTCGTGGCCTGATCGAAGAAATAACCGGATTTAAAGAGAAAGACCATGATAATTTCTAAGAAAACCCTCTACAAGGCTGTTTCAACAGTCCTATTAGCAGGCACTGTTAGCTTTCAGGCTCAAGCACAACACCTTGATCGCATCATCGCAATCGTCAATGAGGATATCATTCTTGAAAGCGAGCTGAACCAACGCGAACGCCTATTTACAGAACAAATACAATCTCGTGGTGTTCAAGTCCCAGATCAATCGGTACTGCGCCAACAAGTGACCGAACGACTAATACTGGACAGCATTCAGCTACAACTGGCTGAAATTCAGGGCATTCGAGTATCGGACCGTCAGTTGAATGAAGCATTAGAGAACATCGCGGCTCAAAACAACATGTCCTTAACCGAGTTCAGTGCTGCACTGGAGGCTGAAGGGGAGAACTTTGCGAATGTTCGCGAACAAATTCGTCGTGAAATTCTCATCTCACAGGTTCAACAAACGAATGTTAACCGCCGAATCCAAGTTTCAGAACAAGAGGTTCGCAACTTTATCAATTCGGAAATGGCCGATGGACACGATCAAGCAGAGTTTATGCTGAGCAATATTTTAATTGCCCTGCCCTCTCAAGCCACGCCGGATATGATTCAAGCGGCCGAAGCGAAAGCCGAATCGGTCTATAACCAACTCTTAGCAGGCGCAGAGTTTGCTGATTTAGCCGTATCTGTTTCCAATGCCCCGAATGCATTAAGCGGTGGTGAGTTGGGTTGGCGTAAACAGAGTGAGCTTCCTGAATCACTGGCGGCCTCTTTGGCAGGCATATCACCCGGTCAATTTACGCGCCCTATTCGCACCTCAGGTGGCTTTCACATCTTGCGCGTAAATGACCAACGCGGCGGAGAGGTCACGCTCGTTGAACAAACACAAGTCAGTCATATCTTGATCGCACCCAATGAAATCCGCACGCCCGAACAAGCGCGTATACTGGTCCATGACTTACGTCATCGCATTCGCGAAGGACAGCCTTTTGGAGACTTAGCACGTCGATACAGTGATGATCCCGGTAGCGGCTCACAAGGCGGTGATTTAGGGTGGGCACAGGATGGACAAATGGTACCTGAGTTTGAGCACGTTATGAAAACGACACCTGTCGGTCAAACATCAGATCCCTTTGAATCCCGCTTTGGCTGGCACATATTGCACGTTAAAGACCGTCGCACACAAGACATGAGTGCTGAAATGATGGAGAACTTTGCCCGCATCACCATTCGTCAACGCAAATTCAATGAAGAACTCGACAACTGGTTACGTGAACTGCGCTCTGAGGCCTATGTTGAACTCAAACAACCTAGTCGGGGATAAGTAAAGATGAGCGTCTGTCGACTGGCAATCACAGCTGGAGAGCCTGCTGGTATAGGCCCAGACCTGTGTATCATGATCGCACAACAAGGGTCTGACCATCAGCTCATTGTGATCGGTGATCCTGATATGCTGCAGGCTCGTGCCCAGCAACTCAAGTTGCCGCTGGCTATTCGCCTGTTTGATGCTGAATCATCTCCTCAACCAACACCTGCGGGCGTGCTATACTGCGACCCCATCGCGTTAGCTGCTCCGTGCACTCCAGGCCAGCTCAACACAGCCAACGCTGAGTATGTTCTGCAAACGCTCCGACATGCTGCACAAGGTTGTCAAACTCATCTATTTGACGCCATGATTACGGCGCCTGTTCACAAAGCCGTGATCAATGAGGCGGGTATTCCATTCAGTGGACACACAGAGTTTTTGGAAGCTTTAACAGGTGCCTCTAAGGTGGTCATGATGCTAGCCACCGAAGACTTAAGGGTTGCACTTGCCACCACACACCTTCCACTGAAGGACGTGGCGGACGCCATTACACCGGAGTTACTGACCGACATTATTAATGTACTGGTTTCGGACTTAAAAACCTATTTCGGACTTCCAAATCCCCGTGTTCTTGTTTGTGGACTCAACCCACATGCAGGTGAATCCGGGCATTTAGGCGATGAAGAAATTCGCGTAATCACCCCAGTCCTTGACACCTTTCGTGCCAAAGGTATTCAACTGATTGGTCCGCTGCCTGCAGACACGCTATTTACACATCATCATCTAGCAGAAGCGGACGCCGTGTTGGCGATGTACCATGATCAGGGCTTACCTGTTCTTAAGTACAAAGGCTTCGGTAAAGCCGTTAACATAACACTTGGACTCCCCATTATTCGCACATCGGTTGACCACGGAACAGCTCTAGACCTTGCTGGAAAGGGTACAGCCGACCCGGGCAGCTTATTTACTGCCTTACATTATGCTGCGTTAATGGCTTCTTCACGTCGGCTAGACGACTAACAGGATTTAAACACGACATGAGTAAACATGACGCGGGCCATAAAGCTCGCAAACGCTTTGGACAAAACTTCCTTCAGGATGAATCCATCATCCGTCGGATTATTCGCGCCATTAACCCAAAGCCTGAACAACATATGGTTGAAATAGGGCCCGGACTCGGTGCCTTAACAGAAGAAATACTAGACCTGACTGGGGCTTTGGACGCCATCGAACTTGATCGAGATTTAGTCCCTATTTTGAGAACCAAGTTTTTTAACTATGGTGATCAATTTACGGTGCACGAAGCAGACGCCATGCGCTTTGACTTCCAGCAACTGATCCAAGACGACCGTCCACTGCGCATCATTGGTAACTTGCCGTACAACATCTCAACCCAGTTGATTTTTCATTTACTGAGCCACAGCCATATTATCGAAGACATGCACTTTATGTTGCAAAAAGAGGTGGTTCTTCGCTTAGCGGCAGGCCCTGGCGAAAACAATTATGGGCGCTTAGGCATCATGGCGCAGTACTACTGCAAGGTTGAAAATTTATTTTTAGTACCTCCTGGTGCCTTCCACCCAGCGCCTAAAGTTGACTCAGCCATTGTTCGACTGGTGCCGTACAAAACGCTCCCCTACCCAGCGAAGGACCATAAACTTTTTCAGCAAGTAGTGCGAACCGCATTTGGGCAGCGTCGTAAAACGTTACGCAACAACCTTAAAGAACTGATTGATAGCGATGCGCTTGAACGCATTGGAATAGATCCCAACCTACGTCCAGAACGCCTATCGCTGGCTGATTTCGTTAAAATCAGCGATTACCTTGCCGATCTAAAAGGATAATAACCGTACAATGAATACTCGTGAACTTAGCAATAACGTCGACATCCAGGTCCGAACCGCCTATTTGGAAGAGCAATCTGATCCAGATGCGCATCGCTTTGTGTTTTCTTACCACATTACCATTCGTAACAATAACAGCGTTGCGGTTAAGCTCCTCAGCCGTAAATGGCTCATTACCGATGGCAATGAAAATGTCCAAGAGGTACAAGGAGAAGGGGTTGTTGGCGAACAACCCGTCATCGCACCGGGTTCAAGTTACAGCTACACCAGTGGCACGGTGCTATCAACTGAGGTTGGCAGCATGCAAGGGTACTACAATATGACGGCTGGAGAGCTTAGCTTCCGTGCCCCAATTCAGGCTTTCACACTGGCACAACCAAACGCACTCCACTAACCTGACAATAGAACCCTCGTCTGTTGTTTGCTTACCATTAAGGAAGGGCCATGGATTTTGCATCACTCATCGGTATCATTCTTGGTTTTGCTCTGATACTTGGCGCTATCGCAATCGGAGGCAGCTCAGACGTCTTCATTAACGTACCTGGCATGATGATTGTTGCAGGTGGGACCATCGCCGCAACCTTTCTAACCGTTCAGTTCCGCGATGTTCTCAACGCGTTCAAAGCGGCGTGGATTGTGTTCACACGAGACCGCACCAACGCACAAGAGATGATTGACACCATGCTGGAGCTAAGCCGAATCAGCCACCGCCACGGTTTGCTAAAGCTCGGTGACATTGAAACCAACTCCCATGTTTTGCGACGAGCGGCAAATTTACTTGCAGAAGCCGCATCGGAGCAAGTCATCCGCAACACTCTGCAAAATGAAATTGACTCACTCATCTCACGTCACCACACGGTGCAAGATGTGTTTAAAAAAATGGCCATGTACGCGCCGTCCTTCGGTATGCTGGGAACCCTAATCGGCCTTATTCAAATGTTAAGCGCGCTCAAAGACCCCGAAACCATTGGCCCAGCAATGGCCATTGCTCTCTTAACAACCTTTTATGGCTCACTCCTCTCCACGGTTATCTTTTTACCCATAGCAGGTAAATTACGCGCTCGTACACTTGTCGAAGTCACAAACCTGGAAATTATTCGCGAAGGCTGTATCAGCATATTAACTAACGACCACTATGCACATGTGTATGAACAGCTATCCTCTTATTTACCTGAAGACTCACGCAAACCCTTGCGCTTAGGTAAGACTCAAGATGATGCGAACGGCAAAAAGACATGAAAGCGTCCCGAAAACAACAGTTGCTTGAGGAGAATGATGGGCCGGGCTGGATCACTACGTTTGCTGATCTCATGACTCTCCTTCTCGTTTTTTTCGTTTTACTCTTCTCCATTTCCAGTATTGAAATGGAGTCTTTTGAAGAAACCGCTCGTTCAATCAGCTTGGCACTCTCACGTGAAGGTTCGTCTAATAGTCTAATTGAGCTAGAGGTATCCGCCCCCGATACCAGTCAAATTCCAGAAATCGATCACCCTATTATTAATCGCTCCTCCGAGGATTCCTTCTTAGCCGATCAAATGCGTTTTCAACAAGCATTGCTTGAAGCAGCGAATGCTGAGCTCAGCGAAATTGCAACGGATTTAAACGCAGCACTCAATCGTTCAGACATGGGCAGCTGGGTTGAAATCGGTACACCTAAAGACGGAAAGCTCAACCTGCGGGTCAATGGAGCGATTATGTTTGAAACAGGATCAGCGAACATTAGACGTTCCATGATGCCAGTGCTAGACTCCGTATTAGAAATAGCGTTAATGAATCCTGGATTTAAACTGGAAATCCAAGGTCATACTGATAACACACCCATAAATACAGAACAATTTCCATCCAATTGGGAGCTTTCAGCCGTAAGAGCTACAACGGTATTGCGTTTTTTAGTGGAGGGTGGGCTTGCGCCTATTCGAGTGACAGCTACTGGCTATGGCGACACTTTGCCGCTGGTCCCAAATGACTCGGAGATCAACCAAGCCATGAACCGACGCATAGAATTTGTGCTGGAAAAAATAGAGTTGCCAAAATTATGAAGCCTCAGATTTCATTACCTGATAACAAGGATGATGAACGACGTGCCTATCGGATGGTACCCGTACAACAAGACCCTATCGCCTTGTACGTCGATCAACATAAAGTTGAGTTACAAGACCTTTCGACAAAAGGCGTTGCCTTCACGACTGCACGACCTCTTCAGGGCGGCCAGCACATGGCAAAATTCAGCTTTTTGCTGGAGGGCAAGGACATCACACTTCACTGCCGCATTAATATCGTGCACAAAAGTGAAACACGTTACGCTGGAAAACTCGTTGACCTAGACGTTAAAGATGAAAAGCACTTGTCCCAGTTCATTCTCCAGTGCCAAAAAGATGCCATTTTAAGGCAAAAACGTGCTATCAATTAATATTAATGAAATAAATTCGAATATACGCTTGACACCTTGCCCTTCTATCTATAATATTTGCTCCACGTTGATGCGGGGTGGAGCAGTCTGGTAGCTCGTCGGGCTCATAACCCGAAGGTCATAGGTTCAAATCCTGTCCCCGCTACCAAATTTTAGAAGGCAGATCAGTTACTTACTGATCTGCCTTTTTTCGTCTTAGTCTCTTAACAATCTGATGTGACAAAATGTGACAGATTGTGTGACACGCATTTCAAATCAACTCTTCGACTTTTGAATTGTTTGCTCAATTGCCATAGTTTAATAGGCTTTCGGATCGATATGGTCGGATAAAACTTATTTGTGTTTGTATTGTCTTGAGCAGTAAGCGCGTTGAACCTCAGGGCTTCGCAGCTGCAGATGTTTGGTTTTGCGACCAGAAACACGTGATCGCCAGAGATTAAAGCTACTTCGTTTGAGGTTTGTTCTCATTAAATGAATCACTTGTGATTCTGTTAGCCCGAATTGCTGATCAATGGCTTCGAAGGGTGTGCGATCTTCCCAAGCCATTTCGATGATTCTGGAAAGCTCGTTAGACGATACCAACATATAAACCCTTACCTAAGATTAAATTTAATACTACGCTTTAGGCGATAGATTGGATTAAATGAGAAGGGGTGAGCCTTCATGATGCCGAAAATGCATTTGCTGAATGCCAATTTAAAGTCGGCATGAATCGCATTGAAGGGGTAGCAGAGCGAAATGACCTCGTCAGAAGCTGTATGACCATGCAAGACTATCGCTGGGAAAGATATCGAAACTAAACGGCTGCAACCAAGCGCTTGCAACGAAAAAGCCTAGCCATTTAAAGCTCTCGAAATGAGAAGCTTAAACGTCTTTGAACATTTCAAAACCTCACGATAGCGACACAAGAAACAGCCAAACCGAGAAAGATCCAAACAACCTGTTTTCTCATGGCTGTTTCTATTAATTCGACTTCGATAATACCCGACGTTCTATAGGTTCTCACTACCCCCTGCTATCTCATATTCGCGCTTCCTGACGATCCGCAACAGCAGCTAGCTTCTGTTTCAATTCTTCTTGAATTTCAGCTTCGATTTTTTCACGCTCTTCCGGTGGCAAGGCTGCCAATTGCTCTTCTGTTAACCCCTTAGACTGTAAATATGCAAAACGGATACGCTCAGCTGGAGTCATACCTAACAATGCCAATAGCTGATCTCGAACCGCCTCACGCTGCTTTTGCGAGGTCGCTTCATCCTCCACCCGCGTCGACTCATCTAATGCCTGTGACGTAGTGGTTTGCGCGTGCGGTGATGGCTGAGAGGACTGTTGCATCATCTGCTCAAGCAGATCACCAAAACCACTGGATCCATTTAATGCACTTACCCGTGAGCTTGCGTCTGGATGTCCGATTCGGATGTTGTTTACCTGTGTCTGATCAATTTTCATCTGTCATTCTCCTTTCCAAACAGTGATCTGCTTAACAAAAGAATTAAAAGCAAAACTCAGACCAATAAATAAACGCTACACAAAAACAAAGGCTTGTCCTATGATAAAAAATAATGCGGGGCCAACAATTGCCAACCTTAACTGGTAACGGCAGGTGTTTGCCGCCCCCTGCTCCCCCCATTTCACTCATCAGAGAGCCAATTATGTCATCCAAAGTTTATTGTACCGCTCAATTTCTTCCCAAACCTGGAAAAGAGGCTGAACTCTTCAAAGTTTTACAATCTCTGGAACCCAACACCCTCAGGGAAGATGGTTGCATTCAATACATTGTCACGAAACACATCCAAAGCCCATTTGCAGAAGGCACAAGCTTTCCCATCGTTTTCCATGAAATCTGGCAAGACATGCAAAGCTTCGAAACCCACTGCCAACGCGATGAGATCAGCGGTTTTTTTGAGCGCTATTGTTTAGCTGAAGATGGATTAGCGGCCGATTGGAATGTCTGTGTGTATTCGGATGAAGGTTGAGAGGAAGCTAATATAGACTGTTCTGGATAAAAGCTTGCGGTGTGCAGCATAGTCGCTGCGCCTGTATACCATCAGCAAGGTCATTGGATAGCCCTTGGGGGCCTTCCCCCTGCATAGATTCTACACAGCACCTAGATTATAAAATTCACTAGTGTGGTGTCTATGCCCATTGCTATCACTGACTCATACTTTGAGCTTCTTCTATCGCCCTTGTGCGTTTTTTAACTTGCAGAAATCAATTTAGATGCGCCGTGCCTACGGGGAACAGTCGCTTAGTATTCGGGGGCTAAAATGGAAGGTCGGTTAATCCCCGTGCCTACGGGGAACAGCATACCCATTGTCTGTCGCACTTATAACGAAACGGTTAATCCCCGTGCCTACGGGGAACAGGGAGATCCGGTTTCACTAACAGATGAACAGATTGGTTAATCCCCGTGCCTACGGGGAACAGTAGCATTGCCAGATATGTCTCAAGACGTAATGCGGTTAATCCCCGTGCCTACGGGGAACAGGAGGCGCTTCAGGTTCATGAGTTGCACGTCCTCGGTTAATCCCCGTGCCTACGGGGAACAGCATGAGTTGCCAGAGCCGGTTCTGGATGATGACGGTTAATCCCCGTGCCTACGGGGAACAGTAGTGAAAAAGCACCGATTTATCAGGTGTTTTCGGTTAATCCCCGTGCCTACGGGGAACAGTCAATCAAGAAGAGCTGGAAATATCGGCTCATCGGTTAATCCCCGTGCCTACGGGGAACAGCAATCTATACCGACACGGGACAAAGCCAGTAACGGTTAATCCCCGTGCCTACGGGGAACAGCACACGATAACCCGTTTGATGACAAAGACCCGCGGTTAATCCCCGTGCCTACGGGGAACAGGATCATCCAATTACTAAGCCGTTAATTAACGACGGTTAATCCCCGTGCCTACGGGGAACAGATTTAACAAAGCCCCTAGAATTGCGTCTATGGCGGTTAATCCCCGTGCCTACGGGGAACAGCCGCGAGAAATGCTCGTCGCAGTAATGGACGCCGGTTAATCCCCGTGCCTACGGGGAACAGTCTAGCAACAGCACCCGCAACCGCCGCAGTAACGGTTAATCCCCGTGCCTACGGGGAACAGTCCCAGACGGCTACAAACTCGAAGATTTAGAACGGTTAATCCCCGTGCCTACGGGGAACAGGAACGTGACGAATTAACTGAAGAAAATGAAAACGGTTAATCCCCGTGCCTACGGGGAACAGCTGGCCTGATGCAGGCTGATCACATCCAGTGTCGGTTAATCCCCGTGCCTACGGGGAACAGACAAGATACCTATTAAGAAAGAGACTAAAGATCGGTTAATCCCCGTGCCTACGGGGAACAGTCACGTCCTGCTAGTGATGCAGCTGCAGAGAACGGTTAATCCCCGTGCCTACGGGGAACAGGCTTGCTTCCACCAGTTGACGTATTCAGATGACGGTTAATCCCCGTGCCTACGGGGAACAGACCTCACAAACGGTATTATTTGTAATAAAAGCCGGTTAATCCCCGTGCCTACGGGGAACAGACTATGCCCGTGAACTAACATTAAAAGATATACGGTTAATCCCCGTGCCTACGGGGAACAGCGTTCTGCCGCTGACATTGCACCACTTGATAACGGTTAATCCCCGTGCCTACGGGGAACAGTAATCCATGAAGTATTCTTCATCCGACTGGTACGGTTAATCCCCGTGCCTACGGGGAACAGGAGTGCACTAGACCGAGCATGTTACCTAACAAAGGTTAATCCCCGTGCCTACGGGGAACAGACACCGTCATTACCTGCGCAGTTTGCAGCCATCGGTTAATCCCCGTGCCTACGGGGAACAGCTGCGGGAGGTGTGGCGATGAAAGACACAATTCGGTTAATCCCCGTGCCTACGGGGAACAGCCATCTTGTGGCCAGCAAGCAGAACCAGAACCCGGTTAATCCCCGTGCCTACGGGGAACAGGTGTGCGTCTCTATGTTGTCGATCTAAACACGCGGTTAATCCCCGTGCCTACGGGGAACAGCAGTATCCTATCGAGTTCTACAATACTGACATCGGTTAATCCCCGTGCCTACGGGGAACAGACTACACTGTATTCAGCGTATTCAGAATCAAACGGTTAATCCCCGTGCCTACGGGGAACAGTCCTCAGCGATTCCTTTAACGCTCCTGCCGGACGGTTAATCCCCGTGCCTACGGGGAACAGTAGCTATGTTGGTAATCGGCATCGGCATCAGCCGGTTAATCCCCGTGCCTACGGGGAACAGATGGTAAGGGACAACCATGGGTATGAAAGAGACGGTTAATCCCCGTGCCTACGGGGAACAGGTTTTTGCAATCAGCCACAGTCGCGCTAATGGCGGTTAATCCCCGTGCCTACGGGGAACAGATCGTTTAGGCGCTTCTCTACCCGTGATAACTCGGTTAATCCCCGTGCCTACGGGGAACAGCAAATGGAGCTGGAGTTAATCCGGCTAATTAACGGTTAATCCCCGTGCCTACGGGGAACAGTACTGGATCGGCTCGGGCAGCGCGTTGATAGTCGGTTAATCCCCGTGCCTACGGGGAACAGGCGAATTTCTGCAGCTATTGGCAATCCTATTGCGGTTAATCCCCGTGCCTACGGGGAACAGGCTGCAACTCATAGCCAGCTTGTACTAAATCCGGTTAATCCCCGTGCCTACGGGGAACAGCTGCTCTACTCTTAATCGCTCAGCCTTGAC
The DNA here is from genome assembly GCF_000585235.1 of Nitrincola nitratireducens. NCBI lineage: Bacteria > Pseudomonadati > Pseudomonadota > Gammaproteobacteria > Oceanospirillales > Oceanospirillaceae > Nitrincola > Nitrincola nitratireducens. The sequence continues at coordinate 25,341 of NZ_AONB01000001.1, read as the reverse complement.
AGCGGTTAATCCCCGTGCCTACGGGGAACAGATCAGGGTTTTGTTTTGACGGATCCTAGTTTGCGGTTAATCCCCGTGCCTACGGGGAACAGTTGAGCTACAGCGAATCATACAGCCTCCCTAACGGTTAATCCCCGTGCCTACGGGGAACAGTGCTATAACTACGCCAGAAGAGCTGCTGAAGCCGGTTAATCCCCGTGCCTACGGGGAACAGCTGTAATGTCTCCTCAGCGCGCCGAGTCCAGCCGGTTAATCCCCGTGCCTACGGGGAACAGTTCTGGCCTCGCCACCCCCATAAGGCGCGACGCGGTTAATCCCCGTGCCTACGGGGAACAGAAAACATCCAAGCACGTGGCTGAATGCTAAGGCGGTTAATCCCCGTGCCTACGGGGAACAGGCCACCCTTGCCGCCCGTGGTTGTACGCCCGACGGTTAATCCCCGTGCCTACGGGGAACAGTCTATTGTAGCAGACTGATAGGGGGCAGGGCACGGTTAATCCCCGTGCCTACGGGGAACAGTTATTGACCGCCATATTTACATTTACAAAAAACGGTTAATCCCCGTGCCTACGGGGAACAGTGGTGTTGGCAGCTTGCCCGAACCGCTACGATCGGTTAATCCCCGTGCCTACGGGGAACAGTAACAAATGCAACCCTGTCCAGATAGGCAGGGCGGTTAATCCCCGTGCCTACGGGGAACAGCTGATGCCATGACAATTGAATTGAACCCAAAGCGGTTAATCCCCGTGCCTACGGGGAACAGGGCGCCGTCGCGAATAAAGATTTGTTTCATATCGGTTAATCCCCGTGCCTACGGGGAACAGTTCTAGGGTGATAAGAGCTTGCTGGATTAGTGCGGTTAATCCCCGTGCCTACGGGGAACAGATTGAGTATTGGTGAAAGAAATGAACGAATTACGGTTAATCCCCGTGCCTACGGGGAACAGGACCGTTAGCAATCTGGAGGCGATAGCAAATGCGGTTAATCCCCGTGCCTACGGGGAACAGCAACACCATGGCAGATACTATAATTCTGACGCCGGTTAATCCCCGTGCCTACGGGGAACAGGCCGTCCGGTGTCGTGGCGCGGGTCACTGCAAGCGGTTAATCCCCGTGCCTACGGGGAACAGTCAAGGGTAAAACTGATGATGTTCGCTACTCTCGGTTAATCCCCGTGCCTACGGGGAACAGAGAAAGTGAATCATGAACGAACTAATCCAATACGGTTAATCCCCGTGCCTACGGGGAACAGTGATTGCCAATCCTAACGAGCTGCTGATTACGCGGTTAATCCCCGTGCCTACGGGGAACAGGATTTGAATTCATCTGCCCACTGACAGAAATGCGGTTAATCCCCGTGCCTACGGGGAACAGGGTTTGTGATAACTGCTCTATTCTTGCAATAGCGGTTAATCCCCGTGCCTACGGGGAACAGTAACTGGGGCGATGATGACTCTGGAGACGACACGGTTAATCCCCGTGCCTACGGGGAACAGATGTTGGCAATCTGAGCCTGCGTAAATCCATACGGTTAATCCCCGTGCCTACGGGGAACAGATCACCTCAAAACAAAATTCTTGTTGAATTTACGGTTAATCCCCGTGCCTACGGGGAACAGCATGAGAGACTTTTACCCGTAAGCTGAGACCGGTTAATCCCCGTGCCTACGGGGAACAGATGATTCGGCGCTCTTTTAATGCTGCCATCAGCGGTTAATCCCCGTGCCTACGGGGAACAGACTAAAAGTATATAGTTGATTTAATGAAGAAAAAAGCATATGCATTTTTCTACCAAATATTCCATATTGTTAAAGAGCGTTATTAGGCTCTAATTTTCATTTTGCAATGGTAAGAATGTGACCAGCCTTAAACCATCAAAATCAATTGGTTCTCGTCGGTTCTGACCATAGGTTACAAAGTCAAATCCAGACTCTGTATTAGTTGCCCAAGCCATCACCACATTACCGTCTTCTGCCATAACAGATACCTGCTCCCAGAGCATTTCTCTGATTCGTTTACTCACATCGCCGACATAGACACCCGCCCTGATTTCCAGCAGCCATATCGCTAAACGACCTCTCAATCTAGGTGGCACCGCTTCGGTCACAATCATGCACATACTCATATTCAACCACTCCTATGTCCCGCATCACCGATTGAAAGTGGCTCAGGTAACGCTGGTGGTTGTGCATCTGAATAAGGCTCAGGTGGTGTGATCTCACCTGCTGCCAAAACCTCTTCAATCAAAGGTATGAGTCGCTTTAGTGTTTTATCGGTACGGAAAATTTCCCGGCAGGCAATTCGTATTTCCCTCTCAGGGGTAAATGGTGATTTAGCTGCAATACGAAAGGCAAGCGGTATGACTGTGTCGAATTTAATGATATCGGCGATATCGTATACAAAACTGAGAGGCTTTCCTGTATGGACAAAGCCGATTGCAGGGGCATACCCCGCCGCTAAAACAGCTGCCTCGGTAATTCCATATAAACAGGCTGTTGCGGCACTGATGCACTGATTAATCGTATCTCCAGCATCCCAGTTTTTAGGATCATAGTTACGACCACTCCAACGCACACCATACTGCTGAGCAAGCTTCTGATAAGTTTGACGAACCCTAGCCCCTTCAAGACCGCGGAGTTGATCAACGCTGCGTCGTTTGGGTGCTTCCTCACCAAAACGCAGTTCAAACATTTTCCTTACAACTTTAAGGCGAAGTTGCTCATCAAGGGCTAATTTTGCCTGATATAGCAACTTGTCAGATCGTGCACCACCGGGCTGGCCAGCCGAGTAAAAACGAACGCCGCCATCACCAACCCAAGTGATCAAGGTGCCTACTTCAGCCGCCAGCTTCATTGCGGCATGAGAAATACGAGTACCCGGCTCCAACATGAGACAGGCCAGTGAGCCGACCGGGATATGCATCCGTTCACCCTTCACTTCATCAATCACCACAAAGGCGCCATCTTTTACATCAATACGCCCCATTCCAATGAAAATCATTGAATTGCGATCTTTCAGTGGTATAGGCTTCAAGGGGATAAATGACATTCCCTAGCCCTCCCTAAATTAGCTAAACTCTACGGATTAACATCAACCCACATCCAAATGACTTGGCCCGTCCAATACCTACTGCCAGTTGCGACAGAAATGTGCCTGGCTCTTTGACTATCAAGATTCCTTCATAGTCCACACTGGAATAACTGATGGGCTGACGTCCTGTTTTCTTGTGAGTACGCTGCTGGCTGTATCCACAAACATTAGGTTCAACATCAAAGTCGATGCCTATACGCTCCAGCCTGGCGGGAGCTGTAAGCCAATCAATGGCAGCACGTTCCATCCTCTGTTGAATGACCTCAGGATTAGCCTCCCCCTCAATCTTGGCCTGAGTTTTAGCATGCATCAGCACATCATGACGCCCTCCCCTTTTCTGGTCAGGATTTTTCGACTTCAGTGCGATTGTTGGGTTTGCTCTCAAACGAAAGGCAAGACGATCTCCCGAGCTGAGCTGAGGTTTAAATAGCTTTGTCTCAATTTGGAACAGCTGTTCCTGGCAGATCGGCTCTGCCTCTGAGAGCACTAAAAACTCAGGCAGACCTTTGGGGCCATTGAACCCTTTGCTTTGCTCTTCGCGAAACAAAAAATTACGCTCATTCTGCTCTGTAAATAGCCGCCATAGGAGTTGATGGCTGGCATAGCTACCCTGTTGCTGAATCTTCAGTAATGCAGCTCTGGCAGATGAGGTGGGTAAAAAACGAATTCTGGACAGATACATTCACTCACTCCTTGTTAATGGTGATTTGATGCTCATCACGACTACTGAACTGCCACTTCATGCGGTTACCCGGTTCATCCCAGCGTTGCAGGGTTCGAACCACCGAGTTTGAAGATGGGTGTATCTGCTGCTTATCTCCTTGCCAGTAATAATGCTGCTGACGCGGCAGATGCAACCAGCTTTGGTCCTCTTGCGGTGATTTCAGTAAAGAAGGAAACTCCATGTCCAGAGCATTTTTCAAAGAGTCCGTTTCGATCAATTGTGGCATCAAGGGCGCTGCAAGTGGGCAAGACTTCCGCCCTAGATAAAGCGTAAATTTTGGTTTAACCAAAGCGTTCGCTAACAACTGCAAATCCATGTCATGACCGGGAGCCGATGATATGGCTATCACCCAAACACCATCGCAACGATAATCACGGCTGGAGAGGACCGTATTAAGCTTACTCTCATGCACACTGAGTTCACTTTTCCGGTGCCTGTGTTGCATTTTCTTATCCTGAGAGGGTACTTGAGCCGTATGATAGTCCCTCATCAACACACCCGAACTGAGCTGCTTGACCGCGACGTGTACTGAGTTTGCCAGCGAGGCTAGACGATCCTGCTCGTCTCGCTTTATCCCCATCGCTGCAGCCAGTAGACCCAGAATAGCAGAGCGCCCTGGGTATTGGGCCGTTGGTCTATCACCGCCAACAGCCGCTTCGCCCCAACTAGCCATAGGCCCATAGAGTCTGAATACAAGATATTGCATCACTTAACTCCTTAGTCGGTGATAAATGCCTGTAGCGCCTGAAAGCTTCCCTCTCCTGTCATTGCATTCATGCTGCAGCGATGATCAGAGCAGGCACCATAGACCTGATCAAAATTATTCAACTGTGTTTCCAGCCTCTGAATTGCATCAACAGCCTGATCATCACCTCTTACAGGCTTCAGAAAAGCTACGGATAATGAGCGAGGTTGCTGACTACCCTTTTCAGCCAGTACATAACTAGCATAGGCACGGGTTGCAAAAGAATTTTGCTTTCCTTTGGGCGGCACTTTGACAGCAGCTTCGACAAGCGCGGCTATTGCCTTATTGGCCAGCTCCGCATCACCATCCAGATTTTCGATTAACAGTTCTTTATCAATACAGATATAGCTATAAAAAAGTGCCGCGGCGAAACCCGACTCACCAATATGGGATGCCCCCCTGTCCTCCATGCCATCATTCAAGTCATCTACAGCGGTGAAGTAATCATCTTCGACCGTAACTCCATGCACGCTGATCGCATGTGCAACCTGACAAGCCGCTTCAATATTAAACTCTGGACTGGACGCCAGCATACGACCGAATAACGCAATATCCACAGCTTTGGTGCGGCTCGTCAGTAAACTGAGCTCTTTCTCATCAGGCGCTCGGTCCTCTGCAATCAGTAGATCCAGCAACTGATAAGCTGCCTTTTGTTCATCAGGGCTGATATGTGACAGCTGTTCAATTTCTAACGAATCTTTTTTCAATTTCCCAAATTGCTTTGCGATTGCTTCACACCATTGTTTAGCTTTTTTCTCATTCACATCTTTTTTGAGCAGGTAATCATACAACTCCAAACCAAAACGCTTGGTTCTGGTACCGATATGCCCTGCCATGGATGACTCAAACAGGTCAGAACAACGCCAGTTACGCTTTAAACTCTGTGAACTGATGCGCAGACGCTCGGCACCGCCCATTCGCGCAGTTTTTGGGCGCCCCAAATCATCCCGGTTCAGGTTTGATGGTGGGAAAGAGGTCAGAAGGTGAAGCTGAATAAATTTACTCATGATATTTTCCTTAATAGATCAGTAGTTCAATCTACTGTTGATTGTGAGACTTTGCGGGACTGAGCCCCAAAGTAATCTAGCGCCCAGCGCACAGCGACACGTTTATCTGCTCGACGTGTCGTCACGTGACCATAGTGCTCATCAAACCAGTCCAGAATATCGCTGGCCAATTCACGAGGGTTGACGACTCCCTTAAGCTGCTTAACCAATCGGTGTAGTCGCCGAAAAAAAACATCGGGGTCTTTTGCGGCTTGAAGTTGTTGCAACCTGAGTTCACTGACAACCGGCTTATCTGTTTTGGTGTCGATGCTGCCAAGGCTTGCAGCGAAACGCTTTGTATCAGACTTGGTGATATGAGACAGGACGGCTGCGATAGTGGCATAGGCCTGGATGTTGTATTGTTTTTCCTGACTAATCTCTTCCGGCAGGTGCAGCCACAAATCGCGAAACGCTTCGGTCAACATAGCCGCATCGGCATTCTCACAGCGTCGCAGTTCTGCACGATAACGTGTCGGCGCTTTATGCAGATTTTTTGCTTTGAGCTCTTCTTGAGAAAGCGCCATCTGCATCCACCAGCGTTCCACAACTGATAGCGCTTTTTCCCGACGCTCCTTTTTTTCAGTAGTGCTACTCATATTCAAGCCTCCTGCACTGCTTGAGTTTAAAAATTTGTCTCTATCTTATACTGCTGCCTGTACGCAACAAGCGGTTTGCCTTTGATAAACCATCCGGTCAACGCACGTCTTGCCTTAATAAAACGAGGCATATGTTTATGATCATCGGCAGCGGACAACACCAACTCATCAAACAGATCAAGCGCTGTACCACGCAAGGCTAGCAACCAGCGTTGTGCCTGTTCTGGTGTTAAGGGGATATCGGAGTCTTCTGCGGTTAGCAGCACGCTAACAGTCTCGAAGAAAGCACTTTCAGTACGTTGCCAGAATTGCAGATCAATAAAACTGAAGTCACCCTTCGCATCGCCCGGCTTTTCAAACCAAGCACTCTTTATCTCTGTCCGACACATCCAAAGAGACTCTGAGGCTAGCTGCTGGGCTGTTTTAATATGCTTGAGTAATTGATCTCGCTTACGCTGGGGCAGAACAAATAAAGGCAATTCGGTAGAGTACCAACCACGTGCTTTCATATTGTCCATGTCATAACCGAAGGACCATAGACGCTGATACTGTGGTCCCTGTATCAAGTCATACCGTCCGTCTCCATATGCGGATACAACTCTGGCCGGGATACTACCTTCAACCGGATCCAAAAAGCTCAGGCTGTGCCATTGTTTATAGGTGATCCCACCAGGCTGACCTTTGGTAGAAAGATTATCCTCATCGGGTTTTTTAGGATTTTTTCGATAGTGAGTCAAAGGATGCCACCACTCACCGCTATAGTTGTAACCATAGTTCTGCGTGCGATACTCACGCACAAACACATCACTAGGCAAACCACTTAAATCACAGGTTGCCTGTCCTTGTTCGACAACCAAGCGAATACGCCGAGGCATGGCCCAGTACATATGCAGCGGATGTACATCCTTAGCATAGACTTCTGTTCCATTTCCCTTACTTTGACGCGTTGGTGCTAACCAGGGAAACACGGACGCACTATGTAAATCAGGGTCGTCATAGGTAAACAACTCACGACTCAGAACATTCAACCAGAGTTTTTGCCACAAACTGGCAGATGCTTCATTTGGCAAAACCAGCGTGGTTAGCGGGCCTCCACCCCTGAGTCCCGTACGATGACCCTGTCCACCTGCAGGTGCATTGATCTGAAGAGTGAATAAGGCAATGGCTGCCATCGGCAATGAAGCCGTATCGAAGAGGCCACGTTTGATAAAGTGATCAGTGTTATGCTTGAGCGTATTTCCACCGGGTGCTTCAATCAGTAGCCCTGAGAATGGAGAAGCTTCCACCTCGGCTAAAAGGTCGAAATCCTGCATAAACAATGGAGCATCTGACGCATCAGTGAACATATTGAAAGCATGACGAGCCTTCTCAAGCTGCGAGAGAAGTTCTTCAGAAGTCGGAGGCTGATCATAATAATCAGCCCAAGCGTCCTCGTCTTCTGGCGCCAGCAGGGTTTGCAAAACACCAATGGCAAACTGATACGCAGCTCCTTGAAAATCTGCACGAGGAAAGTCAAAGTCGAGAATATCGGCATCTCTCAACTTGTCGAAAGAAACGATGTGACGGCTCCCATCGCTATAGCGAACGGGCAGCCAAGCGTCGAAAAGTAGATTCATTGAAGCTCCTTGCAATTTAGCTTTTGGTAATAAAGCCCAGTTTTTCCAAATAGCCGAAGTTTTGATCTTCCTCAGCCACCCACAAACGATAGCATTTAGACTGCCGATAGCGCAGTCTAAATGCTTCAGCAGTCTCGGGATCCACAGCTTCTAGCAACTGCAACTTATCAGCATGATGCTTTGGCAATTTAAGAACGCTCATGGCCAGCGGATGCGGATTACCTTCAGCCCAGAACACCACATCACCGTCTGCTCTTCGCTTGAGCACCAACACCTGGACTGTTTCAATATCACTGAAGCGGGTGCTAATTTCCGTATCATCGTCAAACCATTGTGCTGTACTCGACGCACCATAACCCTTCCCCCAGTCAATTAACTGCTGTGATGCTTTATTGGTTTTACGATTGATATCGCCTTGATGTAAGTCTTCTAACTGCTGGAGAGCCGTTGGAATATTATCGTAGGCCTCTTCACCATAGACCGCCTCAATCAACACTCTCGCCTCACCCGGCATACGGATAGCACCGGCTTCACGTAGCGCCCGCATACCCAACCAAAGCCTACCCGGCGATCGATACACTGCCTGAGTATTCCGAAACCCGCTTTTTAGCCAATTCTCACTCGGCGCTTCTGACCATTCGGGTGCGTGAACATACAGCACAGGAGCATCACGCTGATCAATAATGTTCGACTGATATTGACCATCGCGGGTTCGTGTATGACGATGCAGACGCCCTGCACGCTGAATCAAATCATCTATCGGGCAGATATCAGACAACATCACATCAGCATCGGCATCCAATGACTCCTGGAAGACCTGCGTAGCAACCACAACCCTGCCTCGACGCTGGGCTGGGCTGGATTCTTTGCCAAGACAGTCCAGCACCTCAGTTTCAATACGCTGCCGATCAAGTAAGGTAAAACGACTGTGAAAAAGCAAGCAGCGCTCTGGCTCAGGCACAACCGCCAAGACTTGCTGGTAAGCTTCAAGAGCATCTGCGACAGAGTTACAAATCCACACCACACATTGATCAGACGCCAGGGCTTTCTGGATAACACCCAGACAATCTGCGGCAGACGATAAAAACTGAACCTCAAGCGACCTGCTCACCTCAGGGCGAGAAGCAACCACTCGCTGTTTTACCCCACTCATACTGACTTGTGTTGCCAAAGGAAAACCTGTTTCGTACTCCGCCTCACCCTGCTCACAACCCAAGGTTTGTAACCAACGATTAGATAACCGTTGACGCTGACGAACGGGCAAGGTTGCCGTCAGTAGAATTGCACAACCCCCTTGGCGTACATGCAGCGCGAGAAGGTCATACAAAAGCTCCAACATGAACTCATCCGCTGCATGTACCTCATCAAAAATCAGGACCTTTCTGTGCAAACCGATCATTCGCAGAGCCTGATGGCGACGCGGCAAAACAGCCAGCAGTGCCTGATCGACAGTTCCAACACCCACAGGCGCCAATAAGGCTTTCTTGCGAGAATCTGCAAACCATTGGTTGCACGAGGCTGTAGCGGTTTGTTCAGCTAACTGGTAATTGATGTCCTCTCGAGTATCCACCATCACCAGTTCACGAAATTGCTGATGCATATCTCGCGCTCCATGTGCAAGCACAATACTGGGCCGACCTTGTTGAAACATGCCCAAATAGTGACGACTGACTCGCTCAAACATGGCATTAGACGTCGCCATGGATGGCAAGCCAAAGTAAAAGCCGTCGGCCAATCCTGCTGCCATAAGGCGCTGAGTCAAACACAGTGCCGCTTCGGTTTTACCTGCCCCTGTTACATCCTCAAGGATAAACAGCTGTGGTCCTGATTCGATCTCCACACTCGCAGACCAGTGCTGCAAAGGCGTAGGTGAGTAGTTAAAGTGCTGCTCAAAGCTTGAAAATGGCTGTACGGCATAGGCATTAAAAAGATCTGTCTGCCGCACAGCTGTTTGTGCATTTTGAAGGGCTTCAGACCAATAGGACGCGAGTGCTTTTTTATCAGCACAATAGGGGAAATAGCTGGTATTAGAGCCAAGCCAGTCGCATAGCACGGCAAGCCCGGCCAAGTGCCAACTCACCTGCTTCAGCCGTGAAAGCGTTTCTTTTTCAAATAACTGGGGTGGCCAATTTAACTCAACAAGCTGACTGGCATCCTGAATAAAGGAGACAGCATCTGAAATATTTTCATCAACACAATAGTCTTCAAGATCAATGAATGGACCATGCAAAATTGGCTTGCCATGGTGCCCCCAACTACAATCTAGCAAGACCTCTAGGGTTCTATTCAAGGTTCGGCTTGGGAGGTTGCTATTGATAAAGTGGTTAATATTAAATAGCTCTTTATAAGAAGCTATTTTCCAAATTCCCCACCCCAACCGATCATGGCGTGCCAACTTACCGTCATACGGCCTTGCAGACGTCTGAGGAGGAAGATTCAGTTTTTCGAGGGGATAAAGATTTTGAAATGCAGCTGAAAATTTGCCAAGGTCGTGCAACAAAAGAGCAAAAGTAAAAAGTGATCTCAGCTCACTGGGAGTAATACCCAGAAAACCCGCCAAATCCTGGCACAAACTCGATTGCTCGCTCAGCAGGTGCCAACCAACAGCTGCCACGTCAAGACTGTGGTAGACAAGCAAATGAAAATCATCGAAGCCTGATTTTTCAGCTTCCTTACTGATTTTACCCCAATAGTCATAATACCTTGGATACTCTGCTTTCATTATCAATCACTGCCTCCGTGTCTAAAAAGCAACGCTCTATCCTTGATAAACGAATCTCCAGCCTGAAGCAATAGATAAAAGTTAAATGACTGTCCTCACACCAGCTGCTAACCTAACACCAAACCCACTGTGCACAAGCGAGTACACCTTAAGACCCCAACCCACTACTTAACAACAGTCCGGTTACGTCCGGCCTGTTTGGCGCTGTACATCGCCTTGTCTGCACGATCAAACATACTGTTAACCGTATCACCGGCTTTAACCTGAGTTATACCAAGCGACATGGTGATTTTGACGGGTGTACTCTGAAAGTTAAACGGGCTTGTTTCAATAGTCTGACGCACTTTCTCAGCGGCAATCATGGCTTCATTGGCATCGGTTGAGGGCATGAGTATGACAAACTCTTCACCACCAAAGCGAGAAATAAAATCGACATCTCGCAGTTGTTTTTTAAAGACACGAGCCATCAAAAGGAGCACTTTATCACCGGCTAAATGACCATAGGTATCATTCACGCGTTTAAAGTAGTCGATATCGCCGACACAAAGAGAAAATACGGTTCCATACCGATTAAAACGAACCAGTTCTTCATTGAACCGCTGATCATACGCTAAACGGTTTGGCAGACCTGTTAATGGATCTGTTCGAGACTTCACATGTGCATTTTCAGCCGTTTGCCTCAGCTGATCACTCTGCCGTTCCATTGAATCCAAGCGCTCCATCAATGCCTTTTTTTCAGACCTTAACAGTTCTATTCTTTTTTGCTCGGACGCCTTGTGGTGATTCATGGCTTTAATAATACTGACGAGTTGCACGTTCACCGCTGTCTTAAGTTCATTAATGTCCTGACTTTTTTGGACATTATGATGAATCATTCGGACGTCAGATCTAACCGTCTGATCCAGAAGGTTGTTTCGACGCAACTGCTGATGTTCAGCTTCTTCCTGCGTATCAAAAAACTGTCGTAAAAAAGCCAACTGCTCATTCAAACCCGATAAATAAGCTTGAATATCTGAGTCCGTACCGCTGCCACTTAAACGTGCAAGCTCAGTGGCTTCTTTCAGGCAGTCATCCAGATCATCCGTCGAATGACTCTGCTCAAGGCGCTGGATCAGGGCTGTGGCTCTGGGTATCGATTCCGCTGGAACAATCAAACGCTGAACCAACTCCAACAGGCTGCTGGCCAATCGAGCGTTGGCCATATCGCTATGATCCGCCAGGTCGTCTTGTTCAGCCTCACTTTCATCATTCTGTATACGGGTTTGAACATCCAACAACATTGAGATCATATCGGGCAATGCATGAATATTCTCAGCATGCTCACGCATTTGCTCTTCTAGATTTTCAAATGATGCCAGATGCCGCTTGTGTTTATCCTTGGCCTGAACCTCTTTGCTCCAAAAACGCAGCTGCTTCATGATCTTCTGCGATGTTTGCAAACGAAGACCATCTAACCCCCGTATTTGCTTCTCTATTTGCTTAAGATACTTGGGGAGGCGACTCAGATCACCATTATTAAGATCATGTGTAAAACCCGACATCAAGCGATCCAACTGCGGATCTTGGCCGTGTGTTGCTAAACTAAGTTGAAAGGCTAAATCATGCACTTGGCTCAACAAGAGCTGCTGTTTTTTTTCATATCCCTCTAACTCACGCGCTGCATCACGGTATTTATTTCGCCAGTTATCAGTATCGCTCATGTATTTGAACCCGTGTGGAGTATTAGCATCTAAGCTTGCAGACCATCCTTGCCCTCGTACAGATGTATCGGGGGACACGTTTACAACCTCTTTGTCGAGGCTGTTTTAAACCCAACAAGCCACCCATTGCATTAAAAGGAAGGGGCTGCTTGTCGGATCAAATCAATTTTGATTATCGCATTAATGACCTTCGAATAGCCAGTTGACAAATCGTGCTTCAAACATTGCCCCAAGTCATCAACCATCGAACAGTTTATCAATCATTCACTTAAGGGGTCGTGTAAAGTTGTTGAGTTACGCTCTATTAGGCTAAGATGAATTATAGGTTTAATATCTGTGACACAGGGGATTGGGTCCGTTGTTCGATCTATGGAAAACGATGATTTGGATTGGATTCTATTGTTAAATAAAGACTCCATTTTAGAACGCTTTTCGGGTCGTTATCCTCCAGTCTTGGCCCAGCTTCCATCAATTAACGAACACTATCTCCTTGCTCATTCAGAATGGTTTGATGTATCCCTTGCTCAAAACTTGGCAACCTACTTGCCAAACAAACTGTCTAATGAGCCACGTGTGACCTACCTTGATCAGGCTATTTTATACGATTTCCCGTTATTTGATCGATCAGGCGTTTATATTGGCAGAAGCTATTATTGGGGGATAAAACATCAATCAAATCTCGCATAGATAATGTACGGTCAGCGACACTATTGTTGATAGCGGCCACACTTTTTGTGGTGACCTGTGTTGTCGCTCTGCTTTTATGGATTGTGAATCATCGTATCTTAGTCCCTGTAAAACATATTGTTTCCGTCATTAACGAAACAGTCAATTTAGGGCGTTTTTCACAACAAGTTCGAGTCTACCGTAAAGATGAATTAGGCGTCATGACGCAAAATATTAATAGACTGCTTGCAAATCTTGAACGAGCCCTCGCTGAATCGAACCAAGTCATGGGCCAACTCGTCCTTGGTAACTTTGAACAACGTATCGTGGGTAATTACCAAGGCGATCTTCTCGAAATGAAAAAAGGCATCAATGCTGCCGCCTTAGAATTAAAAAATGCTCACTCAAAAGCACTCCACGCAAGCAAAGCAAAAAGCCAATTTCTAGCGAACATGAGCCACGAAATTCGAACCCCTATCAATGGTGTCATTGGCATGCTGTCTCTTTTAGAAACAACACCCTTAACGACAGAACAGGCTGAACAAGTTCATCTCGCTATGCGCTCAGCCGAGCTGCTGCTCGGTCTCGTCAACGATATTTTAGACTTCTCTAAAATTGAAGCGGGCAAAATGAGTTTAGACATGACACCCGTGGATCTAAACGACTTATTAACGACGATGCGTAGCATCTTTCAACATCTTGCTGAGAATAAAAAACTTGCGTTGATCCAAACAATTGACCCTGCAATTAGTGGATGGGTTAAAGCAGATCCTCTAAGACTCCGACAGGTTCTGAATAACTTAGTGTCAAATGCGATCAAATTTACGGACGTGGGCCAAGTCACTTTGAATGTTCACTTGCTGGATAACCACAGGATTCGATTTGAAGTTAGAGATAGCGGAATTGGCATTTCTGAAGAAGCTCAGGAACGACTGTTTCAAAGTTTTAGCCAAGCAGATAACTCAACCAGTCGCAAATATGGCGGAACGGGACTGGGCTTAATGATTTCTAAAGAGCTCATTACGTTAATGAATGGCACCCTTTGGTTAGAAAGTACTCTTGGACAAGGCTCCTGCTTCTATTTTGAGCTGCCTTATATTCCTTGCGAAGCACCGAACAATCCAACTCAGGCACGTTGCCCGTTTACAAACTATGCGGATAGGAGGGTGTTATTGGTTGAAGACAATACAGTAAACCAAAAGCTAGCGTTAAAGTTATTGGAAAAATTCAATATCGAGGCTGCACTAGCCGAGAATGGTGAGGAAGCTATTCATCTGCTTGAGTCCGAAACCTATGATTTGATTTTAATGGACTGCCAAATGCCCATTATGGATGGCTTTACAGCAACTCGTATCATACGGCAGCGAGATATTCTGACTCCGATTGCAGCTTTGACGGCCAATGCAAGTGAAGACGATCGCAAGGCTTGCCTAGCCTGCGGGATGAACGATTATCTAGCGAAGCCGTATAATGCCGAAAAGCTATCAGAATTACTGCAGAGATGGCTTAAATAGGTGTCTGAACGGAAACCGATCTACTTTCGCATTTTAATTGTTATACTATAACATTTATAGCGATATAATTCACGCAAGGCTCACTGACGTGACAATGGGCAAACTTCAACACAACGACTAGGCAAATCAATGACTATCTGGCAAACGCTAGAAGAGGCAGATCAATCTGACTCTTTTCCGCTTGAAGACATCCTATCGGCGATTCCATGGAATCAAGACGGCCTCATCGCCGCCATTGCGCAAGAAAATGACACTAAAGACATGCTCATGCTTGCGTGGATGAACAAAGAGGCACTTATTGAAACCTTAAGCACACGACAAGTCTGTTACTGGTCTCGCTCGCGACAATCCTTATGGCGGAAGGGAGAAACATCTGGCCATGTTCAGCATTTGATAGACGCTAGGTTTGATTGCGACGGTGATGCTCTTTTACTGATCGTGAATCAGCAAGGTGCAGCCTGTCATACGGGCCGTCCCAATTGCTTTTACAACGCCATCCGTGGAGAGCAGATTGTTGTAACCTGCTCAAAGCCAAATAACGTCTAAGCGTGTGTAGCAAGGGCAAAAAACGTATTTTAAACGAGCCTAGCTACGACTAGGATCGCTAGGCGAGAGGGTCTCTTGCTCGGCCTCAGCAGACTCCAGTTCCGCCGCTTCTCGCTCCTGCTCAGCATGCTCAGCTGCCCAGACACTGGCCGCTTCTACAGCAACTGGAGAGGCGGTTGGAATAACACTTAAATAGCTTTCTGTCGTGTCGGCTGGCGAATGGGCTCGTTGTGTAATGCGATAGGCCGCATAGAGGACAATCAAAAGAAAGGTGATCGCTAACACTGGCCAGAAGGCATAAGGGCCAAAGGTTTCCATGGCCCATCCCGTGACCAAGGGGCCAATAATGGCACCTAACCCAAAGGTGAAGACTAAACCACCCGATGCAGCTGGCATTTCCTCGGTGGATAAGGAATCGTTCGTATAGGCCAGAAATAATGAATACAAAGGGGTTGTAACGCCGCCAGTCAAAAACGCAGACAGCATTAAGAACCCCATTCCCCCATCATTCATCCAGCCCAACAAACACGAAACCGCACCCAAGAGCGCAGCACCCAATATCACTTTACGTCGATCTATGCGATCTGAAAGCCAACCTATCGGATACTGAAGAACCAAAGCGCCTGCAAACAGCATAGCAACGAACAAGGCAATGTGCGTCGCAGACAGTCCAATTTGAGAACCAAATACAGCCCCCATACCAGATTGAGTTGCATAGGCACTCCCCAACAAGAAAATACCCACCGTGCCTAAAGGAGAGTTCGAAAAAAGAGCACGTAGGCTCATAGGTCGTGCCACTTCAACATTGGGCACTGGATTTACGGATAACAAAATAGGGGCAAAGGAGATTGAAACCAATATCGATGCACCAATAAAAAGAACTGAGGTAGCCGCATCACCGAGGGTTAACAAGCCTTGAGCACCGATAATCCCGAGTGTTTGTGCAATCATATACGCGGATAAGACCTTTCCTCGGTTTTCGTTGGTGGCGGCATCGTTCAACCAACTCTCGGCCGTAACATACACACCCGACATACAAAAACCTATGAGAATCCTGAGTAATGTCCATGCCCAAGGTTCGGTGATTAAAGGAAAGGCAATTAAGCCTGCCGACATAAAGCTTCCCAACGCGGCAAACACACGTACGTGCCCTACTCGCTTAATCAACAGCGGTGAGAATCGAGCACCTGATAAAAAGCCGACAAAGTAACCGGACGTCACAATCGCCAATTCAGCAGCGGAAAAGCCTTCGATCCCTCCCCTAAGTCCAATTAGCGTGAAGTGCATACCATTGCCCAGCATGATCAGTACAATACCCAGCAAAAGAGGCCAAACGCCAGAGAAAACCTTTGTCATACTTCACTCGACTTAACGTGTTGATAGAGCTCTGACTCTGGCACACCTGGCTTAAATGCAATATCACAACGACGTCATGACTAAGCCCTTTTGCGACGACTCATACGATTCGCTAATCCAACATGAGGCACTACTTCTACTCATTGCATATGACGCTCCCTCGCCTCCTGCAACATATGCAAGGTGATTTTTCGCACCTCGTCTCGGCTGACCGTGATGTGGGCTCGCAGCAAATACTTGGCATGATCGGAACGGCGATGCTGAATGGCATCAAGGATTGCCGCATGTTCTTGATAGGTAGCATCAATTCGATAATCCTTGGTGAAATCCAAGCGACGAATAATGTGAATTCGTTCACTGAGATCGCGATGAATCCGAAACATTTCGGAGTTACCTGCCGCCTGCACCAAGCGACTGTGAAAGGATCGATCCAGATCACTCAAACTCATATCCGTCACCCGATCAGAGTCTGGCACACACCAAATGGCCCTGAGCTCTGCGATGCACGCTGGCAACTCAGCCAAATGACAGAGTCGCTCCACAGCTGAGGTTTCGAGCAGTATGCGAAGATCATACAGCTCCTCAAACACCTTAAAATCAAAAGGCCTTACCTGCCAACCACTGCGGAAATGCACCTCGACATACTGCTCCCGATGCAGTCGATGAAGCGCCTCTCGCACCGGAGTCCGGCTGGCCGCAAAGCGCTCAGCGATTTCTGTTTCACTGAAATACTCTCCCGGTAACAACTGAAAGTTGAAGATCAACGTTTTCAATTGCTCGTAGATACGGTCCGCCAGATTCTCGCGTTTGGGTTTCGACATAGATGCACTCTGCACAGTATTTAGTTTGAGGCTATATAAGCACGCCAACCGCCAAAGTGGGTAATGTCTTTTGCACTGCCCAGCGCTACAGGCTCGCAAATGAAACCTTTGACACGACGACCATCCTCTAACAATAGGGTACCGATACCCAGCGGCTCTGGAATTTCTGCCACAAATGCACCGAAATTCGCCAAGGGGACGTCCCAAAGCTCCACCTGAATTGACGCTCCATTTTCAGCGACCCGCGCAAGCCCAGGCTTAGGAGGCGTCGTATTGGCCAGTGCATAGAGACGGTATTCAGGTGCAGTCTGAGTCGCTTCAACAAAACTTGCATGGCGTGTGGTCAGTTGGAAGTTGAGTGGCATTCCCGTTAAATGCGCCCCAACCACTGCAACTGGCACGGCGCCCGGTGCAACAGGTTTGAAGGTTGGAACCATGGCTTGGAAAGGCTTGCCCGTCGCCCCCATCGGCAATGCCAAATGGGCTTGCCAGCGTTGACCGAAGTCGGCCAGTGCAAAATCATGCCAAGCATTGGCAATTAACGTAATGCCAGCTGGCAACCCATCTGCTCGGAAGGGAGCCGGTAAAGCCAGTGCTGAAAGATCTGCTAAGTTCGTAAAATTTGTGTAAGTGCCAAACTGAGAGTTGTAGAGGATGGGTTCGTCTTGCATCTCGGCCAGGGTGCGAATCGTCGGAGAGGTCGGCACCACTAGCGCATCCACTTCAGAGAGCTGTTGCTGTATATAACGTGCTAGGGCTTGACGTTGGTATTCGGCATCGAAACATTGCAAGGCCGTGTAATCCATACCCTTCGCTACAATACGGTGCACTGTCGCATCCATCGCTTCTGGATGTTCTATCAGCTGTGAACCTATCGCATGAGTGCGTTCGGCCACCCATGGCCCCTGATACAAAAGTTCAGCAAGCTGGGTAAAGGGGGTGAAATCAATTTCCACCAGATCCACCATTTTTTCCAATTCACTGCGTGCTTGCATAAACGCAGCCTGCATCAGTTCATCACCAAAGAACGCCAACTTGGATGGAATGGCGAATCGGGGCCGCTCTGGCATTCCTGTCGGTGCGGTATTTGGATTTTTCCGCGAATAAGCATCAGCCAGATCTTGCTGCTCACCAAGAACCTGCGCTACCTGTACGGCATCAACAACCGTCAAGGCAAACACCGAAACACAGTCAATTGAGCGGCAGGCCGGCACGACGCCCTTGATCGAAAACCACCCTCTGGTTGGCTTCAATCCGACTAAATTATTAAATCCGGCTGGCACTCGGCCTGAGCCAGCTGTATCCGTTCCTAGGGCAAAGGCAACCAGTCCACGTGCTGTCACAGAGGCTGAACCAGAGCTCGACCCACCGGACACATAATCAGCTTTAAAACTGTTCGATACCGCACCATAGGGTGAGCGCGTCCCCACCAGCCCTGTCGCAAACTGGTCAAGGTTGGTTTTACCAATCAGGACCGCTCCAGCTTCTTTCAGGTGCGCTACAACGGTAGCATCTTCCGTAGCGGTGTAAGCAAAGTCAGGACAGGCTGCCGTTGTCACCCATCCAGCAACATCAATATTGTCCTTCACCGCAAAGGGTACCCCGAACAAGGGCAAAGAGTCGCCTTGCTCCCGGCGTGCGTTGAGATGCTCCAATTGCTGTTTTAGATCGCTGGCAGAAAGACGGCTGATCCATGCGCAGTCGTTTACATGATTAACGGCATCAACCAGTTTTTCCAAGTGCCCATTGCCCTCATTCTGCTGATGCGCACTCAGCCAATCACTGATCGTCCAACCAAGGGTTTCCAGAGTATTCATGATATATCTCGCTAGTATCCTATCTTGTATACAAGAGATAGCAAGATCAATACCACCTATAAATAACAACTCAAAATCAATTACTTATATAAAATAACACGCAAAAAAGAATAAATACACGTCACAATTTGCACTCTATTAACGCAAAAAAACAGCGGTTGCACGCTTTTGACCTTTTAATGACGGACCATTTTTATGTTTGCATTTGCCAAATGAATAGGGTGCGTTAAAGGAATGATGCTATGTATAAATCGTTTGGATGGCGCTTTTTTGTTGTAGGCGTTCTTATCATTTTAATGTCTATCCCACTGTTTTTTTGTGGGACAGATTGTCGATGATCGCTCCCGTGGGTCGAAACAGCCGTATTCGAATGGTCAGTGATTGGCCGCATCCGAGTTTCACTGGTGCTTTTCTACCCAATACACGGGAAATATCAGATGAAGGCTTTATCGCCGACTGGTCAACTCCACATCTAGCACGCGCCCTGCCCCAAATGAGTCGAGAGTCCTATAACGCTATTGCTCGAAGACTGGTATGGATTTCAGGAAGAAAGCGCGAAGCGTGGTGGCTGGTTTAAACGTAAATCACCCACGCCCACAGCACCTGTTGAGTCGTGAGTGCTGACGAGATTCAATTGGATTCAGCTGACTGATAACTGACAGCTGATAGCTGATAGCTGATAGCTGATAGCTGATAGCTGATAGCTGATAGCTGATAGCAACAGATTAACTCAACGTATATGAGTTAATCTGTTGATTGATGAATATCACTTAACATCGCCGTATACCCCGCCCGATAATCAAGATACCGCCAAACAAATCCCGTCTCTTTAAGCCGCTGATGACGAATACGCTTACTGTCACGCTGAGCAGGAGCTGACGATTTGGCCTCCACACCCAATGTCTGCTGCAACCAACTTAATACTTCATGCAAGCTAGCAGGACAGGTATCCGTCAAATTATAAGACGTTGCGATCAGGTCTCCGCGATGGCGACAATTAATCAGATGCATCACCGCACGCGCGGCATCGTCGATATGGATTCGATTCGTATAGATCGGAGGGTCTGCAGGAGGCAGAAAACCCTGGCGCGCTTGATTTAACAAGAAATAGCGCCCAGGACCATATAGCCAGAAGGGCGCAACAACGTGACAGGCTGAGATTGAGCAAGCCAATCGTTTTCTGCCTCTAGCAGAACGCGCGCGGTTTCTCGTGTGGGCTTGCGCTCTGACGTCTCATCAACCCACTCGCCACCGGACTGACCATAGACTCCCGTCGATGAAATTAACCAGACATGCGCTTGTGGAGCGATTTTTTTAAGTGCGTTGGCTGCCTGTTTCGCGACTTCCAGATAGGCCAACTGATACGCCGCAACACTCGAATCAGAAGGCGAAAGGCACAGTACCACATCATCAGGCGGGCTCGGTAAATCCGGCCATGGGCTCGCCGCATCCTGTTGAATCAACTGAACCCCCGCAGGCGCCTGCGCACCACGGCGCATTCCGTGTACGTCTAATCCCTGCTCAACGGCTAGAGAAGCAATCCGACCGCCTAAATCACCAAGGCCAACGACTAAGAGTGTTTTTTTCTGCATTTTGGCTCTACTTTTTGACTAACGTCTTTAGACTAACCTCAAAGGGTAACACTGCCTAATGACGTTATACCATGGCCTACTGCACTTTATCGATAACTGGCTTATCCACCACAGCCTCCACAACAGGCTCCAGAATGTTTTTCAACGGGCACAAACAAAACATGACTCTCCAAATCAATGTGCGCACGGACATCAACAATAATCTCACGAAGCAGCGTGTAAAGTGCTGTCCATGTCCCACAAGCACCTTCAGGCAGCGTTAGCTCATCAGTCAGACTCAGTATTCGTTGTAACGCCAACTCATGCTCCTGATGCTCATTTTCCATGACCATAATGGGTCCTTGAGGGTAACTTTCATTGGCTAACATGGGAAACAGAATTTGTTCCTCCTTCATCATATGACTTTCCAACTCCTGAAACATGAGTAAAAGATGCTCTGTTAAGCCCACTGGACACTTAGCACTTGCTCCATGAACCTGCTCGACACGGCGAGCCATATGAATGGCTTCTGGGAATTGTACTCGGTGGACCGCATGGTATCGCTCAAGCACAAAGTCAATAAGGTCTTTATTGGGTAGTGATTGCCATTGCTGTACATTGCGTGTCAAACCCGCTTGAGTTGCTGCTGATAATTGCATAAAGCACTCCTAGAATTTAAATCATGTTCGTTCAATTAATACTCGGATAGATAAAGGCAAACAGCATGCCATATATCTAAAAACTCATCAGGGCATAAAATGAATCGCGCCTGAGTGTATAAATTGACATACCTCTTCTTAGGAATATCCATCACGGGCGCATCGTGGTATTTTTTACCCAATTCATTTACGGTATATTCGACCCTACAAGGTAAAAAAAACCATGATTCAGGAAAGCCTGCTCGCGGATTTAGTCACCGATCAACCAGGACCTGTTCGTCTACAGAAATTGGTGTCGACATTAAAAAGTTACTTTAATTGTGGAGCCGTGGTTTTATTACGCAAAGATGAGCAAGCACTCATTCCGATTGCCAGTCATGGTTTAGTCAAAGAAGCCTTAGGTCGTCAATTTGAACTCGCACAACACCCCCGCTTGGCCATGCTTTGTAGCACGCGTGTAGCCTTTAGATTTGAACCTGACAGTCCACTACCCGACCCCTATGATGGATTGATAGAAACCCAACCAGGCGAACACTTAGCCGTACATGACTGCATGGGCATGTCTTTGTTTATTGAAGGTGAGATTTGGGGTGTGGTAACTCTTGATGCGCTTACCCCTGGTACCTTTTGCGAACAACATCGACAAGACCTCCAGCGTTGCTCGCTCGTGATTGAAGCAATGCTTCGTATGAGTCGATTAGAGCAGGACAATAAAGCGCTTCGACAGGGGCGGCAAGATGACGCACAGATGGAACGTAAACTGCACTCGGAAGTGAATATTATTGGTCAAAGCCCTCAATTGAACGAAGTACTGAATGAATTAAGTGTGGTTGCTGATTCAGAACTACCCGTTTTGTTACTAGGGGAAACAGGCACGGGGAAAGAATTATTTGCACGTCGACTGCATCTTCTTTCACCTCGTCACACGCAAAAAATGGTCTATGTAAATTGTGCAGCACTGCCTGAGACACTGGCTGAGAGTGAATTATTTGGTCATGCTAAAGGGGCTTTTTCAGGGGCTACAGGTGATCGTCAAGGACGCTTTGAAAGTGCAGATAAGGGAACTATTTTTCTAGATGAAGTCGGTGAGCTTCCTCTGAATATACAAGCTAAATTATTGAGAGTTCTACAAAATGGTGAGGTACAGCGCCTAGGGACTGATAAGATTCGCCACGTTGATGTCAGGATAGTGGCGGCCACCAATCGCAATCTACAAGCTCAGGTGAAAAGCGGTGAGTTTCGTGCAGATCTCTACCATAGACTATCTGTTTACCCTTTGCATATTCCCCCTTTACGCGATCGTGGAAATGATATTCTCTTACTAGCAGGATTTTTTTTAGAACAAAATAGAACTCGACTAGGGTTTCGCAGCTTACGACTTGATAACACAGCGGAATTGCTCTTGCTTAATTATCAATGGCCTGGGAACGTCAGGGAGCTGGAACATGTCATCAGTCGGGCCGCCATTAAAGCTCTGAGTTATGGAGTCAATAAAGCCGACATTATTACGTTACATAGTCATTTCTTTCAGGGTCTTAGCGATCAACCCGTTGACGACTTCGATAAAAGTGCAAACATCAGCTCTGACAACGCTCTTGTACCCTTAAAAATAGCGGTAGAACAAACTCAACGTAACTTGATTCGTCTTGCGCTTTTAAAGGCTAATCACTCATGGGCTCAAGCGGCCAGATTACTGGCTGTCGATGCCAGTAACTTACATAAACTCGCTCAACGACTGGGACTAAAGTGATACGAAGATTCTTGTGGCGCTGTGTCGCCAGTGTAGCCATGCTGCTGGCGTTAGCGGGCATTCCTTTGCCAGGCCTACCAACTGTACCTTTCATATTGTTGAGTGCTTGGGCGGCGGGTAAAGGCTGGCCAGAATTTGAACTCTGGTTACTGAACCATCCTCGCTATGGCCCCAGTATCAGACAATGGCGCGAGCATGGATCCGTTTCTCGAAAAGCTAAATACCTAGCACTGATCATGATGATTTTTAGCGCGAGTTTACTCTGGCTATCCCCTGCCCCTTTATTAGCGCAGATACTTGTCACCACAATTTTACTCGGCACTGCCACATGGCTATGGCGGCGCCCTGAGTAGTTTTAGTAGGTTTGATCACACCACATAAGGCCTATCGTTCCCGTTAACCTGGTCGCCCATCTGCCCTCGGTGCTGTCAAAATAGGGGTATAAACAACAATATAAAAGACGTAGGCAACAACCCATGCAATGATTGCAAAATAGTATCCTTGTAAGGCAAAGCCAGGCAGCAACCATGTTAAAAAGACACGTGATACAGCCGCCAAAATCACCAATGCAAATGCGATAGTCATGATCACTTTAGGTTGTAAAAGACGCCCCGAATGTCCAAGAGAAACACGAGCCATCATAGAAAGAATCATAATTCCCATAGCACCAGCCGTTAATGCATGCACGCCCGTACTGATACTAACAGCGAAGCCTGCATAGCGTAGTGCAAATAGCGCCAATCCTAGCGGAATAAAGGCAACGGCAATATGCAGCGACCACAATAAAGGAACCCGCCAAGTGATCCACATTTTTAATCTGATCAGTCGAGCAAAATTAAGGAGTGCCGCGATCGCATAAAAAGCCGACAGCAAAGAAGGCGCTAATAAGGGTTTTAAAAGCAAGAACTGTAATACAAAAATTAGCCAAATAGAGCCTAGGGCTGCCCTATCTAACCATACCAAAGGCTGTACTTTGGGGGTATTGGTTCCGTTAGCCGTAAACATAGGCAACACACGCCCTGAAACGACACTCATCACCAATGTCACTAACCAAACAGCATTCATACTTCCGTAATGAACAAACTGAAATTGATTCAATATAACGCCAGCATGCATAATGCCGTTACTGATGGTCAAGAGCAGCAGAATCGGTACAAAAAATAAATTTCTGACTTGTTCCGCTTTAAGAATAATATGTCCAAAAAAGACAGCCGCGAGCGGCAAAAAAATTAAATCGACTGTTGCAACAAGTAAAGGCGGTAAACTACCACCAAAAAGCATTAAGACACGACCGAGCATCCAGACTAGCGCTAGAATCAACAAAGAAGCGCCATGTGTCGCACGCGTTCCTGTCCAGTTTTGAACCGCTGTTAATAAAAAGCCTACAATAATGGCGGCAACAAAACCAAAAATCATTTCATGTTGATGCCAAAACATAACATTTGCATAGACATTCAGTACTAAATGACCACTTAACATCATGCCCCATAACGCCATTGCAACAACACTATAGAGTGCACCTAACAGAAACATCGGACGAAATGCCTGTCTAAGCAATGGTGTTAGTGACTGTTCTCTAGACATATCGGTCACTGAGTGACGATGATTTGACATTTAAAAGCCCCTTAATCAAAAATGGTATAAACACGTCAGGAGCATTCATCACTAACCCGGTTAGTGCTGCTCTTGGGTAAATTTTCTCACTACTGGATAAGCAAGACGTATACCATCTTTGAAGGCGTCATTAATCTTGAAATAAAATCGACACTGCCGAGACATAAGCGCCTCTGTCGCCAAGCACACTACCTCTTTAGGGCAATTTTCACGTTTAGCCATCTATGGCATATTCATGCTGAATATTTCAAGCATGATTCTATTTATGTATCCAATTACATCTCGTATCCAAACCCAATGCTTTGATATTTCATACGAAATCGAAGCATTACACCAAGGCCGCACGGATATCGGTGCCCTAGTCAGTTTTTTAGGGTATGTACGTGACTTTAATGAAAAGCCAGATGTGATTGCACTGACGCTTGAGCATTATCCTGAAATGACTGAACAAGCACTTGATGAGATTCAATTAAACGCAACACAACGCTGGCCACTACTTGGAACGCGCGTAATTCACCGAGTCGGTCGCCTTGAACCAACTGATCCAATTGTCCTTGTGTTGGCGGTTTCTTCACATCGTCAACATGCATTTGATGCTTGTAGCTTCATCATTGACCAACTCAAGACGCAAGCTCCTTTTTGGAAAAAAGAGCATACAGCCAGCGGGGATTACTGGGTAAGTGCTCGCTACAGTGACGAACACGCGGCTAAGCGATGGAATGACCTTGAAAGTTCGGATATTCAAACCTGAAAACCATAGGAATGAAACAAGTATGCAACACTAGAAGA